>DASSHM010000033.1:0-27741 GCA_035692885.1 Occallatibacter sp.
AAAGCCCTTGAGTTCGCGCTCGGGCCGCGTGACGCTTGCCGAGGGGTCAGAGACATAGAGCTGCGCCACTTCGGCGCCCGCCACCTTGCCGGTATTGGTGACGTCAAAGCTGACCGGAACCGTGACGCCGGAGCGAGCCGAGGCAGGCACCTTGAGATTGGCAAAGCTGAAGGTGGTATAGCTGAGGCCGAAGCCGAAGGGGAAGAGCGGTTGCCTGCCGGTGGTAGTCCAGTAGCGGTAACCGACCATCAGCTTGTCGTTGTAGCGGACATGGGGAATGGTGAGGGTGACGGGTGCATGGCCCACTTCGTGGACTTCAAGGGTGGTGTCAGCGCCGGGGATGGGGTAGTAGTCCTTGTATGAGGGGTTGTCCCGCCAGGCGCGGTCAAAGCTGACGGGGAGACGGCCTTCGGGATCATGCTTGCCGAAGAGGACGTCGGCCACGGCGGTGCCGCCCTCCTGGCCGGGATACCAGGTATCCAGCAACACAGGCACTTTGCCGAGCCAGCGGGAGGTATCGACCGCGCCGCCGGCGGTGAGGGTGACAATGGCGCGCGGATTGGCCGCGGCCGCTGCATCGATGAGGGCGTCCTGCCCCCAGGGCAGATTGAAGGTGCGATCGAAGCCCTCGCCCTCAGTGGTGGCATCGAAGCCTACGGCGACCACGACCACGTCGGCGGCGGCAGCGAATTGTTTCACCTCAGGGGAGATCAGATCCTGCTCGCCTTGGATTCCCAGGCTGAGATGCTCGCCCGCGGAGGAGGGCACATAATCCGCGACGATGCGTGCAACCTGCCCGGCGGCGAGATCGACAGTGGTGGAAAGAGGCGCAACTCCATCGGCGTGCGGCGGCATGTCCCACTTGACGCCGTTGATGGTGACGTCGAGCTGGTCACGGCCCGGCAACGCTGCAACAACGACATAAGTGCCTGCATGGGGAGCCGTGAACGATGCCGTATAGCGGATGCTGCGCGGCGCAGAGGGAGGACCGCCTCTCCGGCGCCCGAGTGTCCAACTATTGATGCCGTTTTCCGTGGAGGTTTCAGGCGTGCCTGTGAAGTCGCTAGTCGGGTATACGGCCTGTTCGACAGGGCCATCCCAATGTGTATTGCCGAAGAAGGTTGACAGCTCGGGCAGGCCCCGCGTGTAGAGCACGTGAACGTTGGGACCAAGCAGGTCGCCGATTCCGGTGACGATGCTGACTGGCGAGAACGCCGTGGCGTGGGACGATCCGCCGCCACCGGCCACGGCTGGCCAGGCATCAGGACCGATGACTGCAATGGTCTTGATTTTTGCCGGGTTCAGCGGAAGCAGGTTGCCCTCATTTTTCAGCAGAGTGAGGCTTTCCAGCGCGCCGTCGAGGGCAACCTTGCGGTCGGCTACCGAGTAGGTGGAGTAGCTTGGGTTCCACTGCGGGCGGGTTGTGAAGCCATAGCGCAGCTCGACGCGCAGCAGGCGCAGCACCTTGTCGTCAATGGTGGATTCCTTCACGCGGCCATCCTTGACGGCGGGCAGGAGGGTTTCCTCGTTCATAAAGCGCGGCGAGGGCATCTCCAGATCGAGGCCGTTATTGGCCGCTGCGACGCCATCGTAGGTGGCGACCCAGTCCGACATCAGCACGCCCTTGAAGCCCAATTCACCCTTGAGAACCTTGAGGTTAAGAAAGGCATTCTGGGTGGCGTGTTCGCCGTTGATCAGGTTGTAGGAGTCCATGACTGCGTCGACGTGCCCCCGGGTGACGGCAGCTTCGAAGGCGGGCAGGTAGATTTCGCGCATGGTGCGCTCATCCGCCTCCACGTCAACGTTGTGGCGGTTGTACTCCTGGTTGTTGAGCGCAAAGTGCTTGACGGTGGCGATGACACCCTGCGACTGCACACCCTCGATGTAGGGGACAACCATCTCTGAATTGAGGTAGGGGTCCTCGGAGAGGTACTCGAAGTTGCGGCCGTTGACGGGAGAACGAGCAATGTCCACGCCCGGGCCGAGCAGGAAGTTGACATTGCGGGCGCGGGCATCGCGGCCCAAGCCTGCACCCAGCTCGCGGGCAAAGTCACGGTCCCATGTGGCGGCCAGGGCGACGCCGCCGGCATAGGCGGTTGTGGGGCCCCAGGTGCGTACGCCCACTGAAGCGTCAGACATCTTGAAGCGGGGCAGGTCGATGGAGGGAATGGCATTGGTGAACATGCTGTCAACACCGCCGATGAGCTTGATCTTCTGTTCAAGCGTGAGCTTGGACAGAAGCGCGTGGGCCTGGGCCTCAATGGAGGGCGAGTCGGGTACCGGCGCCTGAGCGGCGGCGGGCAGGGTGCAGCCCAGCAGCAGGGCGATGGAGACGAGGCGGACCAGCCAAAACGATTGAGCAGGGTGTTCAGACACAATTTTCATAACGGCGGAAAGCCTAATTCATCGGGCCCTGTGCTGTATAGGCAAGACGGCAGGTGCGAGACAAGTGCAATGCTGCTGAGGAGTTGTAGCGTACCACCATTGCAGTGATGTGAATCACACCGCGTCGTGCATGACATCACCGCCAGCCTGGCTGGCGAGAGAGCACACTTGGTGTGTAGACGGTTCGCGTGGCACCCGTGAGGTGGCCGGGCATATTCGTGTTGGATGAGGGGTTTTCGGGGATATGCGGCTTGAGTGAGCTGGGTGCGGAGCCTGGAGGCTGAGATGAACTTCAAAACCAATCCAAAGACCATTGTTGTAGCCACTGACTTGAACGGCCGCGCGGATGGCGCGCTGGCGTATGCGCGCAAGCTGGCTCTTGCCTTTGGAGCGCGAGTGGTGCTTGCCCATAGCCTTGACCCGATGGAATATGCAGCCGTGGATTCAGTCTCTGGAGAATTGAGACAGGGCCTGAGCGAGGAAGCACGAACGGTTCTTGACGGACTCTCGGCTGACCTGATCCGCAATGGAATTCACAGCCACTCAGAGGTTCGCCAGGGCGCCGTGACACAGACTCTGGTGGACGTGGCCGTGCAGTACGATGCAGACCTGATTCTGGTGGGAACAAAGGGCGGCAAGGGAGTAGGTCCGGTGGTGGTGGGCAGCGTGGCCGAACAACTCGTCCGTCAAGCACCATGCCCGGTGCTGGCAGTCGCCGCCGATTGGAGCGCGGGAGGGAACCGGCCAACGCCGGGCGGTGGCGCCGTGATGCTGGCCATGGAGAGGAACGAGGCGACAGAGTCGGCGGTGGCGTCCGCGGCTGCGCTGGCGGAAACACTTGAGAGGCCACTCGTATTGGTGCATGCGCGCGATCTAGCCGGGCCCGCGACGCCAAAACCGTGCATAACCGTGCTGGAAGATTTCGACGCCCTTAAGAAGATCCGGGACAGGGTGCAATGCATCGTGAAGGACGGCAAGCCGGAGGCGGCAATACCGGTGGCGATTGAGGAGCTTCGTCCGAGCCTGCTGGTCATCGGCGCAAAGCGAACAAGCGGGACGCCAGGGCCGCATGGGACAGCATTCCAACTGATGGCAAGGTCGAAGGTGCCCGTAATGTGCGTACCCCCGCAGGGTGCCTCAAGGGGTGTGAAGCGCGAAGCCTCAGTACGGGTTGAAGTGGAGTAGCGCTGGCGAGGCTATCCGGCGGCAACGTTGGGGGCCCGGAAGAGACTGAGGCTGGTAGCGGGCAGATTTTTCTCGTGCGACAGTGGCAGCGCAGGCGGGTTTGCGCGCCGTGGGGGAATATCCCATCCCGTACACCGTCAAAATTGAGCTATACTTCAGTGTCGTTGACGGAGAACGGCATGGCTGGATTTCGTCCAGATCGCCCGCCGGAAGATTGCCTGCACTGCGAACACCGCGAGCGACTGATGTTCTGTAATTTCACCCCTGAAGCGCTGGCGGACTACGACAAAATCGGAGTCATCATGAGCCATGCGCGCGGGACGGCGCTGTTCTCGGAGGGCGACCCGGCACGCAACGTCTTCATCGTGTGCCATGGACAGGTGAAGATCTCGTCCACATCGCGCGACGGCAAGACGATGATTGTGAAGATCGCCCGGCCCGGCGATGTGATGGGGTTGAGCGCGGTGCTGGCCAACGTGCCATATGAGGTGACCGCCGAGACGGTTGAACCCTGCCGGGTGAAGACCATACACCGGCAGGAGTTTGTTGACTTTCTGAGCCGTCACGGTATTGCCAGCATGCATGCGGCACAGGCGCTCTCCAGTGAGTACATGACCGTGTTTCATGACGCCAAGCGGCTGGCGCTTTCAGGCTCGGCCGCGGGACGGCTGGCGCGGCTGCTGCTGGACTGTTGCCACGCCGCATGTGACGGCAAGCCGGAGATGCGATTCACCATGGCGCTGACGCACGAGGAGATAGCCAACATGGCGGGAACCTCGCGGGAGACCGTGACTCGCCTGCTGAACCAGTTTCGCCGCGACCAGTGGATTGTGATCAAGGGCTCGAGCCTGACGATTGTGCAACCTGAGCAACTGGAACGCCTGACGGCATAGTGAGGCAGAGCGGCCCTTACACCGTGTTCTCACTGCCGGACGCATCGCCCCTGCGCATCGCTGACAGGGCGAAGCGCAGTTGGCCGGTTAGCGCCTGAATCCACAAATGAAAGACTAAACGGCGAGAGAAGATGCCATGCCGGCTGCTTCACCAACCGCCTCCACCTCGGCGGGCTCGCGCAAGGTGAGCACGGGACAGGGCGCGTGAGCCAGTACACGGTAGATGGCGCCGTCGCCGGTCAGGCTCCGCAGAAACGAGCGATGAGATGTGCTGAGCACGATCATGCTGGCACGCAGCTCAGCCGAGATCGCCAGTATCTCGATGGAGGGGTTGCCGCGCGTGACATACGGCTCCACTGTCACCTCTCCATCCGCGACGGCGCCGGAAACTTCAGCGGCCAGATGCTGTAACTGAAGAAGGACCGGATCATCCGGCTCGACGGGCACGCCACGGCCCCGGCGCTCGTACATATTGGGAAGCACGTGCAGAAGGACGAGTCGCGCGTTTTGTGCGGCGGCAATCTGGCAGGCAAGCGCTGCGCCCGGGCGGGAGGTTTCTCCAATAGTGGTGGCATGCAGGACGACCTTTTCGCCGCCGCTGCGAACCACCGGGAGACATGCCTCGGGTCCCACGGTGATGACCGGGGAGTGAACCAGGCGCAGCACTTGTTCTGCCACGGATCCGAGGAGAGTCTTTGTGACTCTGCCGCGGGTCCGGGTGCCGAGAAGCACGCGGTCCGCCTGAAACTGGCGGGCAGCGGCGCTGATTTGCAAGGCGGGGTCGCCTTCGCGCACGATGATGCTGCATGCAATCTGCTGAGCGCGGGCCATATTGCACCAGGGCAGCATTGCCCGTACGGCAGACGCGCGTGCCCCGGACGGATCGTAGTGCGGCCTCTCGAAGGTGTGGTGCACCGGTGCCATACAGCAAGGCAGAACGTGAAGCAGGATCAACCGCGCGTACGTCCCGCCGGCCTGCTGGATGGCAAAGGGCATCAGCCGATCCAGATCGCCGAGATCGGTGGCGACGAGAATGACGGCTGGATGTGCCCATTTGTCTGCTCCGTGGCCCGGCATGTCATCTCCTCACAGAAAAATATGCAACAGGTTTAGACGCGCGAAGGTGATATGGGGTACCGGGACATGTGATGGCAATCACCACGAGGCGACCGGCGCGGATGAGCGACCGGCAACACGGGCGCGGGACACGAGGGGGCGGCGCTCCACGCACGAGAACCATGAAGGATGACCCCCTAAGGGCGGAAGAACAACCCCGATGGAATGTGCGGCATGTGCCGTCAAGCCAGCTTCATGAGAGGTGCGTGAAGGGACGGCGGGCAAGGCGCGCAGGCAGGGGCAGCGGAGCGAGCGCAGCGGTGTCAGTGGCCATGACCGACTTGAAGTCACTCCGGAAGGTCTTCATTTCGTTGGACGTGCCAACGGTAATGCGCAGCCAGTGGGGCCATGCGGGCCAGATGCGGCCCACAAACATGAGCTTTTGAGCCAGAGCCGCCTGCACCTGTCCGCCGGGCCGCTTAACGTTGACCATGAAGCAGTTGCTGACGGAAGGCGTCGTTTGGAAGCCCTCGCCGTTGAGCCATGCGGTCGTATCCTGGCGAATCTGGTCAACCGCCTTTTTGCGCGTGGCCACCAGAGCTTCATCGCGCAGGCTGGCGGTGGCGGCCACCAGAGCGGTGACGGGCAGCGCGTTCTCGCCGTTCACCGAGGCAATCTTCTTCAGCAGGTCGGGCCGGCCGATGGCAAAGCCCATGCGCAGACCCGCCATGCCGTAGATTTTGGAAAATGTACGCAGCACGATGACATTTCTGCCCTCTTTGACAAAGTGCAGCGAGCGCGGCTCGCCGCAGAAATGGATGTAGGCTTCATCGATGAGAATGATGGTGTCGCCGGACGCGTGCGTGACGGCATACTCGATATCTTCGTGCGGGGTGGGTGTGCCGGTGGGGTTGTTGGGATTGCAGATATAGATTACGCCGGGGTTGGGCGCGGCAGCGAGCATCGCCTTGATGTCGTGGCGTGCCGTGCCGCCGGGGTCAGCGAGGGGAACCTGGACGACTGGCGCCCCGCTGTCCCGAGCCGCCCACACCGGGGCCTCATAGCCGGGGTCCGCGGTGACCAGTGGGCGGTTCTTGCCGGTGAAAGACGTGACGGTGAAGGTGAGCGGCTCAGTTGAACCGGCGAAGGCGAGGACGGATCCGGGGTCAATGCCTTCCTGCCGGGCAAAGGTGACGCCAAGTTCCTCGTCCCAGGGAAAGAGATAGCGCCCGCCGCGAGGAATGATGTCAACGATTGCCTTGCGTGCCGCCTCGCAGGGCCCCATGGGATTCTCGTTGGCGTCGATGTGGATGCCAACGTCGGGATCGGTGAAGTGGGGCGTTGCGGCGCGAGCCAACTGGGGCTCTGTGACCATGCGTAGTCCTGCTGCAGCGGAAGCACCCGCGGCCACGCGGAAAAAGGTGCGGCGGGACAGGCTATTGCCGTTGAGACGGCTGCTGAGGGGATTCATGAAGCAACTCCTTCAATCGAGAGCAAGCGGGACCCGGAGAGAGAATGTGAGCAGCGACAGGAGGATTGACCTGACGCTGACAGGTGGGGCAGGAGGCAGCCCGGATTCCATGCCTCACAGTATCGTCGCGGAAGGGGAAAGACAAGGAGGATTTCGCGGCGGAAGGCGGAAAATGGCAGGTCCGATTGAGGTTGCAGGCCCGGTGCTTCTGAGGTACGGGCCTGCGCGCGAAGGTCAAACTGGCTGATGAAGCCGGAGGCCGATAGGGGACGAAGGGCGTGCTTTGAAGGAAGCGGGAAAAGCTATTGTTGCAATGTATGGGGCATATGGTACACTTCACCGGAAAACGCTTACCCGCAGTTGGCAGAACCGGTCTTTGCCGGGCGCAGGCGATCAGCCGGCGGGAAGCGGCGTGTGGTGCGGGTCTTCTCAGTTTGCAGATCTTTGATGCTTGACATGGCTAGAGGTAAAACCATTTACTAGGGGACGTACGTCCGACGCCAGTGGACGGAAATTGCCCTGATCAGGTGACAGAATGTTCGGTATGGTCCCAGCCGCAGTTTCCACCGGCACACTTTCCTCGGTGCCTGCCCTTCTGGCCTTCTCCGCCTTACCGCTGGCGCACCTAAGGCCACTCGACATCGCCGTAATCGCCATTTACTTCGGGATGGTGATCTGGATCGGCTTTTATCTGAAGGGCCAGTCGAACACAGGCGAAGAGTTCTTTATGGCCGGGCGCGAGATGACCGCATGGATTGCGGGCCTCAGTTTCGTCTCGGCCAACCTCGGCTCGCTGGAACTGATGGGCTGGGCCGGCTCGGCCTACCAGTACGGCATCCTGGCGACACACTGGTACTGGATTGGCGCGATTCCGGCCATGCTGTTCCTGGGCCTGGTGATGATGCCTTTCTATTACGTGTGCAAGACCCATTCGGTGCCAGGGTATCTCAAACTCCGCTTCGGCGAGCACGCCCGGGTTGTAGCGGCCATCTCGTTCGCCACCGAGATGATCCTGATGAGCGGCGTGAACATGTTTGCCATGGCCGTGGTGATGAAGGTGGTGCTGGGCTGGAACATCACGTTCAGCATCGTGGTTTCATCGGTGGCAGTGGCGCTGTATGTGGGTCTGGGCGGACTACGCTCGGCCATTTTCAATGAGGTGCTGCAGTTCATCCTGATCTGGGGCGGAGCGCTGCTGGTGCCGATACTGGGCCTGGTGCAGGCGGGCGGATGGACGGGCCTGAAGGCGAAGATCCTGACCAATCTGCACTCGGACAGCTATTTTCACCTGTGGCGGGATACGGGGCATTTTGCCTCGAATCCAATGGGCGTGCAATGGACCGGCATCGTTTTTGGCCTCGGGTTCGTCATCAGCTTTGGATACTGGACCACGGACTTTCTGGTGGTGCAGCGCGTGCTGGCGGCGCACGACCTGCGCGCGGCGCGCATGGCGCCGGTGATTGGCTCGTTCTTCAAGATGGCGACGCCGTTCATCGTGATTCTGCCCGGACTGCTGGGCCTGGTGTTGCTGCAGAATCCGGACGGGAGCCGCAGACAACTGGTGGGCGAGGATATTGTGCATGCCTGCGCGGTGAGCGGATCGGCGGACGTGCTGGACAATGCCGCGGCCTGCCGCGCGGCGATGGATCAGACGACGCTGCCGGAAGCGTACCAGGAAAAAGTGCTGAGCGGAGCGCAGGGAACCGAATTGCATAGCTACAACGAGGCATTGCCGCTGATGATGGTGCGTTATCTGGGGCCCGGACTGCTGGGCCTGGGGATTACGGCCCTGATTGCCGGATTCATGAGCGGCATGGCGGGCAACGTGAGCGCGTTCTCAACGGTGTGGACGTATGACATTTACCGCGCGCTGATCAAAAAGAACGCATCCGACAGCCACTATGTGATGGTGGGCCGATTGTCCATCCTGATAGGAGTGGCGGTGTCAATCGGCGCCGCCTATCTGGTGATGCATGCGCTGGGCATCATGGACTATGTGCAGGCACTGTTCAGCATTTTTGTTGCGCCGCTGCTGGGCACCATTCTGCTGGGCATGTTCTGGAAGCGGGCGACAGCTCCGGCCGGATTTCTTGGGCTGCTGGGCGGCATCATTTTTTCAGCCGGCCTGTTTGTATGGGTCAAGCTGAATCCGGCCAAGCTGGCGGTGGTGGCGCTCTCTGACGCCGCCAAGCCGATGGCTGAGAATGTCTATCGCGCGCTGTGGGCGTTCCTCTTTACAGTCATCATCATCGTGGGCGTGAGCATGTTTACCAGGCCGAAGCGCATTGAGGAACTGAACGGGCTGGTGTATGGCGCGACGGTGCTGCCGAAAGAGGAGCCTGTGCCGTTCTACAAGTCAGAGCTCTTTTGGGCCCTGATCGTGATGATCATCTTTGCGGCTCTCAACATTATTTTCTGGTAGGGCCAAGAAACGCTGCCTGATGGCGGTGAGGAAGGAAGATGGGGTCGGATGGAAGGCTCAAAGATTGGAATCTGGTTCTTCATCGGGCTGCTGCTGACGCTCTATGGCGTGCTGATTGTCGCGGCGGGCACGGTTGAATGGGTCACGGGCAACTACGCGGCCACGGTGCAACTGACGCATCTGCACGCTTCGATATGGTGGGGCGGCGTGCTGCTGGCGCTGGGATTGTTTTATATGATCAGGTTTCGCCCCGTCGCAGGACGCAAGTGAGCAACGATGCCGGCGGCCGGCGCAGCCAGCGGGCACGGACTAAAAAAAAGAATGGGCGCGCGGGTTGCGACGGCGCGCGGGTCAACAAATTAGGATCTCAAGAGCAGGAAGATCGGCGCTACGGATTCTCACAACCTGCAATGAGGTAAGGGCCGCAAGTACGGCAATGCTGGAAGGAGCATGTAGACATGGCAGCGCAGCGAAAAATGACGTTTGGCGTGGTGGTAGGCAATCGCGGATTTTTCCCCGATCATCTGGCTAAGACGGGCCGGGAAGAGATTCTGAAGGTATTGGAGGCGGCGGGAGCAAGCGCAATTGTCCTGAGCCCGGACGAGTCGAAGCATGGAGCGGTGGAGACGTACGCGGAGTCGCAGCGCTGCGCGGAACTGTTCAAGAAGCATGCCGACGAGATAGACGGCATTCTTGTGACGCTGCCCAACTTTGGCGAAGAGCGTGGCATTGTCGATGCCATCCGGCTGTCGGGCCTGAAAGTTCCCGTGCTGGTGCAGGCCACGCCCGACCGGTCAGACAACATGACGATTGCGATGCGGCGCGACAGTTTCTGCGGCAAGATGAGCGCGTGCAACAACATGATGCAGTACGGCATCCAGTACTCGTTGACCACACTGCACACCGAGGCGGTCAGCTCGCCCGAGTTCAAAGCCGACCTGGAGTGGTTCTCGGCGGTTTGCCGTGTTGTGAAGGGGCTGAAGTACCTGCGCATCGGAGCCATCGGCGCGCGGCCCACGGCATTCAACACGGTGCGCTATTCCGAACGGATTTTTGAAACCAGCGGCATCACGGTTGAGACCATTGACCTGTCGGAGATCTTCGGCCGCATCCACCGCATGAAGGACAACGATGATGCGGCACAGGCAAAACTGAAGGCGATCAAGGGCTACGTTTCAACGCAGGGGATCGCCGAGGACAGCCTGCTGAAGATGGCCAAGCTCGGCGCGGTGATCGACGCCTGGATGAAGCAGTCGCACATCACCATCAGCGCCGTGCAGTGCTGGACGTCGATGGAGGAGAACTTTGGCGTGGTGCCTTGCACCATCATGAGCATGATGAGCAACGAACTCATCCCCTCGGCCTGCGAGGTGGATATACCCGGCTCGCTGAGCATGTACATGCTGGCGCTGGCCAGCGGCACGCCTTCGGCGCTGCTGGACTGGAACAACAACTATGGCAGCGATCCTAACAAGTGCGTCTGCTTCCACTGCTCCAACCTGCCCAAGCACTTCTTCAAGGACGTGCGCATGGACTACCAGGAGATTATTGCCGGGACGGTGGGCAAGGAGAACACCTTCGGCACCTGTGTGGGCCGCGTGAAATCAGGAGGGATGAGCTTTGCCCGCTACTCCACCGACGACCGCCGCGGCGTGATGCGCGGCTACACGGGCGCGGGCCGGTTCACTGACGATCCGCTGGAGACATTCGGCGGAGCGGGGGTGGCGGAGATTCCCCAACTGCAGAAACTGCTGCGCTATATCTGCCGCGAGGGCTTTGAGCATCATGTGGCCGCCAACTTCAGCGATGTTTCAAAAGCCGTGCACGAGGCCGCCCGGTACCTGGGCTGGGAGAGCCATTACCACCCGGATCTGGAAGATTAGCCGGGACAGCGATCATCGGCGGGCGTTGACGGATGGGGTCAACGCCCGCGCCGTTTTACGCAAAATTACCTGGTGAGGGAAGGACCGCAATCATGGGAAAGAGGATCAGCAGAAACCTGACGGTGGGCGGCAGGACCATTGTTACAGAGGAGGCATGGAGCGCGGAGCTGGAGGCCAAGCAGCAGCAACTGGCGGACTGGATGCAGGCGCAAAAGCTGGCGGGAGTGCTAATACGCCGCAACGAGAACGTGGCGTGGCTGACGGGCGGCGCTGTGGAACTGCGCGTGCTTACTCCGTGCGAGACCGGCGTGGCCTCACTGCTGGTAACGGCGGCGGGAAGGCGCTACTACATGACCACCGAGAACGAGGCGCCAAGGCTGCATGACGAAGAGTTTGGCGCTCTGGACTTTGAGCCGGTGGTATCTCCGTGGTACGCGGATGATACCGCTGCAAGCGCAGCCAGACTGGCCGGCGGCCCGCTGGGATCGGATGTGCCCGGGGAAGGCATGACTCCAGTGAATCTTTATCCGCTGCGCGCTGCGCTGAGCGGAACCGAAATCGCGCGCTATCGCTGGCTGGGAGCCGAGACGGCGGCAGCCACTTCCGAGGCCCTGCGCCAGGTTGAGCCGGGACTGAGCGAGTATGATCTGGAGGCGATGACCGCCGCGAACCTGCTTCGCCGCGGCATTCAACCCTCGGTGTATCTCTACGCGGTGGACGAACGCATTTACAAGTACAAGCACGCCGTGGCGCGGGGACAGCGCCTGAAGAGCTACGGCATGCTCAACCTGTGTGCGCGCAAATGGGGCTTGACGATTTCCATTACGCGATTTGTCCACTTCGGTCCGCTCCCCGGCGAGCTGGAGGCGCGCTTCAGGTCATCCGCTCGGGTGAATGCGGCGCTGATTGATGCCAGCCGCGTGGGTACAACCGCGGCGCAACTGTACAGGGTGGCGCGGGACACCTATGCCGCCGAGGGCTTTCCGGGCGAGGAGCGCATGCACCACCAGGGAGGAGCAACCGGCTATTGGGAGCGCGAGTGGGTGGCAACACCCGCGGGCACCGAGACGGTGGTCAATCATCAGGCGTTCGCGTGGAACCCGAGCATTCGCGGAGGCAAGGCAGAAGACACCGTAGTCATCAGCGACGGCAAAGTGGAGTGGCTGACGGCCACGCCCGAATTGCCGGTAATCCATGCATCGGCGAACGGCACTGCATACCCGGCGGCAGGCGTACTGGTGCGCTAGGCGCAGGCGACACCATGAAAAACAGGCAGGAGCTTAGGGTGCGGCCTCGATTGGCTGCAGCGTGAGCCGCGCCGTGAGCACCACCAGCGCAGCCCACAACGTGTCTGCTCCGAGCAGATGCAACACCTGCAGCCACACCGGCGCAAGCAAAACAACATCCAGCACTCCCAGCGCATATTGCACCACCAGCAGCAGAAGAACCAGCGCGGCCAGACCGCGGTTGTTCCAGTACGTGCTGCGCCGCGCCGCGCGCACCAGCAGCCAGATGAGAAAGATGCTGGCGAGGAAGGCAATGGTGGGATGCGTCCAGCGCCAGCGCACGAGCCAGCCGCTGGTGGAGGAAAAATCAGCGGCGAGAGCTGTGCGCAACGAGGAGGCGGGAAAGAGCGTGTCACCCAGCGCAGCCAGCGAACCCGTTACACCGACGATGAGCACCAGGACGATGCACGAAATTGCGCCCACTGGCGAGACCATGCGGATGCTGCCGCGCATGTATCCCGCCCGGCGGCTGAGCATGTGCGCGGTGAGCGTGAGCGCGGCAAGCAGCAGCAGCGTGTTGGTGAGGTGCAGGGCAAGATACGGAGCGCGCAGCGGGGACTGGCTTTGTGCGGTGAGTCCCAGCAGGACGAGGAACGCGCCGAGGATGGCCTCGACCAGCGTAAATACAACCGCGGCGATGGACATGGAGCGGGCCAGGTGACCACGCGCGGTGGTCCTCAGAGTCCAGATCATGAGGCCCACGGCGAGGAAGAAGGACAGGCCGCTGGTGACGCGGTGGGTGAACTCAATGATGGTGTCAACGCGCGGCGAGTGCTGGATGACGGTGCCATTGCAGAGCGGCCAGTGATCGCCGCATCCCGCCCCGGAGCCGGTGGCGCGCACCAGCGTTCCCCACAAAATAACAGCAATGAAGTAGACGAGGACGGTCCAGGCAAATCGGCGCAGCGCGGGAGACGGCAGGCGCGAGGCCTGGATCGAGACGGAAGAAGACATGAAGCAGGGCTCCGTATGAACTCCTCCAGTGTAGAACAATCAGCGTTGCTGGAGTGATGACGGGCTGCGCGGGAGATATGCAGCCCGCGCCTGCGGAGGCCGGTCTCAGCTCTTCATCAGGCGCAATACATGGTTAACGATCATCAGGTCTTCAGCCGGGGGGATGACCCTGATCTCGACGGGGGAGCCGGGCGCCGAGATGGCGGCGTTGCCGTGAACGTGATTGCGTGCGGGGTCCAGCACGATGCCCAGCGGGCCGAGGCTGGCGCAGATTTCGGAGCGGGATGCGATGTCGTTGACTCCGATACCACCCGTAAAGACGAGCATGTCGAGGCCGCCGAGCACGGCCATGAAGCCGCCAATCCACCGGGTGACGGAGCGCGTAAAGAGGGTGACCGCCATGCGGGCCTGGGGATTTCCTGCGGCGATGGCCGCGCGCAGGGTACGCATGTCATTGGTGAGGCCGCTCACACCGAGCAGCCCGGCATGTTTGCAGGCCAGGTCCTCAAGTTTGTTGGCGGCCTCGGAGGTGCTGGGCGTCTCACGAGCGATGCTGCGCAGCATGAACAGGAGCACACCGGGGTCGATGTCTCCGGTGCGCGTGCCGCTGATGAGACCGCCGGTGGGTGTGAGGCCCATGGATGTATCAACACAACGGCCGCCGCGAATGGCGGTGATGGACGCGCCGTTGCCAAGGTGAGCCACGATGAGCCGTTCCGGTGTTTCAGCGCCGAGCTGATACACGATGGACTCATAGCTGAGGCCGTGATAGCCGTAGCGCCGCACGCCGATATCGGTGTACTCGTGGGGGATGGGTAAATGCCACGCTTCCGCCGGCATGGCGCGATGGAAATAGGAGTCAAAACACACATAGTTGGGCACGCCGGGGTAGATTCGCAGCGCCTCACGCATGATGTACACGGCAATGGGGGTATGAAGTGGCGCAAAGGAGGCGAAACGCTCCATCTCGTCGATGAGACCGGGTGTAATCAGGCGGTTCTCGTGGACGGTGGGCCCTCCAGAGACCATGCGGTGGCCAATTGCAGCCGGGGCAGGAAAGCCGCCGGAGTGAAGGGCATCGGCAATCATGTTGAATGCCGCACCGAGATCGGGGAGGACGGGGGACTGGTCCACCAGCCGTGCTCCCTCATGGTTCTCAATCCAGAATTTGCCGCTGGCAGTGCCGATGCCGTCCGCCGCACCCTCGCAGACTCGATTGCGCCCGTCGTTGCTCGTCTCGTAGATTGCAAACTTGATTGACGACGAACCGCTGTTCAAAACCAGAACCGGCAGGGAGGACATGAAGATTCATCCGCGAATGAGTTGTGGCTGGCGAGCCAGCCGGAGCGTGTGGCCGTCCGCCTCAGCGGAACGGATTACTGCACGAACGGCAGCGGAGCAGACAGCGGGTTAAGGCTGTGACCAGCGCCAGTTTTTCACTTCGGGCATGTCCTCGCCATGCTCGGTGACATAGAGCCGATGGCGCTGGATGGCTTCGGAGTACCACTGCCGCATCGAGTCCACCTGCGACGCCAGGCGTGGAACGCGCGTGACGGCATCGAGCGCAAGCTGGAAACGGTCAAGGTTGTTCAGCACGCACATGTCAAATGGCGTGGTGGTGGTGCCTTCCTCCTTGTAGCCGCGCACGTGCAGAAAGTCATGATTGTGGCGGCGGTAGACAAGGCGATGAATGAGCCACGGATACCCGTGGAACGCGAAGATTACGGGCACGCCGGGCGGGAAGATCTTATCGTAATCTTCGTCGGGCAGACCATGCGGATGCTCAGACTGCGTCTGCAGCGCCATAAGGTCAACCACGTTGACCAGACGCACGCGAATGCCGGGCACCATCTTGCGAAGAAGCGTGACCGCGGCCAGCGCTTCCAGGGTGGGCACATCGCCGCAGCAGGTCATAACAACGTCGGGGTCGCCCGCGTCATTTGAAGCCCACTTCCAGACGCCCAGCCCCATGGTGCAATGGGTAACAGCCTCCTCTATTGAGAGCCACTGCGGACTCAGCTGCTTGCCGGCCACTATGAGATTGATGTAGTTCCTGCTGCGCAGGCAGTGGTCAGCCATCGAGAGCAGGCAATTGGCGTCCGGAGGAAGATAGACGCGAACTACGTCGGCTTTCTTGTTGACCAGGTGATCGATGAAGCCGGGATCCTGATGGCTGAAGCCGTTGTGATCCTGCCGCCAGACCAGCGAGCTGAGCAGGTAATTGAGCGATGCGATGGGCTTGCGCCAGGGAATCTGGCGCGTGACCTTGAGCCATTTGGCATGCTGGTTGGCCATTGAATCGACGATGTGGATAAAAGCTTCGTAGCAACTGAAGAAACCATGGCGGCCGGTCAACAGGTAACCCTCTAGCCATCCCTGGCACATGTGCTCGCTCAGCACCTCCATTACACGGCCGGTGGGCGACAGATTTTCGTCGACGGGAAGGGTCTCGGCCATCCAGGTCTTGCCGGTTCCCGTGATTACGTCACCGATGCGGTTGGAAGCGGTTTCATCCGGGCCGAAGACGCGAAAGTTGCGGCTATCCTGGTTGGCCTGCATCACGCCATGGAGAAAACGGCCGAG
This sequence comes from Occallatibacter sp., assembly GCA_035692885.1. GTDB lineage: Bacteria > Acidobacteriota > Terriglobia > Terriglobales > Acidobacteriaceae > Telmatobacter. The sequence goes on from DASSHM010000033.1 coordinate 16,119, forward strand.
GATGCGTGTGGACTCGGCTGTGGTTCCGCCACGGTCAGCGATTGTGACCGAAAAATCGCGGAAGTTCGGCATCTTGAGCGGCTGCAGCAAGAGTCCGCCGTTGGCATGCACATTCATGCCCATGCGGCGCCGGCCTCTGGGCGCCAGGTCGGCGAGTTCGTCACGGAATGCGCCTTTCTCGTCAAAGAGCTCTTCGGGCTTGTAGCCGCGCATCCAGTCTTCCAGCAGGCGCAGATGATCGGGCTTCTCGCGCAGTTCGCTGAAGGGAACCTGATGCGCACGCCACGTGTTCTCCACCGGCTTGCCGTCCACAACCTTGGGCCCGGTCCAGCCTTTGGGCGTGCGCATGATGAGCATGGGCCATGCGGGGCGCTTGACGATGCCGTCTTCACGCGCGGATTTCTGGATTGCGGCCACGCGGTCGAAAATCGTTTCAAAAACCGTCGCGGCCTGCCGGTGCATGGTGGCGGGGTCCTCGCCTTCGAGCGTAAGTGGCTCGTAGCCGTAGCCGCGCATTAGGTCTTCCAGCTCCGCGTGGGGGATGCGCGACAGCAGGGTGGGGTTCGCAATCTTGTATCCGTTCAGGTGCAGGATGGGCAGCACCGCGCCATCGATTGCCGGATTGAGAAATTTGTTTGAGTGCCAGCTTGCGGCCAGCGGGCCGGTTTCAGCCTCGCCGTCGCCCACGATGCAGGCAACGATGAGATCGGGATTGTCAAACGCCGCGCCGTAGGCATGCACCAGCGAGTAGCCCAACTCGCCGCCCTCGTGGATGGAGCCCGGCGTCTCGGGAGCCACATGGCTGGGAACGCCGTAGGGCCAGCTGAACTGGCGGAAGAGGCGCTTGATTCCATCCTTGTTGCGCTCGATGTGAGGATAGATCTCTGTGTATGAGCCCTCAAGATAGGTATTCGCCACCAGGCCGGGGCCGCCGTGTCCCGGGCCGATGATATAGATCATGTTGAGATCCCGTTCGCGGATGAGCCGGTTGAGATGCACATAGATGAAGTTGAGTCCCGGCGTTGTTCCCCAGTGGCCCAGCAGCCGCGGCTTCACGTCATCCAGGGTGAGCGGGCGCTCGAGCAGGGGATTGTCTTTGAGATAGATCTGACCCACTGAAAGGTAGTTTGCGGCGCGCCAGTAGGCGTCCATTTTTGCCAGCATTCCTGGGTCAGGCGGCGTTCTTCCGGCTGATTCAGTCACGATCCACCTCCAGAGTCATTTGACCTGCCGTGGCACAGACAGCGTAGCAGGCGCGCGCGGCGAGGTCATGTGATTGAAGTCACAAACCAGCCCGGAGACTGAAGTTTCAGAACGAGCAGTGAGCCGGGAGTCCATATCCAAGCTCTCCATCAAAAATGGCGTTTGAGCTTGAGGATGTGTGATTCAAGGCCGTACCAAAGGACTGCGGCGACGGCGGTGGAAGCGACGATGCGGAACGCCACAATCGTCAGGTTGCCGGCGATGCCGTAGCGGTCCATCCTCAGGTCGAACCATCCGAAGTAGATGAAGACGGAAATATGAACCATGTAGAGGCCGTAGCTGATTTTGCCGTAAAAGGCGAACGGACCGCGACGCAGCAGCCGGTTGACGGGATTGCCTGCGCCCGCGGACGCAGCCAGCGCGAGCACCGCGCCGCCGTAGCCGAAGGCGAGAGCGGTATCGAGATAAGCAGTGCCCGCGGCGACGGTGAAGACGGCACCCCAACCCGCTGCCAACGACACCAGCCCGAGCAGGAGCCAGGCGCGGCGGCTGAGCGAAAGCGAGTACATGCCAATCGCCAGCAGACCGCCGAGGGCGAGTCCGTCGAGGTGGGTGAGCGAGTGGGTGGGTGTAAGCCAGCGGAGATGCGAATGCCGAAACCAGGGCGATGCGACCATTGCGCCAGCCAGGGGCAGCGCGAGAAACGCCGGGTTACGCAGCCAGCGTACCGCGGGCGCCCACAGAAAGTAGTACTGCTCCTCAATGGCCAGGGCCCAGGTGGGGCCAAGCGCAGGAGGCATCGAGATTGGAAAGAGATTCTGCAGGAAGAGCAGGTAGGCCCACCAGGGAGCGGTGCGCACGGCATCCCACACGCTCGGCCCGACGTACCAGGGCGCCTCGGCGTAGACAAAGGCCAGCAGAAGCAGATAAACAGGCCAGATGCGCAGCACGCGGCGCATGTGGAAGTTGTGAAAGTAGCGCGGCTTGTCACGCGCGCCAAGAAGGTTGCATGTAATCAGGAATCCGCTGAGGAAGAAGAAGAGCGTAACCCCCGACCATCCCCAGATGGCGATCGGATGCAGCCATGTGCCCACCAGGCGCGGGCTGCAGTGGTAGAGAACGACGGCAAGGATGGCAAGTCCGCGCACCCCGTCCAGCTCGGGCAGGTACTTGGGAAGCCATGTTGGTCGCTGGACGGTCAAGTGCACCTGCTCAACCGGCGGCCAGCTCCCGGGCGCGCTGGGTGGCCCGCATCACGGCTTTGATGAGCGTGACGCGCAGGCCGCCCTCCTCAAGCTCAAGAATGCCGTCGATGGTGCAACCGGCAGGTGTGGTGACGGCGTCTTTGAGCAGGGCGGGGTGGTAGCCGGTCTCCAGCACCATCTTGGCGGAGCCAAAGACCGTTTGCGCGGCGAGCTGGGTGGCGGTGTCGCGGGGCAAGCCGACCTTGACGCCTGCTTCAGCCAGCGCCTCAATAATGATGTAGATGTATGCCGGGCCGGACGCAGAGAGACCGGTGACCGCGTCCATGTGTTTTTCGTCGACGACGACGGTGCGCCCCACGGTCTCAAAGATGCGGTCCGCCAGCTCCATCTGGTGCTGGTTGACAAAGCGGCCGCGGCAGAGGCCGGTGGCTCCGGCGCCCAGTGCCGAGGGCGTGTTGGGCATGGCGCGGATGACGGCGATGTCAAGACCGGCGGCGGCTTCAATATCGCGGGTCCTGACCGACGCGGCAAACGAAACGATGGTCTTCTCCTTGGAGAGCGCGGGGCGAATCTCGTCAATCAGGTCGGGCACCTGGAAGGGTTTGACGCCCAGCAGGATGAGGTCAGCCTGCTGGGCTGCCGCCAGATTGTCGGTGCTGACGTCCACGCCCCACTGCGTGCTAAGCGCGACGGCCCGCTCCGCATGGGCCACGGTGGCGTGAATCTGGTCGAGAGCGAACAGGTTCTGTTTTAGAAAGGCCTGCAACAGGATTCCGCCCATCTTGCCGGCGCCGAGCACGGCGACTCTTACGTTGGGCAATTGAGCGGATACTTCTGTAGACTCAACGGCGATCTCTGCCATGTGTGTTCTTTTCCTTGTTTGGGGTCAATGAGGCTTCCAACCATCCAGAATACTCGCAATGGCGTTGGATTGCAGGAAACAGGCTCAGGAACACGCTTTGCCCGGCTTGCTGCCAACGAAAGAGCACGAGGCAGCCGGTTGGCTTGTTCATCTGGACCGGGGCATCTCCTCAGTGCCTGATGAGAACCTGATTGGAAAGGTAATCGGCAATTGCACCCTGCATCATGCTGTCGCGCTGTGCCGCCGGCCAGCCCATGTTCCATGCCAGGTAATCGCCGGGCAGGGTCAGTGTTTTGCCGCGCATGCCGATGGTGCCTACAACCGCGATCTGCCATGCATGAAACCCAATCGTGTAGGGATCCTTGCCGGAGGTTGCCTCGTTCGGACTGCGCAGATCGGCCACCTCGGTGCCTGCAAAGGCGAGGGCTGCGGACATGGCATTGTTCTTGAGGCGGTCATTGTCGAAGACGCAGTTGTAGAGGACTCCATCGGGAGAGGACTGCGTGCCTCTGTCATCTTCGCCGGGATGGGCCTCTCCGGCCTTGTCAAAATCGACTACGACTCCGTTCTGTTCGCCCGGCTTGGCGAATGCATCGGCGGCACGCTGCAACTGCCCGCCCAGAGGGTTGCCGGGACCATAGGCCCGGGCAGCCACTTCGAGACCGGCAGTCGGGTTTCCGGCTGCTGTGGGTGCGGACAGTTCCCCTTTGATGGCGGCATCCGACTTGGAATAGCTGACATCCTGCGCCGCAACGTCAGAGACAGATTGCAGCACCAGGCGGGCACGGTAGGCGTTGAGGTTCCCAAAACCGCTGATGGCAACAATTTTTCCGGCTTCGTTGCGGATGTAGCCGGCGTCGGCCACGCCGTCTAGCCGGCCCACCAGCGTTGCGCTGACGGTGTAGCGGTTGCAGCCAAGGCAGAGCGCGTTGGTTTTGTGCGCCGAGGCAAGATGCGAGTCAAACTCCTTGAACGCCTTGTCCTTGACCAGCGTAACGGGCTGATACTTTTGCTCATTGACCTTGCCCGTAAAGTTGCTGGCTGGCTGCAGGTGCAGCATGACAGCCGGACCTGCCTTGGCTCTGGTCCCCTCGGGATAGGCGAGCCAGATCGCGTTGACCGGCTGACTGCAGTCCTTGCCCTCAATAACAAATTGCTCGAAGCCCGCAACGACCGTGCCTTTCACGCGCACGGTCTTGCCATTAAAGGATGCCGGGTTCTTGAGAATATCGCAGACCGTGGTTTCCACAACCTGTGCGTGCAGGCTGCATGAGGCTGCAACCAGCGCAGCCAGCGCAAGAAGGCGCTTCATATCAGGTGTCTCCAATAAGTGCGGATCTCCGCACAGGCAGATTTCGGCTGGGAGCAGACTGCCGGTGCGAGAGTTCAGGCTATCACATTTCGAGAAAACGTTTATTCGCTACTTTTTCTCGTTTGCCTGCTGCGCGGCGATCCAGGTGTCCAACCGCTCGGTCAGGATGTCGAGCGGCAGAGCGCCGGAGTCGAGCACCTCATCATGGAACGCGCGGATATCAAACCGGGGTCCGAGCGCTTTTTGGGCCTTGGCGCGCAACTCCAGAATCCTGAGCTGGCCAATCTTGTAGGCGAGCGCCTGACCCGGCCAGGCTATATACCGGTCCACGTCAGTCTGAACGTCGGTCTCATTGATCGATGAGTGGGCATGGAAATAATCCACCATCTGCTGGCGGGTCCAGTGCTCTGAATGAACTCCGGTATCGACCACCAGGCGGATGGCGCGCCATATGTCGCCCTGCAGGCGTCCGTAGTCCTCATAGGGATCCTGGTAGAAGCCGACGTCTTTGCCGAGCTGCTCAGCGTAAAGGCCCCAGCCCTCGGAGTAGGCAGTGACGTCGTAATATCTGCGGAAGGCCGGCAGTCCCGTGAGTTCCTGGGCGATGGAAATCTGCAGGTGGTGGCCGGGCAGCCCTTCGTGATAGGCAATATCCTCCACATCCACCAGGCTGCGGTCTTTGAAGTTGTAGGTATCGATGTACAGGCGGCCGGGGCGGCTGCCGTCCACAGTGCCGGGCTCATAGTAGGCCGTTGAAGCATTTTTCTCGAGATAGGGAGGAACGGCAACAACCTCAAATGGGGCCTTGGGCAGATGGCCGAAAAGCTCAGGCAGCCTGGCCTGCATCGGCTTCAGGTAGCCGCGATATGCGTCCAGCAGCGCCTCGGCGGACGTGGGATGGAGTTTGGGATTGCTCTTGAGACTGGCTTGGAAACTTTTCAGGTCTTTGAATCCGAGCTTCCGGGCGATGGCCAGCATTTCAGCCTCGTCCTTCTTCACCTCGTCCAGCCCGATCTGGTGTATCTGCGCCGGGGTCAGATCCGTCGTGGTCATTCTGCGAACAAGAAACTTATAGTAGCTGTCGCCGTCCGGCAGCGCCCAGATGCCGGGGTCGGTTCGTCCCGCAGGAATGTAGCTGACCTTGAGGAAGCGCGCAAAACTTTTGTATGCGGGCAGATCCTGCTTTGCGATGACCACCAGCATCCCGTCGCGGATGCGCTCCTGCTCTGCGGCTGAGATGGAGGCGGGGAAGTGCTTCAGGGGCAGGGCCAGGGGAGAGTCCTCCGGCTTTTGTAAGGCGAGCTGGTTGACCTGGTCCAGCGTCTTTTCGAGCAGAAACTTCAGCGGGACGCGATGGTCATCCATGCCGATGGACATGTTGGTGGTGACCTGCTGGAACGCCTTCGGCAACTGGCGCAGGCGGGCAATCCAGTCGTCATAGTCCTTCACGGTGGTAAAGCTCAGCTGGGCGGCTAGTTGCGGGTAGTCCGCATAAATGCCGCCCATCTGATCCACGGGCATCTCCCACTCTTTGAACTCGGCTGCTTCCTGATCCTCAGTCAGCTTGCGCAGCAGCAGCTCGCGACTGGTTTTCTCCTGTTCGGTCATGCCGGTGGGGTCGATGGCAGCCAGCCGCATCAGGAAGTCCTGTTCGCGCGCGAGCCACTCATTGATGGCACGCACCGAGTAGTCAGTGATGCGGTCGTTAAAGCGCTTGTCGCCGATCTCCGACGCAAATTCCGGATGGCGTTCCAGCCGGGCCTCCCAATAGTCATGAAAGAGGCCGTTGAGCGCCTGGCGGCGGTCCTGGAGCGGGGCGGGCGGCTGCTGCGCTTGCAGGATACGTGGCGCGCACGGGGCCAGCATGGCTGCGGCGCAGATGAGGGATGCGAGGTATCTGGTCAAAGGAAAGGCTCCCGGCAAGGTTTGTCCCGAACAGGTTATGAACAAGAGTTTAGTGCACGGAGGCACCAATGCGCGCATGCCGTGGCCTGGACACGCCGGGCACGAACGGCTACGGCAGTGGGGAGGAGTTGTCGAGGATGCGGTAGAGCGTGGAGCGGCTGATGCCGAGCTGGCGAGCGGCACGCAGCTTGTTGCCGTGGTTCATTGCCAGCACCCGGCGTGTGTGACGCCGCACGGCTGCGGCGAGCGAGAGGTCAGCGCTCGGATCAGAGGCAGGCTCTGAGAGCTGCGGACCTGACCCGCCGGAACGGGAAAACGCCGGAGTCTTGCCGTGGATCACGCCCGGCGCGCGGAGCGCCAGCGCATCTGCCGAAGCAGGGCCGACACCTCGAGCGGCGAGAACGGATTGCGGTGCTTGTTTGAGCGTCAATTTGGCCTATCCGTGGCCGGGAGACAGTTCCGCCGGCCCTCAGAACCTGTATCGGCACGAGGCGCAAGAACTTGAACGCGGAGACGATGGCCGCCGCGGTCTGGATGATGGGAAGTTCGGGGTGCTTTACGGCATCTTCCTGAGTAAGGTCTGCCCCCGGTTGTCGGGGACAGGGTCAAGCCCCGCGCTGGCCGCACTTACCTCAGGGCATCGGCCCTGGGGCAAAGCAACTCAGAAAATGCCTTAGGTGCGGACCTCAGCCGCGCGCGTGCGCCGTGAGGGCTCGTCGGAGAAGATCTGTCCGTCACGGATGTGGACGACACGATGTGCATACTCGGCGATGTCGGGCTCATGGGTGACGAGTACGATGGTGTTGCCGCCCGCATGAAGCTGATCGAACAAACTCATGATCTCAACGCCTGTCTTCGAGTCGAGGTTGCCGGTGGGCTCGTCGGCGAGGATGATCGATGGGTTGTTGACCAGGGCACGGGCAATGGCCACGCGCTGCCGCTGCCCGCCGGAGAGCTCGTTGGGCTTGTGATACATACGGTTTTCAAGACCCACGTTGGCCAGTGACTGCTTGGCGCGTTCGATACGCTCGGCCGCGGGGGTGCCGTTGTAGATGAGCGGAAGCTCCACGTTGTGCAGCGATGTGGCCCGGGCCAGCAGGTTGAAGGTCTGAAAAACGAAGCCGATCTCCTTGTTGCGGATGCGCGCCAGCTCGTCGTCGTCCAGCTCGCTGACCAACTGGTTGTTCAGCCAGTAACGGCCCCTGGATGGAGTGTCGAGACAGCCGATCAGGTTCATGAGCGTGGATTTGCCCGAGCCCGACGGACCCATGATGGCCACGTACTCGTTGTGCCTGATGCGCAGAGAGACGCCGCGCAGCGCATGCACCTGCTGCTCGGAGCCCATGTCATAGGTGCGCCACAGATCCTCGACGACGATGACGTCGTCCGTGGTACTCCCCGCCGGTCTGGTTTCGGTCTCGGTTGTCACAGTTTGCAGAGCCATCGAATTCTCATCCTTTGTGCCATGGCAGGCGGCGTTGTGTTTCGCGCCCCCTCCACGGCGACTGCTCCGGGTGTCTGCCGCTCAGAAACTTCAGGAGGTCAATGGTCCCTGCGGCTGCTTGTCGCGCTTCAGCAGCTCGCCGTTCTTCATGACTCGCAGCGTCTTGTAGGGTCCAATGACAATCTCGTCGCCCTGTTTGACGCCTGAGAGCACCTCAATGTCAGTCGATCCAGTAATCCCCGTGGTGACTTTTACAAATCTGGCACGCTGTTTGCCGTGCCTGTCCTTCTCAATCACAAACACACCCTGTTCGGGACTGGGCTTGGTGTTGGACGAGGTTGACGCCGCTTCGACATTTCCCTTGCCGTCTTCCTTGGGCGTCGGGGTGTACATCGTCAGCGCCTGAATGGGAATCGCGAGCACATCATTTTTGTGCGCGGTGGTGATCTTGGCCGTGGTTGAGAGGCCCGGCTTGAGCTCGTCAGAGGGCTTGTCAAGCGTAATGACCACCTTGAAGTCCTTGGCTTCTTCAGTGCCGGTGGTTGACTGCGAGGTGGCGAGGCCCGTCGAACGCAGCAGCGCCTGATCTCCCACCAGGGTCACATGGCCCTTGAACACCTCACCGGGCAGCGCATCCACGGTGACGTCGGCGGGCTGGCCCAGTTCGACGTTCACGATGTCGGTTTCATCCACCTTCACCTCGGCGGTAATCACGCTCATATCGGCCAGGGTCATCAGGGTTGAGCCCTCGGCGTTCTGGATGCCTTCCACCACGGTTTCGCCTTCGCGGATGGGCTCGTTGGTCACGATGCCGTTAAAAGGAGCGATGGCGATGGTCCGGTTGAGCATATCCTTGTTCGCGGTCAGTTGGGCCTGCTGCGTCCGCAGGTGGCCGCGTGCCGAGGCCGTATTGGCCTTGGCCTGATTCACCTGGGCCTGAGCCTGCGCCAGGGAGGCAAGGGAGGTATCGTAGGCGGCCTTCTTGGCATCGAAATCCTGCTTGGCCAGGATGCCCGCCTTGAACAGCGCCTGGGCCCGGTTCCAGTCAAGCTTTTTCTGTTCCAGGTCGGCCTGTGCATGCTCGACATTGGCCTCGGCGGTCTTCTCCGCAGCCACGTACGAGGCAATGTCAGTCTGCGCGGCAGAGATGGCAGCCTGCTGGCCGTGCACGGTGGCTTCCTGCTGCACGTTCTCGATGGTGGCGACAATCTCGCCCTTCTTCACGTGGTCCCCCTCCTTCACATACAGGTGGGTGACGCGGCCCATCGCGGTTGCGCCGAGGTTCACATAGGTCTTGGGCTTGATCTGCCCCGTTCCGCTGACGATGGTCGTAAGGTTCTCCCGCGTAACCTTGGCCGTCAGCACCTTGGTATAGCCGGATTGCTGCTTGTAGACCATGAAGCCGACAAGCCCGGCGATGACTACTACAGCAAGAACAATTAAGAGAATTTTCTTCATGGGCGGCGGGTACTCCCGATCTCCACATTCAGTTTACGCAATTTCCAGTCGCGTGGTTCCACTTCAGTTACCTCATTCTCCGCGGGTATCTGCCGAGGCATGAAAACCTGCTCAGCCCCAGTGCCCCGGGCCGCAGCGGACTGACCCTTCCGGCCCTGAAGCCGGTCATATATCAGGTCTTCCCGTTACCCGATCGACTGCCGGCGAATGAAAACTGCGTTCACTGCTTGAGACGGCTTTGCATACCTCCTAGTTTCAAATTCATTCAATTCCTGTATTGAATATAGTTCGTCCGGGCATCGCCGCGGGGTTACCTTTTTGGGGCCTTTGCGTCCCACCAACATTCAAGTGCGCGCAGAACCTTGCCCAGCCTCATTGGGACCCGTAAAATAGGGCATCGCAGGAGTTTTTGAGGCAATGATCCTTAATGGCCGTACGTACTTCCTAGTCGCACTCAGCTTCGCTCTCGCCGCGGTTCCCGCCAACCGGGCATTTGCCCGGCAACATGACCCCTCATCCTCATCCTCATCCCCATCCCAGGATCAGAATTCCCAGCAGGCAAATGATCAGGACCAGAACGCCGACCCGCTGAAGAGGCCACTCTCTGACGAGCAGTTGCGCAAGGCCCAGAAAGAGGTCCGGACCGAGTTGAAGGGCGCCTACAAGACCTGGCTTGACCAGGACGTGGCCTACATCATTACCGATGAGGAACGCAAAGCCTTCAAGAACCTGAGCAACGATGAGGAGCGCGAGGCATTTATCGAGGCCTTCTGGGCCCGGCGCAATCCGAATCCCGATTCACCCGACAACGAGTTTCGTGAGGAGCACTACCGCCGCATTGCCTATGCCAACGAGCACTTTGCCGCGGGCAAGCCGGGATGGAAGACGGACCGCGGCCGCATCTATATCGAGTATGGTAAGCCGGACTCAATTGATTCCCACCCGGCTGGTGGCATCTACAATCGACCGATGGACGAGGGAGGCGGAGAGACCGCCACCTATCCGTTCGAGGACTGGCACTACCGCTATCTGCCCGGCATCGGCGAAAACGTTGATATTGAATTTGTAGACAGCTGCATGTGCGGGGATTACCACTTCACCATCGACCGCGGCGAAAAGGACGCCCTGCTGCATGTTCCGGGCATGGGCCTGACGCAGTGGGAAATGATGGGCATGGCCCAGAAGAAGGACCGCTTCGAGAATGGTTTCGAACACCTCGGCACCGGGCCGCTGACCTCAGGCAATGGCGCCAAAGAGTTTGACCGCCTTGAGCTGGCCGCGAAACTGTTCGCCCCGCCGCCCGTCAAATTCAAGGATCTGGACGCATTTATCTCGGAGCACAAGCTGTTGAGCGGGCCTATCTTCCCCTTTGATGTGCGCACGGACTTCGTGAAGGTGACCGATAGCACGGTTCTTGTGCCCATCACGCTGCAGATCAGGAATCGGGACATCACGTTTGTGACCCGCGATGGGGTCGCCAAGGGTCTGGTGAATATTCTGGGCAAGGTTACGACCATTACCCATCGGATCGTGCAGACGTTCGAGGATACGGTTCAGGTGGAGCAGCCGGCCGAGCTGCTTGAAAAGTCAAAGAGCAGTGATTCGGTCTATTGGAAAGCACTTCCCCTGCCGCCAGGCCACTACCGGCTCGATATTGCCATCAAGGATGTGAACAACCCGGATCACGTGGGCATCTATGGCCGCGCGCTGGACGTGCCGGAGTACCACGACGAGCAACTGGCCACCTCAAGTCTGATCCTTGCCGACAAGATGAACTCCGTGGACCTGCACTCGATTGGCAGCGGTAACTTCGTGATAGGAAATACATTTATCCGGCCGCGCGTGAGTGACAATCCGAGCAAGCCGGTGAGCTTTAAGCGCGACCAGCCGCTGAATTTCTGGATGCAGGTTTACAACCTCGGTATCAATGAGGCGACCAAGAGCAACGAGGCCCAGGTGGTCTACCAGATTGTGGACGCAGCCAATGGCGCGGTCGTATTCCAGAAAGAATTGCAATCAAAGGACTTGGACCAGCATAGCGATCAGTTGACGGTGGAAAAGACACTTCCTATTGCGGGACTGCAGCCGGGCAGGTACAAGGTCATCATCAAGGTGAACGACGAAATCTCAAAACAAGAGATTGCGCAATCGGCACCTTTTGTCGTGGAATAGTATGTATTCTCTTGCGCACCACGGTTATCCGGACCCAGATCGGGAGACCTGCGCAGGACGGG
>DASSHM010000034.1:0-6872 GCA_035692885.1 Occallatibacter sp.
GAACTCGCCCCCCGGGAGCGCCGGCGCATCCTCAAGGGTGTTTTTCGCCATCTCGGATGGCAGCTTGTTGAATTCTGCCGCATGACGCGCTACTCCCGCGAGAACACCCGGCAATGGATCCGTACCGAGGGATTGCAGCACTATCTCGCGGCACGCGAACGCGGCAAAGGAGTGCTTGTGCTCACCGCGCATCTCGGGGCGTGGGAGCTATCGAGCTTCTATCACTCGCTGATGGGCCATCCCATGGGCCTGGTCATCCGCCGTCTTGACAATCGCCATCTTGATGAATTCGTCAACGGCATTCGCTGCGCGCACGGCAATCGGGTGCTCCACAAGGATGATTTTGCCCGCGGCCTTCTCAAGTCCATGCAGAGCGGCGACACCGTCGGAATTCTGATGGACACCAATATGACCCCGCCCCAGGGAGTGTTTGTGGATTTCTTTTCGCTCAAGGCCTGTACCGGATCCGGCCTGGCGCGAGTGGCGCTCAGGAGCGGAGCCGCGGTACTGCCGGGATTCATGCTTTGGGAACCCGCCGAGCGGCGCTACGTGCTGCATTTCGGCGCGGAACTGGAGTTTGCGCGCACCGGCGATGCAGAGGCCGACGTTCTGGCAGCCACGCAGCAGTGCAACAATGTGCTTGAGGCATGGATCCGACGCTATCCTGACCAGTGGCTCTGGATTCATCGCCGATGGAAGACGCGCCCGGCAGGCGAGCCGGGACTTTATTGAGGATGTTCGCATATGACGCTCAGCGAACTGATTGAGACATTGGGCGGCAGACTCGTGCAGGGGGACGCGGCGTGTGTGGTCGAGGGCGTCAACCCTCCGGCCTGTGCCGGACCTGCCGATCTGGTGTTCGCCGATTCCCCCGCATCCGCGGTTGATGCTCTTCGAGCTCGTGCCGCGGCAGTGGTTCTTCCGCCGGGAACCGGAAACGAATATCCGGCTGGATTACGCGTGGTCGAGGACACGCAGCCCCGTCTCTGGTTCGCCCGCGCGGCCAGGCTTCTTGCTCCGCCCCTCCCGGGAACGGGTGTGCATCCCTCGGCGGTCGTCTCGCCCGATGCCGTCCTCGACTCCGGAGTCTCGGTTGCCGCCGCTGCCGTGATTGACGCAGGCGCGCGCATTGGCGCCGGCAGCCGCATCGAGGCGGGCGCCGTGGTGGGCCGCGGAGTCATCATCGGCAAATCCTGCCGCATCCACCCGCGCGTGGTGCTCTATCCCGGCACCACGCTGGGCGACCGTGTGGTGGTTCACGCCGGCGCCGTTCTCGGCGCGGACGGCTTTGGATATGTCCGCGATGCGGCTTCCGGCGCCTACACGCAGTTTCCGCAGCAGGGTACGCTGGCGATTGAGGATGATGTCGAAATCGGCGCCAACTCCACCATCGATCGTGGAGCGCTTGCTGAGACGCGCATCCGGCGCGGGGCCAAAATTGATAATCTGGTTCATGTCGGACACAATTGCGATATTGGGGAAGACGTCATCCTCGTCGCGCTTACCGGCATCTCGGGTTCAAGCAGCGTCGGTCCGGGAGCTGTTCTTGCCGGCCAGGTGGGCATCGGCGACCATGCCCACGTCGGACCGGGAGTCATCCTTGGCGGTCAGGCAGGCGTGCTGAGCGGCAAGACGGTCACCAACGAAGGGCTTGCGCCCGGCACGGTCCTTTGGGGCACGCCGGCTCGGCCGCTGAAGCAGGTCCTGCGCGAGCAGGCAACGCTAGCTCGCCTGGTGAAAGACGGACGTAAGACCCGGGAATAGGTGTCGAGCACCTTCCGGTGCTGAAATTGAGATTGTGAGCCATGAAGAAGAACATTGTCGGCTATCTGGGCATCGCGCTGGCAGCTCTGGTGGCCGTGTTGATTCTCGCCACCAGCAAGGCCACGCCCGCGCAGAATATGTTTCAGTTGGACGCTTCCATCGCCGTCCTCGTCCTGGGTTTTATCGCGGTTGTTCGCGGATCGCTGGTCTGGCTACTGCTCTGTGGTGCCGGGATAGCTGAAATGGTCTTCGTCATTCTCAAAGGCGTGGGCCATTGATGCATCACTGAGCGGCGCTCAGGGGACTTTTCCATGACGATGATTGTCGTCGGCGGCACCCAGAAAGGCGCAGGCAAGACCTCCCTTATCTGCGGGCTCCTCGCAGCGCTCCCCCGGTATGCATGGGTCACGGTTAAAGTCACCACTCACAGCCACGGCGATTTTCCGCCCATTTGGGAAGAGTTGTCTCCAGGGCAGGGAACCGACACAGCCAGGTATCTGCATGCTGGCGCGCGGCGCGCGTTTCTTGTCACCGCCGCGCAGGATGAGCTCCCGGACCTGCTTGATGCGCTTGGGAAGCGGCTGGAGCCCGGCGACAACGTGATCTTCGAGTCGAACCGGATTCTCGCGTATGTGCGGCCGGACCTCTGTTTAACCGTAGCAGCCGCTGAGCAGCAGGCTGCTAAGCCCTCGTTTGAGCTCGCCTCGCGCCACGAGCACGCCCGGGTAATTTCAGGCGATCACGATGCCGCATATTTTGGCGAGAGGCTCGTCTTTCAACTGGCGAAACTGGACCGGATTTCTCCCGTGATGCAGAGCTGGCTGCAGGAACATCTCACCGGTCGCTGAGATTCCGGCTTGCGCTGGCCCGCGCAGCGCGACAGGCGCGCTCGACCAGGCCCGGGCCAACGGATGAGTGAGGATGGAATCAGGTTGGAATCCGGAACCGGAAGAGAGCTCCCGCGACCTCTTTGAGGTCGCGCTCAAGATGGCTGTCACTGCCGTTATAGGCGCCTGATCAACCGGTTCCATTCTGCGGGGTCTACTCTTCAGGAGGAAATGGCTCCGCCTTCAGCGAGCCGTCGCGCTGCTTCATCAGCATCTGCACCTTGCCTTCGGCGGCGTCCAGATCCTTTTTGCAGGCGGCTGAGAGCTCCACGCCCTGCTCAAACAACCTGATCGATTCCTCCAGGCTGAGGTCGCCCTTCTCAAGCTTCTCGACGATGGCCTCCAGCTTCTTCAGCGCGTCTTCAAAAGTTGCCATGCCGTCTACTCCATCTCGACCTTGACCGTCGGCAGGCCGCCCGCAATCACCTCGGCGGCGATTTCGCAGCGTCCGAACGGCGCGCTCACCTGCACTCCCTGCACATAGGGACGTACCGCCAGCAGCATCTCGCGCGCAATCTGGATGCCCTCCTCCCGCGCGGCCTCGGGAGTGCCGGCCTGAGCCATGCGCAGCATGATCTCCTCGGGCATTGAGATGCGCAGGTCGTTCTTCAGGTACTCGGCATTCCGCAGGCTGATCAGCGGCCAGATGCTCGCGACCACCGGAACGCGATGCTCCTCAATCCGCCGGAGAAAATCCTCCAGCAGGCGCAGGTCAAATACAGGCTGCGTGATGGCGTATTCCGCTCCTGCCTCAACCTTGTAGGCAAAGCGGCGCAGCTCCTGTTCAATGTCGGCGACGCCCGGGTTGGCCTGCACGCCGATGGTGAAGTTGGTGCTCACCCCAATCCCGTTGGAACCGAGGTCCAGCCCTCGATTCAGGCGTTGCGCCATGTTCACCAGCCCGATGGAATCCACGTCAAACACCGCGGTTGCGTCTGGATAGTTGCCCAGCTTGGGCGGCTCGCCGGAGACGCAAAGAAGGTTGCGCTGGCCGATGGAGGACGCGCCCAGCAGATCTGACTGGATGCGCAGCACGTTCCGGTCACGGCAGGAGTACTGCAGAATTGTCTCGATGCCGGTATGCTGCTGAATCTGGACGGCGAGGCTTTGTGCGCTCATGCGCGCCGAAGCCCGCAGAGAGTCGGGCACGTGGATGGCCTGCACGCCCAGTTGCGCCAGCATCCGCGCGCCTTCAACCTCCTTCGCGCAGTCGATGCCCTTGGGCGGAAGAATTTCAACCAGCGTGAGAAACCTGCCTTGTGCCAGCAGCGACCCCAACTGGGAGCGCTGCGCCGCCGGCGCGGGGGGTGTCTCGGTGCGGATCTCATCCGTGGCGGTGCCCTCCGCGATGTGCATCTGGCCGTCCATGGCGCTGATGGCCGCGCGCATGGCGCGAATGTGATTCGGCGTGGAGCCGCAGCAGCCGCCCACCATCTGCGCTCCGGCGGCAATCGCCTTGCGGGCAAAGCTGGCCATGTACTCCGGCGAGCAGAGATAGATGTTGCGGCCGTCGATGGCGCGCGGTATGCCGGCGTTGGGCATCGCGGCCAGAGGCAGAGCCGTGGCCCTCCGCATGGCTTCAATCGCGGTCAGCACGGTTGTCGGACCGGTCGAGCAGTTTACACCGATGGCTCCCGCGCCCCACTCGCTCAGCAGCGCAGCGGCATGTTGTGGGGACGAGCCGTCAAGACAATTACCTTCGTCGTCCACGGTCACCATCACCAGCACTGGCAGGTCCGGCGCAGCCTCCTGCGCGGCCAGCAGAGCCTCATGAGCCTCGTTCAGCGCGGGCATGGTTTCAATGATGAGCATGGCGACGCCTGCGTCCACCAGCGCGCGCATCTGCTCGCCAAACGCCGCGCGAGCCTCCTCCAGGCCCGTCTTGCCAAGCGGTTCAAGACGAACGCCCAGGGGGCCGATGGCGCCCGCCACCCAGGCCTCGCCCGCCTGCTTGTCCTTCAGGTGGGCCACGGCCTCGCGTGCAATTCGCACTCCGGCTGCGTTGATCTCGGCCACCTTGCCGCCCAGTCCGTGCCGTGAAAGCCGGAAGCGGTTGGCTCCAAATGTATTGGTCTCGATGATCTCCGCTCCAGCCTGCAGGTATTCCTCATGCACGGCCTGGATCAGCAGGGGGTCGGATAGATTCAGCTCGTCGTAGCAGCGATTGATAAACACGCCGCGCCCGTACAGTACGGTCCCCATGGCGCCGTCTGCCAGCACGGGGCGGTCGGCAAAAATGTCGGCAAACTGCGTCATTCTGTAGTCATGCTACCGCATCCGCCGCGGGCGGCCTACCCTGAACCGCACCGCGGCCACCTCCGCGCCGGCGAAGAATGCGCAGCCAGCGTCCGTGAAGGCTGCCCGGCAGCCATCTGCATCGTCTAAGAGTTGATCCACAAGGTGCTCCAGGCATATGTTCAGACCGGTTTTTGCGCCTTAGCCGACGGCTCGTGCGGGTGGGGCGCTTTGTTATACTTCGGGAGTCATAGGCACTGCTGGAACCAGTTCCGGGCAGGACCATCCGGTCCGGCAAGATAGGTACCGCGATCATCTGTAAACACTCCGGCCGCGGGCCCGCTCCAAAGCCCGCTCCGCGCTTCTTGTCGAGGTAGGGGATTTTGAAGAAGAGAAGTCTTTGCATCAGCGCCGCTGGCGCACTGATGGTTGCACTTGCGCTGGCGGGCTGTGGAACCACCACCTATTTTGCCGGGCGCTCTCTGCCGCCCAGCGGCCTTACCAGCCGCGTTCTCATCGCCATCCAGAATCCCAACGTCCTCACCAAGGGTGCGCTTCAGTTCGTCGACTCCTTTTATGACATCCGGTTCAGCTTTGACCACAAAGTCGGCGGTTTCCCCGTCACGGGATTCTCCGGTGCGCTGCCCATCAGCATCCAGAACATGCCTGAAGAGCAGTTGGGCGCCGTATACAGCGCCGGGGACGGCAAACTCTCCTTCATCGACTACCAGAAGGAGGTTGTCTCGGGCGCGCAGAGCGGGTTGAATGGCACCTCATCCAGCGTCTTTGTCACCCGCAACCGGAAGTATGCGTTCGCGGCCAGCCAGTCCTCAAGCGTATTCACCGTGGTGGATCAGGTCGCGGGAAAGAGTATTCCCCTGAGCCTGCCGGGCGTGTACCGCGTCAGCGTCAATCCCGGCGGTTCAGTTGCGCTGGCCTTCGTGCAGAACTCCGACTATGTCTACTACCCGCGCAAGCTCACTGCCTCGCAAACGCTGGCGTACTCCGGCGGATCAAGCACCTGGCCTCGCGCGGCGGTGGACTGCGAGCCTCAGAACGGGCCGTTATGGTGTCTCTTCCAGGTCCAGAGTCCTGACAATGTCGATTCCACCGGCAACTCCTATGGCGCCCCGCTGGTCTTTGACCGGCCGGTCAAGGCGGTCTTCTCTCCGGATGGCGGCAAGGCCTACATCCTCAACTGTGGCCCCGAGTGCGGTGGCGGCGCGGCGTCTGTCTCCCTGCTGCCCACGGCTCCCCTGATCTTCCTCACCGGCCAGCAATCAGGCGCCCTGCCTGTCTCCGGCACCGTTACTTCAATCCCGGTTCCCGGCGGCGCCAGCAATGCCCTGGTCTCCAACAACGTCATGTACGTCGCCGGTCAGCAGCGTCAGACCGACGGTCTCTTTTCCGGTGTGCTTTCGGTGGTCGATCTCACCGGCAACGCAGTCACCAGTACCACCTCCATCAGCGACGGCGCCCCGGGCGGGGTCAGCCGCATGGTCCAGGCAGACGACAATACGCTCTGGATCGGCATGACCCGGTGCAATAACGGCGAGCGCTATGCCCTGGACCTGCCCTACGGCTGCCTCACCATGTACAACACGGCCAGCAACACGGTGACCATGATCGAGCCCTATCTCGGCGATCTTACGGGCATTGCAGCAGTCACCGGCCTGCACAAGATTTATGTCGCGCAGGGCGGACAGGTGTACATCTACTCAACCAAGGACGGCTCCTCCATCAACAATCAATACGTGACGGTGACCGGAACCGCGTATGACGTGGCCTACATGGATGCGCATTCCGACTCGGACAATACCGTCTATTGACCGGCATGACCGCTGCAAATGATGTCTCCATGGCCGATGTGCTGGCCATCGCCGCGCACCGCGACGACGTGGAGCAGACCTGCGGAGGCACCCTGCTTCGCATGGCCGCGCGCGGCCTGCGCACCGCCATCCTCGATCTCACGCAGGGTGAGGCCGG
>DASSHM010000035.1:0-5295 GCA_035692885.1 Occallatibacter sp.
GGCCACCAGACGCAGCTTGCGCCAGCGCCAGCCGACGATGCCCGCCAGAAGCATGGCCAGGAAGCTGAACGACGCCTCATAGGTTCTGGACAGCGGCGATGACGCGGGAGGATGGCTGGAGGCAACCTTGTAGAGCCTGCCGGAGACGAATCCCTTGCCGCCGGTCTGCACCTGCGCGCCGGTGCAGTCTGACGAGGTGGTGTAGAAGGTGATGGTTGCGCCGGCCGTCGCGGTGCCGCTCACGGTGGCATCCGTGGCGGTGTAGCACGTGTTGGAGAGGTTGGGGTTGGAGGTGGCGACGGTGAAACCGACGGTGCCCGTGTAGCCGCCAGACGGGGTAACGGTGACGGTGGACGTGCCGGAGCTGCCCCGGGACACGGTAAGGTTGGTGGCCGTGATGGTGAAGCCGCCAGCGGCGCTGCCGGGCACGGTGACGGAGACGACACCCGTGGAGGCAACAAGCGTGGAGGAGCCGGGGAACTGAGCGGCGACCACGTGGCTGCCGGGAGTGGCGAACGAGGTTGCGTACGTGGCCGTGGCGGTTCCGGCAGTGGTCCCGGCAGCGAGCGTGACCGTGGCGGTGGATCCGCCGGCCAGCAAGCCGGTCGCGGTGTCAACCCCTTCATCGATGGAGAGGTTTACGGAGCCGGTTGGCGTGGTTGTACCGTCAGCCGACGTGACCGTGATGGTGAAGGTGACATTGGCGTTGGGGTCGGGGGTGGTGTTCGACGCAGAGATGGTGGTGGTGGTATCGATGAGCGGCGGGCTTTGGCTGTTGGCCGGCCATGATGTGGCGAGGAGTGCCAGGTCGATGGAGCCGAGGCCGGTGACCGGGTCATAGCCAACGGCGGTGTTGTAGTTTGTTACCGCTGTTCCGTTGCAATATGTGGCGCCTGCGCTGCAGAAGTTGTTGCCGCTGGTGATGTCGTGGAAGCCGGCAGCCGCGGAGTATGCGCTGCCTGAGGTTGCCAGGGTGTAGAGCGTGGGATTGATGAGTCCCTGTCCGCCGGTATAGCCCTTGGCCTGATTCAAGACGGCAAGCATTCCGGCAAAGACCGGCGTGGCAAAGCTGGTGCCGCCGGCCAGCGTGAGGTAGCCCTGGCCGGAGACGGTGTCGCGGAAGCTGGTGCCGCCGGTGCAGCTTGATGCCTGCGGCGGCGTGCCGTTGTACCACGCACTGTTGTCGCTGGTGCAGTAGATGTAGGCGACGCGGTTGGGCGAGGAGAAGAGCGAGATGTCAGGCAGTTCCCGCCGGTTGCCGCTGGGGAGAAGCGTGCTCTGATAGCTGGGAAGCGCGAACAGGCTGCTGATGCCGCCGCCGGTGGCGCTGAGTCCAAAAGTGGGATCGTCGTCGTTCCACGCCACCTCGGGGATGTACTGCAGAGCGGACGAGAGGATGTCGGTGCTTCCCTGCGCCTGCCAATATGCCGAACCGGCGGTGGTGTATGCGGTATTGGAGCCGTCAATCTCAGTGCCGCCGATGGCGGTGACGTTGGGGCTGCTGGCCGGGTAGTTCACCGCCAGCGCCTGCTGCTGCGTGGTGGTGAGGCTGGTGAAGGGGGCGCAGGCGGTTGAGCCGCTGTCACCCGAGGCGGCCAGCACACTCTGGCCCTGCGCGGCGGCCTGCTGCAGCGTGGTTTCCATGTCATAGCCGCCGAGAGCGGTCTCGCAGGCGCCATAACTTACGCTGAGGATGTCTCCGATGCGCTCATCGATGGAATAGATCATGGCGTCGAAGACGCCGCTGGTGTTGGCGCTGCTGCCGGTATAGATGAAGTAGATGTCAGCGCCGGGGGCCATGGCGCCCGACCACTCGAGGTCGAGGTCGGATTCAGACTCATCACCGGAGTAGACCACGGAGCTGCCGGTGCCGGGAACAAGAACGAGCGTGGGCGCCTTTTGCGTAAGGCCAGCGGCGGACTGGAAGTTGGAGATGTCGGTGAGATCGATGGAGGACTGGCCCATGACGGCGATGGACTGGCCGGTGCCGTCGAACCCTCCGGAGGCGAGGGGATCCACGTCGTAGATGGTCTTGATGTCGCCGGGCGCGAAGAAGACCGCGCCGGACTGGGACGAGGTAAATGCGGGGCGGGCGCGCAGCGTGAGGGCGGGGCCGGCCGAGATGCGCATCGAGCGCGGACGCAGGTTGGAGAGGTCGCGGATGGAGTGCACGGTGGAGACGATGGCCGCAGGCACTGAAAGCACGGTGGACGGAGCAAAGTAGCGGCTGCCGTTGACGCCGTAGTAGTGCATCTGGGTCTGGAAGGCCTGCTCAACCTGGCCGACGGTGCCGGAGAAACGGATAAAGGTGCGGCTGCGGGCGACGTAGTCGACGGAAAAGCCCTGCTGCTGGAGCCAGAGCGTGACCTTGTCGAGGTCGGACTGAGCCATGCCGAAGCGGGCCGCGAACTGCTCCGGAGTGAGCCACTTGTGGAAGAGCGGCGAGGCCGGATTCTGCTGATCGGCGAGCAACTGGTTAAGGTCTGCCTGCTGGGCCGCGGAGCGGTTGAAGACCATGGTGATGCCGGTGAAGCGGGTGTTTGCAGGCATGCGGCCCTGATCGATGCGCGATTGCGCGATGGGATGCAGCGAACCCTTCAAAATGGACATTTGCGAGGTGGTGACTTGAGCGTGAATGCGGGGAGCGGGAGTCTGTGCCCCCATGGATGCGGCAGCAAGCAGGTAGACAGCAGCCCATCCTCCCATCCAAAGCCAATTGTGCTTAGAGGATACAAGCTTGGTCATGATGGCCATCCTTTTGGTGCAGGGTCCGGAATCACGAAATGTTACCACCAATGAGCGGATGTCCGCCCGGTGTGCGAGGTGGGTGAGTCATACGCGTTTGGCAGGGGAAAATGCGCAGAAAGGCCGGTGCGCGCGGAGCGCGGGCAACTCGAACATGCTGGCAGAGGCTCATCTGCTTTTGAAAGACATTGAGGCATTCGTTTAGACGCCACTCGCAGCACGAAGTTGCGGTGGAGGACAGCGATATCCGCGTGTGAGCCAGAGGACGAGCCGCAGGTTGAAGGCGGGGAACTAATGGGCGGCGTGCCTGCGGTGCGCAAGATGAAGCTTTGCCCGTCCGGGCCGGGGCGGGATGAAACGGTCAGATCGCCAGGCGATGGAAAGTGACTCGCTGTCAAGAATTTTGCGGGTCTGATTGCGGGCGTGCTCGGCCCATGGCCCGGTCTTGTCGAGGCGAAGGTAGGCGTGCCAGTGGCGGAGAGCTGCACGCGGATCTTTCCTGCGCTCAAAGGCCAGCGCAAGGTTGTAGTGCGCGTCGGCGTAACGCGGCGCAAGAGCCAGAGCCTGCCGGTAGGCGGCAATCGACTCGTCGAGGCGGTCGAGCTCGTCGAGGACGTTTCCCAGGTCAAAGAAGGCCAGCACGTATCCGGGGTCGATCTCGGCGGCGCGGCGATAGAGCTCCTCGGCGCGGTTCAACTGTCTGAGGTGGAAATGAATGGTTCCCAGATTGATGCAAGCGGGAGCGTAGGCTGGGTGGTGGCGCAAAATTTGCTCGTAAAGGGCGATGGCGCGCTTTTTGTCGCCTGTTTCCTCGGCCTGGACGGCAGCCATAAAGATGTCCTGCACAGTGCCCGGAGTGCCGGGCGTGACGCGGCGCAGGGGCGCGGGACAGGTTGCCGCGACAGAGCTGTCATACCGTTCGAAGTCAAACAGGAGCTGACGGCGAATGGGATCGACCACGGCGCCGTCGCAACGAAATGCCAGGCGCGTTCCGGTGCGGATCAGACAAGCTTCAACCAGCGGGTTGGCCATGCCGGCCACGGCTTTCATGGCAACGATGGAGTGACGGATGGCCGCCGCGGGAACGTCATCCTCGCGCAGGGAGCGCAAAGTTCTGAGCAATCCCAGGTCCTGAAAGGAATAGGTTTCCCGGGAGAGAATGAGGCCTGCTTTTTCCCACCCCTGCAACTGGCGGGAACTAATCTGCAGGATTCGCAAGACATCCCGGCGGCAATAGCTGGTCACTCTTCCATGCTCCCGTGGCTTCTGTCGGGCCGATGCCTGGGTTTTGGTCCAGACGTCCTGGGTCGAATTCCAGATCGCGGCCCCTAAGTGGCTCATGGATCACCAAGCGGGAACCGCGCTTGCAGCGATTATGCCAAGGATAAGCGTGGATAAGCGGTTCGAAATCATCTGACAAGAAAAAGCCAGTGGATAAATGGTGTCTGATTTGGTTCAAAAGCGGCTTACGGGTCCCGATAAGCTGCCAAGAAACCTAAAGAGACGCTAAAGATGTCGATATCGTGACGGAGCAGAGAGAAGCGAGAGAAACGCGGAACCGCCTATGTTCCAAAATCAGGTTACTAATTCAGCGAGTAGATGCAGGTACTTATTGGGTACTCTAGTGGTAGATTACGTATACTACTTTGTAGATAAATGATATCAGTGGGTTACTTTGGGAATCTCGCAGTATATGCCCGACATCATCCGAAGGATGACCTCCACAGCTGAGGCCGCGACCGGGCCAAGAGCCTACTTCCGCATCCAGGTGGAAGCCGGATTGCGCGTGGTGGCGGCTGAAGGCTGCGTGCGCGAGCTTCTGGGTTACGAGGCCGGGGACTTTGTCTCGCCGCGTGTGCTGCTTTTGGATCGGGTCCACCGGGACGATGTTGAGCTGGCGGGCAGACTGCTGCGTGGCGAAGCGGACACGGGCATTCATCCCTGCAATTTAAGGGTGCGCCACGCGGATGGCCGCATGCGTTGCCTGCGCGGCGAGTGGGTGCGCGGCAGAGAAGCAGAGAACGGGAAAGTGGTTGAACTGGCCCTTTGGGGCGCCGCGGATGCCGGCGGGAGTGAAGACCCGTCGCATGGGCCGTCCATCTTTGCCGCGGTGATGGAGAGCGTGGCGGAGGGGGTGTTCTTCGCCGATACCGCGCATGTATTCCGGCATGCCAACGAGAACTTCCGCCGGTATTTTCCTGACGCCGGTGGGAGGCCGCGGGCGGTGACCGGGTTGACGGTATATGACCTGCTGCCCGAGGCAGAGGCTGACCGCCAGTATGAGATCCAGAAGGCGATTCTGGCCGGGGCTCCTGCCCGGGAGGAGGTTCGGGAAGCGCCCGATGCCGCAGGCAACGCGCGGTGGTTCTACCTGCGGAACTTTGCCGTGAGGGACGAGCATGGCGAGGTAATCGGGCTGTTTGGCGTGGTGCGCAACGTGACCGAGAACGTGCTGACGGAGCGGGAGTTGCGCGAGAACCGAGAGTTGCTGAAGCTATTCATTGAGCACGCACCCGCGGCACTGGCCATGCTGGACCGCAATCTGCGTTA
>DASSHM010000036.1:0-26839 GCA_035692885.1 Occallatibacter sp.
CGGATGAGGCCAACAAGATGACGGCGGCGGTGAGCAACCTGCAGCAGAAGATCAATGCGCAGGAGACTGCCCTGAACGGCAAGATGGATACGACCTCGGGCCAGATGCAATCGCTGAATGACTCGGTGGACGAGCTGAAAGTGAGGATGGACAAGCTGAACAAGTCCATTCAGGATTTGCAGAGCCAGATGCGCAACATCCAGGCCCCTCCGCAGACGGCTATGCCCGGAACTCCAGGCGGCGGTCCAGACAGCCCTGCCGGACCGGGAGGGAATGCGCAGACGCAAGGAGCCGCGCCAGCTCCGGCCGCCAACCAGGCGCCTCCGCTGAACGAGACCTTTCAGTCGGCCCTGCGTGACTTCAATGCAGCGCGTTATCTGCTGGCACAGGGTGAGTTTCAAGACGTAGTGCATTACTATCCGATGGACGACCTCGCCGGAAGCTCACAGTTCTATCTGGGCGAAATTTCCTATCGCGAAAAGAAGTATGAAGACGCCATCACCAGCTACAACGCGGTGCTGGAGCAGTTCAGCGGAAATGCCAAGGCGCCCGCTGCGCAACTGCACAAGGGTCTTGCACTCCTCAAGCTAAACCGGCGCTCTTCCGCCGTCCACGAATTCCGGTCTCTGATCAGCCGTTATCCGCGCACGCCGGAGGCGGCCCAGGCACGCGAACAGATGAATGCCATGGGTGTGCGCGTAACCGCGCGCTGAGTCTTCACTTCCCTGCTTTGTTATTCAGCAAGAAAGCCCCGCGTCCGCGGGGCTTTCTTGATTGGCAAAGGAGCAGCCAGTCTAGCTCAAATTCTTCATCAAAGCGTCCAAGGCCGATCTGGACGGACGCATGATCGATTCAGGCAGGGTCGCAAGGGGTTCGTCCACCAGATTGAGCAGGTCGTTGAAGGCAGGCTTCTGCGTATCGATATAAAAGATGCCTGTGAGCACCTCATTGTCCCGATGCGCCTTCATCAGAGTGTTGACGGCGTGGGCCCTGTCGGTGGGGTCGTAGTCCTCATGCAGCTTGCGGAGGCGGAGGCTTGAACCGTCGTGCAACTCGACGTCGTAGACCTGGCCGGAGTCATAGTCAATCTCGATGTCTTCAAAGCTGGCTACAAATCCAATCTCGTTAATCGGCTCGTCATACTCCTGCATGAATTTGTAGCTCTTGGTCGAGCCTTCATGGTCATTAAACGTGACACATGGACTGATGACATCGAGCATCACGGTGCCCCGATGGGCGATTGCCGCCTTGAGCATGGCGAGCAATTGCTTCTTGTCTCCGGAAAACGAGCGGCCGACAAATGTGGCCCCCAGCTGGATGGCGAGCGCACAGGTATCGATGGCAGGCAGGTCGTTGATGACGCCAGTCTTGAGTTTGGAGCCGATGTCGGCGGTGGCCGAGAACTGCCCCTTGGTAAGGCCATAGACGCCGTTGTCTTCAATGATGTAAATCATGGGCAGATTGCGGCGCATAAGGTGGACGAACTGACCCATTCCGATGGAAGCCGTATCGCCATCGCCGGAGATGCCGACCATCATCATGGTCTGGTTGGCCAGTAAGGCTCCGGTGGAGACTGAGGGCATTCGCCCGTGCACGCTGTTGAAGCTGTGCGCGCGGTTCATAAAGTAGGCCGGGCTCTTGGACGAACAGCCGATGCCGCTCATTTTCATCACGCGCTCGGGCTGGACGCCCATTTCATACATGGCGTCGATGATGCGCTCGGAGATGGCGTTGTGGCCGCAGCCGGCGCACAAGGTGGATTTGCCGCCGCGGTACTCCAGCACGGGAAGCCCAAGGCGATTGACCTTTGGACCGGGGGCGGTGGTTGGTGCGGATGCCATTACAGGCCCTCCTTGGTGACAAACTCTTCAGTGATGGTCAGCGCGTCAATTGGCAGGCCGTTGTAATGCAGGATGCTGCGCAGCTTGACGGCCTGGTCAGCGGGCAGATCGAGCTTGAGCAGGCTGGCGAGCTGGGCGTCGCGGTCCTGCTCGACCACGTAGACCCGCTCGTGGGATACCACGAAGTCGTGGATCTCCTGGGCAAAGGGGAAGGCGCGGATGCGCAGATAATCCACACTCACCCCATACGTCTTGCGGAGCTGGTCAATGCTTTCGCGCAGGGCGTAATCGGTGGTGCCAAACGCGATGAAGCCGACCTTCGACGTTCCGTTGCCTTGAATGACCGGCGCAGGCGCCAGACTGCGGGCGCTGTCAATCTTGCGCGTCAACCGGTCCATGATGGCCAGATACTCGTCCGGCTTCTCGGTGTAGGCCGAGGTCTCATTGTGTCCCGAGCCGCGTGTAAAGTAGGCGGCCTTGGGATGCATCGTTCCCGGCAGGGTGCGCCAGCCGATGGCGTCGCCATCCACATCGCGATAGCGGGCAAAGCTGCCCAGCCGCTCCAGATCGGCAGCGGTAAGCACCTTGCCGCGGTCCAGCGGCTTCTCAGGATAGTCGAATGGGTCAGACATCCAGTTATTCATGCCGAGATCAAGGTCAGTAAGCACAAACACGGGTGTCTGCAGGCGCTCAGCCAGGTCGAAGGCCGCAATGCTCAATTCAAAGCACTCCTTGACCGTGGCGGGCATCAGAACCACATGCCGGGTGTCGCCATGGGAGAGAAAGGCGGTAAACATCAGGTCAGCCTGCGAGGTGCGCGTAGGCATGCCGGTGGAGGGGCCGGTGCGCTGCACGTCGAAGATGACGCCGGGGATCTCGGCAAAGTAGCCAAGACCCGAGAACTCGGCCATCAGCGAGATGCCGGGGCCGGAGGTGGCAGTCATAGCGCGCGCGCCCGCCCAGCCCGCGCCAAGCACCATGCCAATGGCGGCCAGCTCATCCTCGGCCTGCACCACCGCGAAGGACGCCTTACCCTCCGGGGTAACACGCAGCTTCTTGAGCAGGTCAGTGGTTGCCTCGATCAGTGACGTGGACGGCGTAATGGGGTACCATGCGACGACCGCGACCCCCGCAAAGACCGCGCCCATGCCGCAGGCCGCGTTGCCGTCGATGATAATCTTGCCGGCGGTCTGGTCCATCCGCTCGATCACATAGGGGTCCTGCTTGACGAGCTTCTCCTGTGCGTAGTCAAAGCCAGCCTTGACAGCGTTGAAGTTGAGGTCGAAGACCTTCTGCTTCTTGGCAAACTGCTTTTTGAGGCTGCTCTCGACCACGTCCAGGTCGATGGAAAGCAGTTGCGCCACCACGCCGACATAGACCATGTTCTTGACCAGCTTGCGCAGCTTGGCCTCTGGACAGATCGCCGCCGTGATCTTGTCGAATGGAACCGGGTAGCAGGAGATGTCTTCACGGTACTGCCTGAGATTCAGGTTTTCCTCGTAGATGGCGGCGCCGCCGGCGGGCAGCGCTAGGATGTCTTCCCGGGCTGTCTCAGGATTCAGCGCCACCAGAATCTGAATGTCCCGCGTACGGGCCACGTACCCATCCTTGCTGGCGCGGATGGTATACCAGGTGGGCAATCCGGCGATGTTGGAGGGAAACAGGTTTTTCCCGCTGACGGGAACCCCCATTCCGAAGACGCTCTTCAGCAGAACGCTGTTGGCGGATTGCGAGCCGGATCCGTTAACCGTTGCTACGATAATGCTGAAGTCATTGGCGATGCGCTTTTGCAGTTTCAATTGGCCCTGTTCTTGACCCAGAGCCAGGTCTCCAGTCGCCATTTGGCGGGATTCCCTTCGGGTAAATTCTGGAAAGATTCAATCTTTCGCTCATATCAGATTATAGACATCCGCAGGTGCGTGCGTCCCATTCCACAGCGCGCAGGTAACACCTTTGAGTCCTGAGTTATGTTGTGACCAATGGCCACGTCACTAGAGGCATTGCATACGGCTCAGAGCCGCTTTTTATCGCGGAGTCCGCAGAAGGGCTGATCGGCCTGTCCCTCCTAAAAGCAATCAATTCAGCCGGCCAGCAGCAATGCTGCGGAATCGTGCCGCCAGCGGCGCAGGAGCGTCACGGCGATCACGACCAAAGCAAGCGTAAGGCCGATCCAGAGCCCGTAGATGCCCCATTTCATGAGAAAGCAGAGCGCGAGCCCGAGCGGGAGCCCCATCAACCAGTAGCCCACCAGATTGGCAAACATGGGGACCCGGGTCTCTCCCAGGCCGCGCAACGCCCCGGTGGAGACTGTCTGCACGCCATCAAAAATTTGAAATGCGGCGGCAAGCCACAGCAGGCTTGGACCGACGGCCAGCACCCGCGGATCGCTGGTATAGAGCCGGATGAGCGGACCGGGGGCGACCAGAAAGACCATTGCGGCGAGGAGCATGAATGCCGTGCCCAGGCCCAGCGCCAGCCACCCTGCGCGGCGGGCGCGCTCAGGGTCGTCCGCGCCAATGGCCTGCCCCACGCTGACCGCGGCCGCGGCGGATACGCCCAGCGGCACCATGTAGCTCAGGCTGGCATAGTTCAATGCGATGGTGTGCGTGGCCAGCGCCACGGGGGTAAGGTATCCGGCGGAGAAGGTGGCCAGATTCCAGGCGCCCACCTCGAGCAGAATCTGTCCTGCAGCCGGGGCGCCCAGGCGCATCAAGTGCCCCAGGCGATGCAGGCTGGGACCGGCCCAGCGGCGAAACAATGGGTGGCCTCGCTTGCGCTCGTAGCGCCAGGCAAAGGCGAGCAGAGCCGCGGCCATGGCAACTCGCGAGACGCAGGTGGATATGGCTGAGCCGTTGACGCCGAGGGCGGGAAACCCCAGTTTGCCGTAGATGAGCACCCAGTTGCCAAACCAGTTGAGCAGGTTGGCCAGCACATAGGTAATGGTGACCACGCGCACCTGACCCACTCCCTGCAGGTAGCGCCGCGTGCCGCCATAGAGCAGCAACGGCAGCGTTCCCAGATTGACGATGCGCAGGTAACCTGCTGCCGGTCCCGCAACCTGAGGGATGACGCCGAAGCGTGCGATGCCGAAACTGGCCATAAAAACGAGCAACATGAGCGGAAGCGTGGCGATACAGGCGAGATAGACGCCCTGGGCAAGCCAGCGGTGACATTCGTCGTGGTCCCGGCGCCCATAAGCCTGCGAAACCAGCGTGTCCAGGCCAAGCAGCAAGCCGATGCCGAAGAGAGAGGGAGTGTAGTAGATGGCATTTCCGAGCGCGACAGCTCCAATGGCCACTGGCCCCAGCCGCCCGACCATGATGGTGTCAACGACGCCCTGCGCCATCCAGCCGAGCTCGCTGAGCACCACCGGAACCGCAAGCGCGATCATCGCGCGCAGCTCCTCTCTCCATTTGGCCGGGGCCTGATCCATCCTCCTAATGTATATGCACTTGGAGTCAATCTCCCGAACTTGACTTGATCCCTGAATGGAGGTACGTTTTCGTAACTGCCGGGGCGCTTCTTCCCTGCCGCAGCGGCGGAAGGGCGCATGCGCACCATGCGAGGCGTGCTTTATGCAGGTGAAGCTGCGCACACTCTCTGCGATGCTGGTTATAGGACTGATGCCGCTCCCCGTGTGGCCGGCTTCCAGGCAGCCCTCCCCTCAGCAGGCCGCTACTGATGCCGCGTCGGCTCGGCCCCGGGAATCCCCGGCCAGCGCGGGAGCTGACTATACCGTCAAGGTTGATTCCACGCTGGTGAATGTCGAGGTTCTGGTGACGGATGAGGACGGCCGCGTACTCTCCGGACTGAAAAAGGGCAATTTTCGCATTCTCGACAATGGAACTCCCCGGGAGATCCTCAATTTCTCGCCCACCGCCGAGCCAATCACGATTGTGCTGCTGCTGGAGCACAGCGCACTTGCCTACAGCTACTTTGCATCGAAGGCCGCGTGGTGGGGCAACTCCTTTCTTGACCATCTTGAGCCAAGGGACTATGTGGCGCTAGTGACCTATGACATTCGGCCCAAGGTGCTTGTGGACTTTACAAGGATGAAAGGCGAGGTGCGGGAAAAGCTGTCAACGCTTGGCCCCGGTCAGTTTCACGAGAGCAATCTGTTCGGTGCGATGGACGACACGCTGGACAAACTGGAGCGGGTGCGCGGAAAGAAGGCAATCCTGCTGATGTCAACCGGAATGAACACCTTCAGCGGCTCCACCCTGGACGACGTGCTTAATCATCTGAAGCGAAGCGACGTGAAGGTTTTCTGCCTGGGGCTGGCGGAGCAGGAGTACGTACGCTCCGGCGGATCCGGCGGCAACTACCTTGTGGGCAAGGCATGGCTGAATTCGTTTGCCGAGATTACCGGAGGAATTGCCACCTACCCACGTTTTGAAGGCGAATTGCCGGATGTCTTTCGCAGCGTGGTGGGCTTTTTGCGCAACGAGTACTCGCTCAGCTTCAGGCCGCCGAAGGCGAGCCGTGACGGGAAGTATCACCGCCTGAAGGTGGAAATTGTGGGACCGGATGGAAAGCCATTGAAGGTCACCAATGAAAGGGGCAAAAGACGCAAGGTCGTTGTGTATGCACGCCAGGGTTATACGGCGCCCCGTGAGTAATCGCGAAAGCCTCTCGCAGTGGTCTCTGGCAACCGAACAAGCAGAGGCCGGGTCCGGCAGAGAAATGGAGGGTTTCCAGTGAAAGAGCAATTCCGCCAGCTTATCGCCACTATCCTCGTCCCATTACTGGCCGCGTTGCCGTGCCTGCCTGCGGCGGCGCAGAGCAGCCAGGCCGATTCCACCACAAAACAGTTGCCGCTGCGCGACTATCTGCGGATGTCCTACGAGGAACTGTTCAAGCTGGCGCCAACGCTGAACTTCACCACGATGGAGATTGAGCAGGAGCGCCAGGCATTGAAGCGCGCCAAAAATTCATGCACCGACCGCTTCAAGGATCACTCCAAGGCCTATGACAGGCAACTTGACACGTCGCGCAAGGCTCTCAAGTCGGGTGGTCCCACGCTGGGCGATGCGCCGCGCAAGGAGCTGCACTGCAAGATCCAGAATCTGGAGCTGCTGAACAGCGAGGCCAAGCTCCTGCAAAGCCACGCAATTCCGACGGCCTATGACAATCTGGACGCCAAGCTCGACCTGATGGAGAATTGGCCCTCCGAGTACAACAAGGCCAAGGCGGAGATGGCCAGCGGCGCATATCACCAGCGGCGCTGGGCCGACGTGAAGGATATCGGGTTCAGGGAAATTGCGGCGGGACAGCGTGATGACATCAAGCGCGGCCGGGATGCCGTGGAGGAGCTGAAGCGCAGCGGCCTGATGCCTCCCGAGCTCGAAAACAAGGAGATTCAGCAATATGTGCAGTCGGTGGGCGAGCGCGTGGCGAGACACTCCGATCTCAAGGTGCCGCTGCATATCACGGTGCTGCAATCGCGGGAGATTAATGCCTTCGCGTTGCCGGGCGGATATATCTTTATCGAACGGGGACTGCTGGAAGCTGTAGACGATGAATCGCAGCTCGCCGGTGTGATTGCGCACGAGATTGCCCATGACACCGCGCGGCACAGCGCCAAGCTGATGAAGCGCGCCACCATCGCCGGCATCTTTTACCAGGCGGCGCAGTTGGCGGCGGTTCTGCTTACCGGCGGGGTGGCCGGCATCGGCCTGTACTATGCGCTGCAGTATGGCTTCTACGGCCTGGGCATGGTGCTGAGCCTGAAGCTACTGGGCGTGAGCCGCGACTATGAACTCGAGGCTGACCAGCTCGGCGTGCAGTACGCCTGGAACGCCGGATATGACACCAGCGGATTCATGCGCTTCTTTGACAAGATGGCGAACCGCGTGGGGTATGTAAATGGCGTAAGCTGGTTCCGCACGCACCCGCCCTTCTATGAGCGCATGGTGCAGGCGCAGCGCGAGATCATGTTCATGCCGGACAAGCCCGGAGCAGTCGTGCAGACCTCGGAGTTTCTCGCGATGAAGAAGGCGCTGGTGCCGGTAGCGGCCGCCGCGGAAAAGGAGGAGGTGGGCAAGCCGAGTTTGCTGATGACCAAGGAAGAGGGCTGCGCACCGCCAGAGAAGCTTGAATACGAACCCGGTCAGCCAATCGAGCAGCTTTGCTCCAGCCCACTGCGAAGCGTAGAGGGTGGTGCAACGACAACTACCGGGCCCAGCGCCGATGCACCGGCCGGCGATGGCCAATCCCTGCTGGCCCGGCCGCTGATAAGCCCGCCGACGTGCGGGCTCGCGACCCTGTCCGGACTTGGAACTATCGCTGCCGTCAGTCCGTAGCGGCGCGAGCCGAACACGGCTGCTTCGCGGAACGCTCCCAGTTCGGCTTGGGTGCAGCAGAGGGCACCCCCAGGCCGGCCTCCGCCGCAGATCAGTGAAGTACTGACGCGCCAGCTAACTGCGCACCGGTGGAACGGCCGGACGAGGCTGCACCGCCTTGGTGGAAATGGCAAGTTTCGCCGGAGTGAGCGGCGGGCCTTCCCTGCTTCCCTTCACCGCTTCAACGCTGATTTGGCCGGACTGCAAGGTGGATTGCAGGATGACCTGCGCAAACCCGTTAAAGAGTGAGCGTTTGGGCTCCTTGTCGCTCTCCTGGCAGTTCGGGTCTCCGTTTCCGACCCCAATCAGCCTGCCCTCACCGGAGATATTGAAGCTGATGAGATCGCCGGCCGTGGGCACGAGCCGGCCCTCTCTGTCGAGGGCTTCGACGGTCAGGATGGCGAGGTCCTCTCCATCCGCGTTGATTTCGCCGCGGTCCGCCGTGATGCGGATGGCCGCCGCCGGGCCGGTGGTTTCGCGCTTATCAGTCAACACAACCTTTCCGCCCCTCTTGCCGCGCGCCTCAATGGCGCCCGGCTCATACCGGACCTTCCACTGAACGTGACCAAGATGTGGCACCTTCTGGCTGCCCACGCTTCTTCCGTTGACGATGAGTTCCACCTCGTCAAGATTGGAGTAGACCCACACCGGAATCTCGTCGCCTTCCCGGCCCTCAAAGTTCCAGTGCGGAAACAGATGCAGGGACGGCTTGGTTCCCCACCACGCCCGATAGTAGAAGAAATTGTCCTTGGGGAACCCGCACATATCGACGATGCCAAACTGCGAGCTGATTGAGGGCCAGCCATACGGCGTGGGTTCGCCCCGGTAGTCAAAGCCGGTCCATGCAAATCCGCCTGCCTCCCAGTCCCGGGTGCCGTAGAACTGCCACCACTCCTCGGCGGTCTCGCCCCAGGGGACGACGCCGTCGTAGGAGTTCATCGTGTTGCGGAGAGGGTCAGTTGAATACACCCCACGCGTGCCAATCGCGCTGGAAGTTTCTGAGCCATAGATCGCCTTGGTGGGATTCGCCTGGTGATATCCGTCTGGAAACTTGAGGTTGTAGTTGAATCCAATAATATCGAGGGCATCGGAGACACCCTGCTTGTTGTTCCCGTTGACAGCGGCCGAGACCACGCGCGTGGGGTCAAGCTCGTGGCACTTGTTCACCATGGTGGCGCCAATCTTGGCGCCCTCCTCGGCCTCGCCATATTGCAGTTGCCACTCCTCGTTACCGATGGACCAGATGATAATGCTGGGCGAATTCCGGTAGCGCTTGACCATCGCCTCAAGCTGCGCCAGGCCCTCCGGGTTGGAGCTCATCTGCCGCGTCTCGCACATCATCATCATTCCCATGCGGTCGCAGGCCTCCACCCACTCCGGGGTGGGCATGTTGTGCGAGGTGCGCACAGCATTGCAGCCCATTTCGCGCAGTACACCCAGGCGGAACCACTGCAGGCGGTCTGGCACGGCCGCACCCACACCCGCGTGATCCTGATGATTACAGGTGCCCTGAATCTTGATTGACTCGCCGTTCAGGAAGAAGCCCTTCTGCGCATCGAAGACCGCCGTACGCACGCCGAAGCTGACGCGTTCAGCGTCACGTGGCCTGCCCCCCGACTCAACCGTCACGATCGCGGAGTAGAGGTTGGGCTCTTCGACTGACCAGAGCCTGGGACCGGAAAGACGGGCGGACGAAGAGAAGGTTGTAGAGCCATCGGGCTCAACGGATTGCGCCGGCGACTCCGCGGTGGCAACGGTCTTGCCGTCGGCATCGAGTATCTGCCAGGTCACTTTGGCGCTCTCCGCCTGACTGCCCTGGTTCTGCACCACGGTGGAAAGCGCCAGCGTGGCCTCGTGACCGCTCAAGGCCGGACGCACCGTGCTCTCCCATTTGCCCAGATGCAGTGAGTCCGTCTTGGTAAGCCAGACATGGCGGTAGATGCCCGCTCCCTCATAGAACCAGCCATCGCCAAAGCTGGCGTCCACACGCGCAACAATGTAGTTGGTGGCGCCGACGGCAAGGAAATCAGTGAGGTCAAAGCTGAACGGCGCGTAGCCATTATTGTTGCGCCCGATGAAGCAGCCATTCACAAAAATCAAAACATCGCGAAATGCGCCATCGAACCCGATGGAGACACGGCGCCCCTTGTCGCTGGCGGGAATCTCAAACGAGCGGCGATACCAGCCGACGCTGGTTTCAGGATATCTGCGCCCGAGAGGCTTGTAGCCGTGCGATTTGAGTGAGTCGTCGTGGACGAACGGCAGCTCCACGGCCCAGTCGTGAGGCAGGTTCAGCTTGCGCCACTTGGAGTCGTCATAATGTGCCTTGGCAAATTTGAAGTCACCGGTCTTGGCGAAGTCTCCCTGGTCAAAGCCAAAATCCAGATCTTTCGACGGGTCGGATCCATTGCCAAAGGTGAACTTCCAATCGAAGTCGAAGAGCAGTTGCTCACGCGGAGCCACGGCGGCCAGCGCCTCAGCCGAGGCAGGGCCCGCATAGCTTGAAAGCAGCGCGGCAGTTCGTCCCCAGGCGGACCGCGCCACCAGAGAGGAGGCCGAAAGAGCCAGACCAGAAGAGAGCAGATCACGTCGAGAGATGCCGGACATAAAAATCCTCAGGAGTAGGTGGAGTGTGCCGGCAGCAAAGGACCGCCAGCAATGCGGAACTATACATCAGAGGCTGAATATTTGTAAACGATTTCAAGTAGCACCTGGAAAGGGACTGCGGGGGTGGCCGTAAGACGCCAACGGAGTGCCCCGCCCACAACTTTCGCTATGGTAAATTCAAGAAGGCGCAATACCGCTGGAGAGATGGCCGAGTGGTTGAAGGCGCACGCTTGGAAAGCGTGTTTAGGGGAAACTCTAACGTGGGTTCGAATCCCACTCTCTCCGCCAGTAACTTTTCGGAACTGATTGATTTCAGGCTCGATACGCGCAATATTTCAAAGATTCAATGGCTTATAAGAAGTCCTGATCTTCTGGGCATTCATGGGTTTTCTCCCATGTTCGTATCCATCGGGCCCAAAAACACGAACATGGCTGGCCAACACGAACATGGAATTGCAGTCTCCCAAGGGGATTGCGATGGTTCCCAAGCTAACCCAATTCGACCTGGAGTGCCCGGCAAATTCTGTCCCGGCCTAGCGGCTTTATTGGACGGTTAGGGTAATCGTGTTGCTGCCAGTGAGTGAACCGGATGTTCCGGTGATCGTTATGGTGTACTGCCCGGAGGTTGTCCCCTGGCTGCCACTGACTCCACCGCTGGAACTCGGATTGCCGCCGCACGATACCAGGCCTGCTGTGAGAAAGACGAACAGCACCAGCAAGCCGATGTAATTCCTCCAGCGACGGCGGCGCGGCGGGATCAAGAACCACAGGAAGCACGTCAGGATGGCACCTGCAGCTTTGCGCCACGACTCCACCGGTGGAACAGGATGGCTTATTGCGCCAATGGAGGCCCCCGTTGTGGTGATTGTCAGCCTGGCGGCTGCCTGGCTGAGGCCTAGAACATTCACCGGAGATGTATTGCCAAAGCTCAGAACCGGAAGATTCGTGGCCCCTGCTGGCTGGCCAGTAATGGAAGCGGTCAGTGACACGACTCCAACAAAACCTGAGACCGGCGTTACATCCACCACAGAGACGTTCCCCGTCAGCGCACCTTTGGCTAGAGTCACAGGTGTTCCACTGACAGTAAAGCTCGCCCCGACCGGTGCCGTCACTGAGACAGTACTTGAGCCGCTTGCGGAGTTGTAGTTGTTATCCCCGGTGTAGCTTGCCGTAAGTGAATCCGTACCCGGCAGTAGCGAGCCGGCGGGGATATCGGCAGTCGCAGTACCGCCGGAAAGCGGCACAGCAGCGGTAGAATACGAACCGCTTGACAGTGTGACGTCCCCTGTCGGAATCCGTGCTCCGCTTGGAGTATTCACAGTGACGACCACGCTCAATGAATCAGTCGTGGCGAGAGTTGACGCAGATGGCGTAACGGTGATGGCCGGGGTTGCCTTCGCAACATTGACCGTGGTCGTGACGGATTCGTTGTTGTAGTAATATGACGCCGCGGCGTCAGTACTATATTGGACCATAATTGTGTTCGCGCCGCCCGTGAGTGCTCCGACCGGAATCGTGACTGTTGCGCTGCCAGCCACCAGGGTGGCGGAAAGGGAGCCGTAGTTATCCACCGAGAAGGATGCCGATCCGCTGGGAATGGGATTGCCTGCTCCCCCGCTCAGGGTGATGATCAAAGAAACTGGATCGGCAACGGTTGGGTTGGCAGTGAGCTGCATAAAGCTCGCAGAAGGTGTGATCTTCTGCGCAAGTGAGACATCTACGAGAACCGACCCCGACGCGCTGGAGTAGAGGGAAGAGCTTTGAGCGTCGGGCGTATAGGTTGCTGAGATGGTGTCCGCCCCCGGAGACAGAGTTCCGGCAGCCACATTGAACGTCGCCATTCCATTGGCGAGGGTCGCTGCCGGAGAGGTGTATGCGCCACTGGCGATCACCACTGATCCCGTGGGCGTGGGATTGCCGGTGAACCCGGTCAAAGAAACTGTCACCGTCAGACTCTGCGCAGTCGTAATATACCCTGGGTTCGCGGCTAGATCGACCGTAGGTGTAATCGTTGCGCCCTCGTTCAGAACGGAAGTTCCGCTCGACGCAACCAGATAGCTGGAGGAACTCGCAGTATCCGGCGTATAGGTCACAATCAGAGTATCGTCGCCGACGGGCAATGAGCCAGCCGGGATGGAGATGTTCGCGGTGCCGCCTGATAAAACCACCGTCGCCGATGTATAAGTACCGCTGGTCAGGACCACTGATCCTGTTGGGGGCGGATAATATTGCACGGCGTTGACCACTACCCCAACTGTCATTGACTGTGTGTTTGTGATGATGGCCCTGGATGGCGTTAGCGTCAGGCTCGGCGTGACCTTGGGTGGAACAATCACCGAGAATGGCGCGCTTGATGTCGCACTCGTGTAGACCGGGACGCTTGCCGCATCTGGCGTGTAGGCAATGTCAATTGTGTAGTTGCCGACAGGAATCGTTCCCGACGGTATGGTTAGACTGGCTTGGCTATTGTTCAATGTGAGCAGCCCCGACGTATAGCTGCCAATCGTTACGGTGACTGTTCCCGTAGGAAGCACTACACCGGGTGTGCTCCCAACCCAAATCCCTATTGAGATTGGCTGATTGGAGGGAACAGTCGAGGGCACAGATTGGGAAATGGTTGGGGTATTGATCTTGCTTGCGCCACCATACGAATAGACAAAGTTTGACGCATCCAGCGAGCCGAGGCCAGTCACCTCGTCGTATCCAGTAGCCACTGCATAGCCGGGTTGGCCGCCAGTGAGGCCGGTTGGCCCAGGGATGCTGCTATTGCACAGGCTGGGCGTATTGAGATCACATGTGGCGACTCCACTTGTGGCAGTCGTAGTGTCGTGGAAGGCTTGAGGCGCGCCATAGGTCATCTGGTAGAGTCCGGGATTGAGGTTGCCCTGGGCGTCACCGAGGTTCTGGTCGAGAAGCGCTGCGATGCCGGCCATGCCTGGCGCTGCCGCAGACGTGCCACCAAAGACCGAAAAATAGTAGCCTCCTCCCGAAATGACACAACTGCCGCCACCGGCGGCAAAGCACCCGAAGTAGCCGTCATGCAAGGAGGAGGAGAACGAGACATCGGGTGTGTAGCGACCCGCATATAGTGGCGGAACCCCGGCAATGCCCTGCTGCCAGGATGGCGTGGCGATATAGGAACTGACTCCCCCACCTGATGCAGCAACAGTACTCGTCGTTCCATCCCAGGATTCGTTCCAGGCCCCTTCGGGAATATACCCAAAGGCCGTGGTGCCGGATCCGCTACTCGCGCTGGCCCAGTACGTGCCGGGGTTCGCGGTATCATTGAACTCCGTTCCACCGACGCAGGTTGCATAGGCCGATGAGCAGAGATAGTTCGGGCTGTTGGCCTGTGGGGTAGCTGGAGGAGCTTGAAACGCAGCATCGCAACCTGATGCACCCGAATCGCCAGAGGACACAAACGTCGAGATGCCTTCCGCTGCTGCCTGCTGAAAGAGAGTATCCCAATAGCTGACGCCCGAAGAACCTGCGGAGGACTCGCAGGCGCCATAGCTGATCGTCATTACCTGAACCGGAACCGGCGTGGTATTCACCAGATATTGAGCATCTGCCTCGATTCCTCCACTGGCTGCAGTGGCCACCACCAACAGAAGCCGTGCCGCGTCGGCAACGCTCCCAGCACGCAGGACGTCCAGCGTGGCTTCGCCCTGTTCAGCGATGGAAACACCGGAGCCAGGGGGAGAGGTGTAAGCCGGTCCCGGATCAACCCCGCCATAGGCCGTAGGGACCACTTCAGTAGGATCTGTGAAGCCCGCCCCCGTCATGGACTTGAAGTTATCGAAGTCGGCGGCATCGGTGCGTGAGCGGCCTAGAATACCAATCGTGATTCCAACGCCACCAAGTGGCGGAAGATGGTATATCTGATCGAAATCGCCGGGACCGATGAAATGAAGCCCACTGGAATTCGTGATTTCTGGTGAGGCCGCCTGCATTGCTATTGTAGTATGTTGTGGCTGCTCGTCGATCGCGTAGAGGCCATGAATCGCTTTCACGGCAGGAGCCACAGCCGCGGGAATCATCGGGTCTGAAGCAACTGAGATCAACATCCTGCCCTTTACCGTGTATTGGTGCAGGCTGGTCTGGAAGGCGCGCGAAACATCAGCGGCGGTGCCTGCGAAGCCGATGAACATCTTACTTGGAGTCACCCAGGTTACCCGTAGACCTTGCGACTGCAGCCATCCAGTGATCGCTCCTATGTCCGATTCAGAAAGCCCATATCGGTCACCCACTTCTGCCGGGGCGAGCCAGTGGTGATAGTCGGGAGACTTTCGATCTTGTTGAGCCGCCAGAAACTGATCAAAGGCCCGCTGGCGCTCGGGCGGACGCGAGAGAACCAGCGTGAGAGCCGGCAGGATCTGGTTCGGCGCCACTGCACCGGCATCATTGTGGGAGTTCGCCCAAAGCGGATGATGGTTGGGAAGCGGCTGGACGACTGAAGTGTCAATCTGGCCTGTGATTAGACTGCGGGCTTGCACCCCATAGGCAACACTGGCAAAGCTGCCGGAAAGCAGAGCAAACGATAAAAGGATGAGTCTTGAAATGTGATCCGGCTTGCGCAGCCAGATACCTTTCAATAGGACGAGACAATCAGAAACACCACAAACAGAGAGACACACAGGGCGGCCTTCCCAAGGTGATGGCCCCCAACGGCCAAAGCCGGGACGATCGGAACCATCACCAAACAGCCACAGCCAGCCTCAGCACCAGAATTTCCGCAGCACTTAGAACTTCTGCCTTCGAGCAGATAGCCTTGAACTGACTGCCACCTAGTGCTTTGCGGCGGCTGTGACTCCAATTGAAGTGCATTGCTTAAAGTTAACTTATTATGGCCGTCTCCCTGACTGTTTGCAAGACTTATGTGACACCTGGATTCCAGACATAGAGGCAACGTTCAAGTTGAAGAGGCTCGCTTGTGATGGGGACTAACGATCACAACAACCTCAAGACCATCGAAAAACGGATACGGCGCAAGATCGTTCTCATGCGCTCCGCAAATGGCAAATGATATGCGCCAGTCCCGGAGGCGGGACTGCGTTGCTTGCGCAACTTTGGCCCTGCCATTATGATGGGGCTACCTGCCGGTGCCGCACACCCTGCCTGTGGCGGCCCAAATCGCACACACATTTCACTCCAGGCTGAGTTCGTGCTCAGGAAGCCCGACCTTCCACGCATTCACACAATCCATCTTGCCCACGAACGCTTTTCCAGCCATGCGCCTTCGCGCACGGACTGTACCCATGGAACTTCCCCTGCTGCGGCGGGCGTCTGCCAACGACTCGCAATTTCTAATCACCCCCGTTGACGCGCGCCCCGCAACCTCCTGCGGCCACGGCGCGGGCGCGCCTTCAGCGCTCACACCGGGCAGGCTGCCGATGGCCGGCGAGCAGTACCGCTTTCATCTGGAGATGTCCAAGTGCATCGGCTGCAAGTGTTGCGTGGTGGCCTGCAATGAGCAGAACGGCAACCCTCCCGGTATCCAGTGGAGGCGCGTGGGAGAAATCGAAGGCGGGATATATCCGGACACGGCGCGGCGCTACCTCTCTATGGGCTGCAATCACTGCCTGGAGCCGACCTGCCTCGAAGGATGTCCCGTAAACGCCTACACCAAGGATTCGCTCACCGGCATCGTTCTGCACAATGCCAACCGCTGCATAGGATGCCAGTACTGCACGTGGAACTGTTCCTACGGCGTGCCTCAGTACAACCCGGAACGCGGCGTAGTGGGCAAGTGTGACATGTGTCACGGGCGCCTGAGTGAAGGCCGGGAACCGGCCTGCGTTACCGCGTGCCCGGAAGAGGCCATTCGAATTGAGATCGTCAACGTCGACAAGTGGCGTAGCGAATACGCCGCGCACGCAAATGCGCCGGGGCTGCC
Source organism: Occallatibacter sp. (assembly GCA_035692885.1). Taxonomy (GTDB): domain Bacteria; phylum Acidobacteriota; class Terriglobia; order Terriglobales; family Acidobacteriaceae; genus Telmatobacter. The sequence continues at coordinate 16,686 of DASSHM010000036.1, forward strand.
GAGCGCCGGGGACAGCCTCTCCACCACGCGCATTACGTCCAGCACCGCCTTGCCGCCTGACACAGATCGTGTGAACACCGCGCAGGTCAGGCCCGAACATGCGCATTGGACGCTCATCCTGATGACCGTCTTCACTCAACTCTCCGTGGGAGCCATTGTGTCCATGGCAGCGGCACAGTTGTTCACCGGTGCAACTGCCGCGCGCACTCCAGCCGCGGCCGTCGTGCTCACGGCGCTGCTTGGACTCTCAGCATCGACCCTGCACCTGGGCCGACCAATCTATGCTTACCGTGCACTCAGCATGTGGCGCCGGTCGTGGCTCAGCCGCGAGGTACTGGGCTTCTCGCTCTTTGCCAGCGCGTCAATCGCATATGCCGCACTGCTGTGGATTCCCCGCACAAAGCAGATTCTGCCCATGTCGCTCATTGACTTGCTGATGCGCGCTCACGCCAGCCTCGCGGCAGGCATGCTCGCCACGCTGGTGGGAGCCGCCGCCATTTACGCGAGCGCCCGGTTATACACCGTTTCCGCGCGACCCATGTGGAAGAGCCGGCACACGTTCCTGGAGTTCAATCTCGGAGCCTTGCTGACCGGAATGCTTGCGGTATCGCTCTTCACCCCGGCGGTACAAACCTCACTCACCCGCGCCGCGTGTTGCGCGGCCCTCGCGATTCTCACGCAACAGGTCGTCAAGTTTGTCCAGTTGTGGCGCGCGCCGGTCTTCGAACTGCGCGCTTCGGCGGAGCTGGTGCGGTTCCGCTTCCCCCGCGTTTACCTGTTCCGGCTCTGCGGTCTTGTTGCGCTCCCGGTTGTGCTGCTCGCCGCCCACCCTCATCTGTTGGCGCGCGCGATGTGCGTGGCACTGGCCATCGGCCTCGAACTTGTCGGACGCTGGCTGTTCTTCGTCACCGTAGTACCTAAAAATATGGCCGCCACCTATCTCAGAGAAAGGGAGGCCGCATGAACTTCAGCCGCCTGATCGGCATTGACAACGCGCGAAGCAAATACGCCTTCGGCAAGGACGCGCTCATCGGACACATATCCGCCCGCAAGTCCGCCCACCACTGGGTTAACACCACTTGTGGATACTGCTCGGTGGGCTGCGGAATGAAGGTGGGCGTGCGCAACGGTAAGGCCGTGACCTCGCGCGGCAACCCTGACCACCCTGTGAACCGGGGCAAACTGTGCCCCAAGGGACTGGCCGAACACTACGTGCTCGAAGCTGAAGGCCGCGCGCTCCATCCTCAACTGCGCCGCAGCGGCAAACTCGTGCGTACTGATTGGGACGAGGCCATGCAGGTCATGGCCGAAGAATTGCGTCGCGTTGCCGGTGCCTACGGTCCACAGGCAGTTGGAGTCATCAGCACGGGACAACTGGTTACCGAGGAGTTCTACACACTGGGCAAGCTCGTGCAGCTCGGCCTTGGAACCTCCAATTACGACGGCAATACCACGCTGTGCATGTCCACCGCCGTCTCTGGATATAAGCGCTCCTTCGGCAGCGACGGCCCACCCGGCGCCTATGAAGATCTGAACAAGGCAGACGTGCTGCTGCTCATCGGCGCAAACATCGCAGAAAACCACCCCATCCTCTGCCAGCACCTGGAGAATCGCCCCGGCAAAACGCTCATCGTCGCAGACCCTCGCGTGACCAAGACAGCCATGATGGCCGACCTGTACCTGCCTGTAAAGCCGCGCTCTGACCTGGCGCTGCTCAATGGCCTGGCGCACATCATCATCCGCGACCGCCTTATTGACCGCGAGTACATTCATGCCCATACCACGGGTTTTGACGAGCTGCGTATGCTGCTCGCCAGATACGACCCGGAATACGTGAGCGCAATCACGGGGCTCACCCCTGAACTCATCACCAGAGTCGCACACCTCTACGGCAACGCGCGCGCAGCCGTTATCGGTTGGGCGATGGGCGTGAACCACAGCTCCAAAGGCACGGACACGGTAACCGCCATCAATAATCTCGCGCTGCTCACCGGTAATGTGGGGCTTACAGGCGGCTCGCCGTTCTCCATCACCGGGCAGTGCAACGCCATGGGCACCCGGGAGGCGGGATTCACCTCAAGTCTGCCCGGCTATCGGAAGTTTGAGAGCGCAACTGACCGCGCAGAACTTGCCGCGCTCTGGAACATTGACGTGACGCGCATTCCCACAAAACGCGGCCTCACTTACCCGGACATCATCGACGCAGCGCTCAAGAAGAAAATCCGCGCACTCTGGATCATCGCCACCAATCCGCTCGTTTCCTTCCCGAATATCGACGTGCTCAAACAGGCGCTGGGTGAGCTTGAGTTTTTTGTGGCGCAGGACTGCTTTCATCCCACGCCCACCACTGAACTAGCTCACCTGCTGCTGCCAGCCGGAACATGGGGCGAGAAGGAGGGTTGCTACACTAACTCCGAGCGCCGCGTCAGCCGCGTCAACGCCGTTGTGCCTCCGCCTGGCGAGGCGCTCAGCGACTTTGAGATATTCCTCCGGCTGGCGCGCAAGCTCGGTTGCTACGACGAGCTTTTCCCCGGATGGACGACGCCGCGCGACGCCTTTGAAGAATGGAAACGAGCTTCCGCTGGGAGGCTCTGTGATTGCTCTGGCATGAGCTACGAGGCAATGGAGCACTTCGGTGGTATCCAGTGGCCGTATCCAAACGGTTCCGAGGAACCACCGAACGCCGTCCGCCGCCTCTACTCTGACGGAAAGTTTCAGACCGCCGACGGGCGCGCCAAGCTGCTCTTTGCCGATTGGGAGCCATTTCCAGAACAACCAACATCGCACTATCCATTTGTGCTCAATACGGGTCGTACCGTCGAGCACTGGCACACGCGCACCAAGACTGGCGCCGTGCCTATTCTGCAGGCCATGTCGCCGCGCGCGTGGCTGGAGATGAATCCCGTGGACGCGAAACGGCTTGCTCTGCGCCCGCACGATCAGGTGGACGTAATCTCGACGCGCGGTCGCGTTCGCAATGTGGAACTGCGTGTAACGCAGATTGTTGCTCCGGGTCAGGTCTTTGCTCCATTCCACTTTGCCGAGTGGAACATCAATGAGGTCACACAGGACGTCTTCGACCCCGTCTCTCGCGAACCAAACTACAAACAGTGCGCCGTGCGGGTGGAGCGCTCATCCGGCGCACAGGAATGAAATGACACAGAAGAGGGCAAGGCCTCGAGCCCGGAAGCTATGAAGAAACCGATTTGCCCGCAGCAGCGCGCCGTAATTCATCGCTCAAAATCACCGCTTCAGCGATTTCGCGCATGCTCTTACGCCGCTGACGGCTCTCGCGCTGCATCATGCGGTAGGCCTCATCCTCTGGAATGCCATGGTCGCGCTGCAACAGCCCCTTGGCGCGCTCGATAAGCTTGCGCGATTCAAGCTGTCCGGTGAGCGCGTCGCGCTCGCCTTCCAGTCGCGCCATTTCAATCTCCGCACCCACCAGAAAGCCCGTCATTGAAATGGCCTGAACCTCCCACAACGTATAGCGATGCGCCTGGCGATGTTGCACATTGATCACGCCCACCAGCCGTCCGCGGGCCAGGATGGGCACGGAAAGAAATGCTTCAAATGTATCCTCGGGAAGGTCCTTGAAAGACTCGAAGCGCGGATCACGCAGCGCGCCCGACTCAATCGCGACTGGTTCACGGCGCTCAGCCACCCAGCCTGTAATGCCCTGCCCCATCTTCAATCCAAGATGATCAATCTGATCCGGGTGCGGATTCTTTGATGCGCGCATCACGAGCTGGCTGTCCTCCAGCACGTAAATGAAGCAAGAATCGCAACTCAACAACGTCTCAATAAAGCCCACTAGCTGGTTGAGCACCGCGTGAAGCGGGTCTGACACCGCCATCCGGTGGCCGATATCGTGCATCTGCTGGATGGCGCTCAACTGCCGCGAGTCTCCATCCTCCGTAGCTGGTGCCACGGGCCCTCGCTTTCCAGCCAACAGCGCCGCTGCGCACTGTGCCGCTTCGTTCACCAAAAAGCCCATCTTCGGATGCGACGGCTCAAAGTCAGATGAAACACAGTGGCGCGTCAATGCCTCCGAGGTGCTCGGCCCTATGGACAATACCAGCGTTCGCCGCAGCCCGGCCTCCAACGCGCGTACAGCCTCCATCGACTCCGCCACTTGAAACAGATGGTCCACCTGAACGGCGTTCAGGAAGATCACCACGTCGATCTCCTCCGCCGCTAGCGCGCGTACCGCGGCGCGCAGCGGAGCAACATCCTCCGGCAGCGCCCAGTGATAGACCGGAACCCGCGTCCACTCCACGCCGTGGCTGCTGAGAGCGCTGAGCAGGTTCCCGTTACTCGTGCCGTACTCCTGCACCGCCGCGCGCAACCCCTCAAGTGACGGCCCGAACGCCGCATCTAGCGCCGCAACCAATTCCCGCCATGTCGCGGGTTCGGAAGCCGAGGCCGCAATCGTCAACCCCATTTCGCGCAGCGCCGCAGCCGTCTTCGCTCCGCGCGCAGCCAGCTTCACGCGCCGCATCGCATCAAGCACCCGCGCGCGTTCATGGCGCGTCTCCATAATTTCCATCAACCGGCGGACGCCCACACCGGTCGTAAAGATCACAAGGTCAAACTCGCCGTTGAGCAGCCGGTCGGCAAATTCCAGCGCCTCCACGTTCGACTCCAGCGCAATCTCGCGCACCGCCGGAGCCAGAACAGGCTCGCCGCCATAGCTTCGAATCAGTTTTGCTGTCTCCGTCTCGCGCCGGCTCTCGAGCGAAAGCACTTTTAATCCACTCAAACCGTCCATGGCCATGCCTCATTCTTGACCAAAATCAGCACGCATGCAAGAAATACACTCGTACGACGGCTTGCCACACGCGCGGCAATTCGTTCAGCCCTACCGTGCACGATCAGCCCTGAATCCGGTGATGCAGCCTGTTATTGCCTTGCCCAGGACCCGGTATGCGCGATATGCTATTCTCATAGTAGCGAAGCCCCGTAGCGCGCCATTTGACGGATGTATCAGGCGCCTTCTTCGCGTGAACGGCACCCCGCTCCCGTGCCGGAAGCAGTCATCCTGCAACGTACTCCATTCAATCATCGCTCCGTGTTGAGCAAAAGCACACCGCGCGTCTTCGTCGCGAACACCCTCGTGTTTGCAGCGTCTCGCGGAAACACGACATGGGAGCTGACGATGCCTGACACAATGACGCTGGAGCAGATGGAGCAAAGCTTCACGCTGGAGCAAAAGGAATATCTGGCTGGATTCCTGCTCGCCGCCGCACAGCGCGGGCCGACGTTCTTTGCCGGACACTCGGATGATGGGCGCACTACGGCCGACGCAAGCTGCAGCCTGCGGAATCTCACCAGCGAACCCATGTGGTTCAATACGCCCGTGGAGGACCTGTGCCGCGAAGAACGCTGGAAGATGGAGGAGAATCCGCTCGACATATGGGACAAGCTGCTGATGCACGCTGCTGACAACCGCGCGCCAGACGCAGGCGACCTGTTCCGCTTTAAATATCACGGTCTGTTTCATGTTGCCCCCGCCCAGGATTCGTTTATGCTGCGACTGCGCACGCCGGCCTGCATCCTTACCGCGCGGCAGATACGCGGACTCGCCGCAATGGCGGACGACTGGGGAGCAGGCGAAGCTCACATCACCACGCGTGGCAACCTGCAAATCCGCCAGTTCCAGCCCAAAGACATTGTGAACGTGCTCAACACGGTGCAAAGCCTTGGCATGAGTTCGCGCGGCACGGGAGCTGACAACATTCGCAACATAACAGCCACACCCACCAGCGGGCTCGACCCAGCGGAACTTTACGACGTTGCGCCGCTTGCTCAGGCATTGAATTCATACCTCCTTAACTCCCGCGACCTTTGCGGCCTGCCGCGCAAATTCAATGTGGCCTTTGACAGCGGCGGTTCGGTCGGCATTGTGGCCGACACCAACGATATTGCCTTTGTTGCAGTACGTGTCCCCGAAGGTCAAAGTGTTCCCGCCGGAATTTATTTCCGCGTACAACTGTGCGGCATCACCGGACACAGCCAGTTTGCCTCCGACTCCGGTCTGCTTGTGCAGCCGGAAGAGGCTGTTGCCCTGGCTGTTGCCATGATTCGCGTCTTCAATCAGCATGGCGACCGTACAAATCGAAAAAAGGCTCGGCTCAAATATCTTGTGGACCGCTGGGGTGTTGAAAAGTTTTTGGAGGAGACTGAGAAGTTGTTGACCTTCCGGCCACTGCGGGTTCCGGTCAGCGAGTGCGAACCGCGATCTGCAGCTGATCCGCGCGGGCACATTGGTGCTCATCCACAGCGCCAGCCGGGCTTTTTCTACATTGGTGTCGCCGTGCCGGTCGGGCGGTTGAGCACCGCACAAATGCGCGCGCTTGCCGACGCTGCTGATGAATTCGGTTCCGGCGAACTTCGCCTGACCGTTTGGCAGAATGTGATTCTGCCTAACGTTCCGGCGGAGAAGCTCGAAGCCGCGCGCCAAGCCCTCGCTTCCGCGGGCTTGAGCGACACAGTAACCACGGTGAGTGCAGGAACCGTCGCCTGCACCGGCAACAGGGGCTGCCGTTACGCCGCCACGGACACAAAAGCACATGCGCTCAAGCTCGCGGCACATCTCGACGCCCGCTTTACAATCGTGCAGCCGCTCAACCTGCATGTCACTGGTTGCCCTCACTCCTGCGCGCAGCACTACGTGGGAGACATCGGCCTGCTTGGAGCCACAGTCGATGGCGAAGAGGGATATCAGGTGCTTATCGGCGGCGGTTCCGACAACCGTCAGGGATTGGGCCGCGAGTTGATTCCTGCAATACGCTTTGCCGATCTGCCTGCGACATTGGACCGGCTGTTTACAGCATTTGAACGACTCAGCAGATCTGATGAATCGTTTCTCGACTTTACACGACGCTACGAGGTCGCTGAGCTGCAAAGCATGATTGCTGCAAAGGAGAACGCATAATCATGGCCGCTGCGCTTGTTCCCCGGATTCCTGAAGACGCACCGTTTACGTCCGCTCAACGTGCCTGGCTCAATGGTTACGTGGCCGGGCTCTTCTCTCATGCTCCCGCAGACGCTGCTCCGTCTCTGCGCGTTGCGCTGCTCTACGGGTCCCAGACCGGAACCGCCGAAGGTCTGGCGCGCAAACTGGCAAAGGAACTGAAGTCGGCGGGACACGAATCGATTCTCGCTTCATTGGAAGGCTACGTTCCCGCCACGCTGGCAGCGGAAAAGTACGCTGTCTTTATCGTCTCTACTTATGGCGAGGGAGAAGCGCCCGATTCGGCGCAGTCCTTTTACCAGCAACTGTGCGTGGAGCACTTTCCGCTGCTCGGCGAGCTTTCCTACGCGGTGATGGCGCTGGGGGATTCGCATTACGAGCATTTCTGCCGCTTCGGTAAGGAACTTGACGCGAAATTAAGCGCGCTCGGCGGCACTCGGATTATGGATCGCGTAGACTGCGACACGGATGTGGATGCGCCTTATGCCGCATGGAAGCGCACACTCGGCATAAAGCTGCATGCGCTGACGTCTCTGCAAGACGAGCCCCGCCCGGCAGAGGCACCAGTTGGGGCAACCGTCACACCGCAAGACACCGTGCAGGCGCACTCACGCGATAACCCGTATTTGTCCCGGCTACATGAAAAGCGTGCTCTCACGCATCCATCGTCGAGCAAACTGACACTTCATCTTAACTTCGCCATTGAAGGTTCGCATATTCACTACGAGGCCGGTGATGCGTGCGGAGTTCTACCGCAGAATTCTCCTGAGCTGGTTGATTCCGTGCTCAGCCTGCTGCCTTTCACAGGCGAGGAGGCCGTGGAGATTGCAACCGGCAGCGTAACGCTGCGCGATGCGCTGCTCCATCACCTCGGCGTCACCCGTCTCACTCGCAGGACGCTCACCAGCTATGCGGCCATGGGAAGGTGTGAGCAACTCTCAACGTTGCTCAAGCCCGAGCGGCAAGCCGAGCTGGACGAATATCTCAATGGGCGCGACCTCGTCGATCTGCTCAGCATGTGTCCCGGCGTGTTGCAGTCACCGTCGGATCTCGTCAAGCTGCTGCCGCGCCTCGCCCCTCGTCTCTACTCCATCTCATCGAGCCCGGCCGCACACTCAGGCCACATTCACACAACCGTATCAGTGGTGCGCTACCACGCGCACAACCGCGACCGCAATGGAGTGTGCTCCACGCTTTTTGCGGACCGAGTCAAGGTTGGCGAGCGGCTGCCGCTTTACATTCAGCCCAACAAGAAGTTCCGGCTGCCAAGGAACCCCGACGCGCCCGTGATCATGATCGGCCCGGGAACCGGAGTCGCTCCGTTTCGCGGATTTCTACATGAGCGCCGCGCCACGGGAGCCACGGGCCGTAACTGGCTCTTCTTTGGTGCGCGCAGTGCGGCAACAGACTTCCTCTACCGCGAGGAGCTGGAAGCCATGCGCGCCGATGGACACCTGACGCGACTCGATACCGCATTCTCACGCGATCAGCAACAAAAGATCTACGTGCAGGACCTGATGCGGCAGAACGCCTCACAGCTCTGGCGCTGGCTTGACGATGGGGCCCACCTGTATGTATGCGGAGATGGCGCGCACATGGCCAAGGATGTAAACCGCACTCTTCAGGCCATTATTGCTCAGGAGGGTGGAATGAACGAATCAGCAGCGGAGTCCTGGGTGCAGTCACTCAAGGAGGGGCACCGCTATCAGCGCGATGTCTATTGAGAATTGCGCGGCGCTGCACGGAGGTCTAGTAGCAGGCGAGGAAGTAATCATTGCCGTCTTCCGTGTCCCGCTCCGCTCGAATCTCAGACGTTCTTTGCCGACTTCTTCATCTGCCATTCGACGGAGCAGCGCTGTTCGTCGATCTGATACATCGGCACCAGATCATATTTTTGTCCTGTCCGCTTGCGCTGAAGCGCGAATCCGAAGCTGACTCGACCTGAACCTACGCGGTGCATCGGTATTGTCCGATGCTGCGGCGGCGAAGTGTTTGTACTCACCTCGCGTGTTGGGCAAATAACCACGATCGGCACTCTTCACTGTGCGGTCTGTACCACGGGAAAACGATAGATGTTGATGCTGATGGGCGCCACCGCAAGGGTGTGACGCACTGATCCGAGTGCGATCTTCCTGACTTCAACCTGCGAGGGTTGCCCAACGTGGTTGGTTGCATCAAGACTGCCGGCGGTCATCTGCCATAGGGTCGATTCCCCGGCAAGCCGCACGCCTGTGACATCCAGGTCAAACTTCTGAGCTGACTCAGTTGCATTCACAACCGCAAGCGTCAGGAACCTGCGGTCCGGCGTCAAGGTCGCAAACATATCCAGCGGGTAGGTGGGGCTGCCGGAATTTGTCTCCGGCTGGTCGCCTCCTATGGGATACTTCGGCCCGGGCTGCGGAGAGTTCCCAGTGAGCGTAACAGGGATGGAACCGGGGATAAATTGCTCGCCGTAAAGCTTGTATAACAGCCCGGTAGTGTTCAGGATTGCCGCTGTGGGCGTGTAATCAAGCGATGAAACGCCCATGGTGTGCGCTGACATCCGCAGAAAGTCAGTGTGCCGTAGCATCTCGTTCAGGATCATTCCATAGGCGAGGGCCAGTTTCAGATCTGGGCCACGACGAAAGTCTCCGCCAAAATAGGCATATTCATCGATGGACAGAAAAATCTTCTTCGTCAGCATCGCCGGAAACCTCTTCTGGTATCCGCGCCATTCCTGTGCTTTCAAGTGGACGATGTTGGCAGGATAGCGCGCGAACTCAAGCGGTGTCTGGTCGACCTTTACGTATCCGTCATCAGTAGGCGCATCCGTCGGCAGCTCCTTGGCTCGTTGCAGGTCAAAGTGCCTCCCGGGTCGGGCATACCAGTGCTCGGTGATGCCGGCGAAGTTACCCCAGCTGTCTTTGAGCAGGCCGCCGGTCCAGTCCTCTTCCGTACCTTCCAGCGCTTTCAGATTGCCCACGTATCTCGTCCGCGTTTCGCCCCTGAGGTTCATATCCTCAAGCATTGACCCTGAGGCAAGAAGCGTGATGGAGGGATCAGCCTTGCGCATGGCCTTGGCGAACTCATTGTGTTTGAGGACATAATACTTAAGATCGGTGCGGCCAAGCTGCCATGGGCCGTATGGCTCATTGCCGATATCCCAGAATCGGATGTGATAGGGCTCTGGATGACCGTT
>DASSHM010000037.1:0-9593 GCA_035692885.1 Occallatibacter sp.
ATGACGGCGCTGCATGCGAACACGGTGGAAGCCCCGGTCTACTGGGAGCAGTTTGAGGCCGAGGAGGGTCACTTCGACTACACCAACGTGGATGCGCTGGTGGAGGGCGCGCGCGCGCATCATCTGCACGTTGTGCTGCTGTGGTTCGGCACCTGGAAGAACGGCAACAATCACTATGCGCCCGCATGGGTGAAGCTGGATACAAGGCGCTTTCCGCGGGTCATCCGGCCGGACGGCGAGCCGATTGATGTGTTTTCACCGCTGGGAAAGAACACGCTGACGGCGGACAAGACGGCCTTTGTAACCCTGATGAATCACCTGAAGCAGATTGACAGCGAGCAGCATACGGTGCTGGCAGTGCAGGTGGAAAACGAGTCAGGCAACATAGGCAGCGTGCGTGACAACTCGCCGGAGGCCAACCGCCTGTTCGCAGGAAAGGTTCCCGCGGAGATGCTGGCGGCCACAGGCAAGCAGGCAGGGACGTGGCGTGAAGTGTTTGGCCCGGACGCCGATGAGCTGTTCCAGCTTTATTACCAGTCACAGTACATCGACGAGATTGCAGCGGCGGGCAAGGCTGCATTTGACATTCCCTGCTACATCAACGTGTGGATTGACTATCCGGCCGCTGAGCTGCCGCAGCGGCAGGTTGACCTGCCGGGCATTGCCTACCCGAGCGGCGGAGCGGTGCAGAAGGTGGTGGGATTATGGCGCAAGCTGGCGCCCTCTCTGGACATGATCGGACCCGACATCTACGCCGACGATTCTGAGTTCTACCGCGAGACCATGCATGCCTACCACCGTGCGGACAATCCGCTGTGGATACCCGAAACAGGCCGCGGCGACAGCTTTGGCAAGTTCTTTTTCTACGCCATTGGCGACGGAGCGATCGGCTTTTCACCGTTCGGCGTGGACCAGACGGGGTGGAATATCCTGGGCAATGAGCCTTGGCATGCGCACGCGCGGAACTATGCGCTAATCGGACCCATGGACCGCGAGATTGCCCGGCTGGAATTTGAGGGCAAGCTCAAGACCGCGGTGGAAGAACCCGGGCAGACGACGCAGGAGTTGAAGTTTGACGGCTGGGGCGCCACGGTGGCGTTTGGATTTCCGCAACAGGACGGGAGGCGCGCGCCGGGCACCAAGGACGCGCATGGCGCCGCGGTGGTGGCGCAACTGGGTCCGGATGAATTTCTGCTGACCGGCGTGGACGCGAGCATCATTCTGCATCTGCCAGACAAGCCGGCATGGATACGCAGCCAGATTCTCACGGCCGAGCAGGGCACGTATGAAAACGGGCAGTGGAAGACGCTGCGGCTGCTGAACGGCGATGAGACGGATCGCGGATTGACCTTCCACGAGAAACCGGAGTACGTGCGCGTAAAGATGGGACGCTTTTAGATCAAGATCAACCCTTACTCTCTGCATTCGGCCTCGGGAGGCGGCGCACCGATAGAGATGTGCACCGCCACCGAGACGCCGGAAGCGTGCAGGACGGAGTGGTAAAACCCGCAAATATCAGCCTCCATGCCGGGTCCGTCGCCATGGATGGCGGGAGGGAATGAAAACGTTTGTGCAGGGCTGATGAGGTCATTTGGAATGATGGTGATACCTGGTCAGGGACGGCAATGTAAATGCGTACAATTATTAACTTAAGAGTCAACTTATCGCGTTGGAATGGTTACCTTTAGAGGTGTTTGAGACGTTTGAAGCGAGGGGCTGGAAAAAATGTATTGACAACGTTTACTTTTCTCCCGTAGGGTTGCCTAGCGAGGTAAGGAGCAGGTCTGCGTTGTAATCGTATACATTTTGAACCGGTGAATGCAGGTTCAGATTCCCGGGCTTCGCAGTGATTCCCTCTCCTGCTCGCGATGTACAAACAGTCGCCAGAAACTGAACGCAATTTGGAGGCAAGAAGAAATGATGCTCAGACGCCGTTGGGTGACTGCCGCGCTGGTGTTGGCGTTGGCGCTCCTTCCGTCGAAGTTCCTGCTGGCACAAGCTGACCAGGGCACGATTACGGGTGTGGTTCAAGACCCGACGGGCGCCGTGATCAGCAAAGCCAGCGTGACGCTCACAAGTGTAGATACAGGCCTGGTGCTGAAGTCCACGACAGATGGATCGGGAGTGTATGTATTTTCTCCGGTGAAGATTGGCAACTACAGTGTGACCGCAAGCGCGCCGGGCTTTGCGACGACAACCCAGACGAATCTCCATTTGAGCCTGCAGCAGAGGCTGAACGTGGTCGTGACCCTGCAGCCGGGCGCAACCACCCAGACGGTGACGGTGACGACGGAAGCGCCGCTGATGCAGACGCAGGAAAGCTCAGTGGGCCAGGTGATGGACACCAAGACGATTGACAGCATCCCGTTGAACGGGCGCAACTGGGTCTTCATCGCGCAACTGGCGGCGGGCTCGGTTCCGCCTGAAGGCTCGCGCGGCGCCGGCAAGGGCGACTTTAACGCCAACGGCCAACGCGCCGAGCAGAACAACTTCATTCTTGACGGCGTTGACAACAACGCCAACGTCGTGGACTTTTACAACGGCGCGAGCTTTGTAGCGCAGCCTCCTCCGGACGCTCTGGCCGAGTTCAAGGTGCAGACCGGAAACTATTCGGCGGAGTTTGGTCATTCCGCCGGCGCCGTGATTAACGCCAGCCTGAAGTCCGGCACGAACAATCTGCACGGCAGCGCGTGGGAATACATTCGCAACACGGTGTTCGACACTCACGACTGGAACGCAGGCAACCTGCCGGTTGCTCCGTATCACGAGAACCAGTTTGGCGCGACGCTGGGATTACCCCTGATTCGCAACAAGCTGTTCTTCTTTGGTGATGCGCAGGCAAACCGCATCACCTTCAGCGAGACCCAGACTCTCTCAGTGCCGACGGCGCTGGAGCGCCAGGGGGACTTTTCAGAACTGCTGGATTCGAACCTGACCGGCAATTCACCGGTTCAGCTCTACAATCAGACTTCGAGCGCGCCGCCCGTGGCATTTGCCAATAACTGCCTCGTGACGAGCTCCAGCTGCACCAGCAGCGTGGCGGGAGTGACGCTGAATCCTACCGCGCAGGCGGTGCTGAATCTGTACCCGATGCCGAATACGAACGGCGGCAAGCTGTACAGCAACTATGTTGTCGGCAAGCCGGTAATCGACAACACTTTCCAGTGGGATGCCCGGATGGACTGGAACATCAGCTCGAAGGACACGACCTATTCCCGCTTTAGCTACTGGAACGAGATGGGCCATGTCGAGCCTCCGCTGGGCAACGTGCTGGATGGCGGCGGATTCGGCGATGACGGCAAACAGAAGGACATGGGCGAGAACTTCATGATCAGCGAGACGCACGTCTTCACGCAGACCATGACGAATGAAGCGCGCCTGGGCTACAACTGGATCCACACCGGATTCCAGCACCCGAATGCGGAAAATCAGGATTTCGCCGATTCAGTCGGTTTCGGCGGCATCCCCAAGGCTCCGTTGAACGGCGGCCTGCCCTCGGTGAGCGTCAGCGGAATTGACCATTTCGGCAGCCCGACCTGGTCAACCACCGATGAGCACCAGAACGTCTACCAGATTCTCGACAACGTAACCAAGATTGCCGGCAGTCATGCACTGAAGGCCGGCGTCAGCTTCCAGAGCATCCGCTTCTCGACGCTGCAGCCGCAGCAGTCGCGCGGCAGCTACAACTACACGGGCGTTTACACCAGCAACCTGAATGCCTCCAACACCGGCTACGGCGTCGCGGACTTCCTGCTCGACATGCAAAACAGCGCAGGCCTTTCGAATCAGGTGACGAACGGCGACGCGCGCTGGGATAACGCGGCGTACTTCCAGGATGACTGGCGCGTGACGCAAAAGCTGACGCTGAATCTTGGCGTTCGCTGGGAGCACTTCCAGCCCTATCAGGATGTGGGCGGCTACCAGGCCTCCTTCAACATGACCGGTCCCTCATCGCTTGACACCACCACGGGGTTTGGCAGCGGAGCCGCTCAATATCAGATTCCCGAAGGGGGCAAGAGCTACGCGGAAAACATCTTCCAGCAGACCGGGAATGCCTTCCCGAATGTGCTGGCCATGGACAACATCGCGCTGGTCTACACACCTGATCCACACATCGTGAAGTCACAGAAGACCAACTTTGCTCCGCGCGTGGGCGTTGCCTGGTCGCCGAATGGGAACACCGTCGTTCGAGCCGGGTTTGGAATCTTCTACGGCGGTCTTGAGAGTACGGGCTACTGGCCGAACCTGGGAGAAAACTATCCCTTCCAGTACGCAGCCAACTTCCCGTCAAACAGCTGCGGAACCTATTCGTGCCCCACCGACGGGATCACGATTGCCAACGGGTTCTCGACCATCATCGCCAATGGGTTCGCGACCAACGTGACCAATCTGACGATGCGCGGCTCTGACCCTGTGGCCAAGACGCCGTATACCGAGGACTATAACCTTGCCCTGGAGCGGGGCCTGACGAGCGATATTGTTGCCACGGTGAGCTACGTGGGCAATGTGTCGCGCCACATGCAGGTATTTCCCGACCCCAACAACCCGCTGGCCCTGCAGAACCCCAGCAACAGCGCGCAGAACTCCCGCCCGCTGCCGCACTTCGGCGGATCCTCGTATACAGCGTATGCCGGCGCCAGCAACTACAACGCGCTGCAGACCAAGCTGGAGAAGAGGCTCTCAAAGGGCTACAGCCTGCTGGCAACCTATACCTGGTCGCATGCCCGCGATGACGCTCCGACGCCACTGGGCTCGACCGGCGACTCGGGTTTCCGACAGACCAATCTGATTCCCATCAATATGGACTACTCGAACTCGCCGTTTGACACCAGGCATCGCCTCACGTTGAACGTCTACTACGATCTTCCGTTTGGCGCCGGGCGCAGCATGCTCAACCACACGGGGGTGGCCGATTACATCATCGGCGGATGGTCGGCGAACGCAACCTTCGTGGCGCAGACCGGCAATCCGTTCTCGGTGAGCCCGTCTGGCAACAGCGGACCCAACAACGGCGGCCGCCGCGCGATCAAGACGAAGGATCCGTTTGCGACCGGCGGCACCTTTACGGCCCCTGATCCGAGTCTGGTGGCGAGCGTGAGCTGTGCAACCAAGACCCGCAACCGTAAAAACTGGTACAACCCGTGCTCGTTCAAGAACCCCTGGAGCGCCAACGATCCAACGTACGAGCTGGCGCACTACATTCCCACGAACGCGACGGACGCGGCGAATACTGGAGCAACAATGCCGGTGTACGTAACAGACCTGAGTGATGTGGTGGGATACCTGGGCGGAAGGCGCAACGAAGTTGTCGGCCCCGGCTATGAGCGCGTGAACATGTCTATCTTCAAGAACTTCAAGGTCTATCACGAACAGACCCTGACGTTCCGCACGGACATGTTCAACCTGTTCAATACCCCATCGCTGGCACAGCCGAGCAACGCGGGCATCAGCAGCACGGGCGGCCAAATTACAGCGCCGCGCAGCCTGCAGAGGTATGCTCCGGACTCACGGTTCTTCCAGCTTTCGCTTCGATATGCATTCTGATTGTCTCCTGTGAATGACCTGAACAGACTGCTGCAACTTGACGGGGATCCGCACCAGCGGGTCCCCGATTTTTTGCCGGAACGCAGTGAAACATGACCAAGTCCATCTGCTGTTGGCATGACCTGGAAGAACAATTAACCTGAACGGGAGGACGGGATCTGCCGAGATGACCAGGCTGAACAGGATGATGCGAATTCTGACGGCACTGGCATGTATTGCCCTCGCGACCCCCCTTACCGCACGCTCCGATCCGGAGAAACCGCAGGCAGAGATCGAACGTGATTTCAAGGCGGCGATGGCCGCGCAGGATGCAGGTAACCTGGATCAGGCGGAGTTGCTGCTGCTGCGACTGCACGAGAAGCACCCAGGTATCTTTGCCGTGGATGAGTCGCTCGCACTCGTCTACGTGGCGAAGGGGAACTATGCCGCATCGGTGCCAATCTTTGAAGCTGCGGTTCGGGAGCAGCCCGGATCCGACGTCGCACACGCGAATCTTGGCGCGGCCTATTTCAAGCTCAACCGGAATGAGCCTGCGCTACGCGAGTTGCGGATTGCGGCGAAGCTGAATCCCGGCAATCCCGCCACACAGCAGTCCCTGGGCCAGGTATTGCTGGCGGCTCATCAACCCGATCTTGCTGCCGCGGCGTTTGAGCGAGCGCTGAAGATGAAGCCTGGAGACTCAGACCTGCTGCTGGCACGAGCGACAGCAATGCTTGCAGCGGGAAAGACGGCGGCGGCGCGGGATGTCATCACCCAATGGCCAGGCACTGATAAATCCGCGGCGGCACAATCGCTGCTTGGAGATATTGATGAAAAGAGCGGGTCATATCGTGAGGCAGCCGACCACTATGTGCGCGCCGTTGATCTTGAGCCGAGCGAGGAGAACGCGTGGAAGCTGGGTATCGAGTTCCTGCGGCACTGGACGTTCGACGCTGCAATCAAGGAGTTCAATGCCGCCGCAAAGCAGTTTCCCGAGAGCACGCGGCTGAAGCTGGGTCTGGGCGCGGCGTACTTTGGCGACGGCAAGTACGCTGAGTCGGTTCCGGTATTTGCCGGGCTGCTGCAGGCAGATTCGGATAATCCACTTTATGCGGAACTGCTGGGCATGTCATGCACATCGGTGATGCAGGAGGCAAGACCCCGGTGCAGCGCGCTGCGCAAATACGCTGAAACACACCCCAGGGATGCACGGGCATCGGTGGATGCAGCGGCAGAGATTCTGCAGGAACCGCCCAATGCCGAGGAGTTGAAACTGGCCGGACGATTCCTGAAGAACGCCATCGCCGCGGATCCCAAGGACCCGGAGGCGCTCTACCAGTTGGGGCTGCTCAAGCAGAACCAGGGAAACTGGGTGGGAAGCATTGCCAACCTGGAAGCAGCCATTGCGCTGAAACCGACACTGGCCGCGGCCCACTATCGACTAGGACTGGCTTATTGGCGGGCGGGCCGCAAGGTGGAGGCTCGGAGGGAAATTGCGCTGCAAAGGAAATACTACAAACAGCAGCAGGACGACCTTGATGCACGCATGCGCCAGATTACGACGTTTCTTGTGAAGGTCCACAAGTAGAAGCGCAATGGGGAAGTGCCGAGCGACGCGGAGGCACGGTCAAGTGCTGGCAACAAGCTTCAGCAGCCGCTCAATGGAAACGGGATCGGGTGCCTGAGTACCGCGCGGAAGCCCCGGTCCGATGGCAACAGCCTGATGGTGGCTCTCAGACCAGGCGATGAACGAGGTGTTCTGCGATCCAGTCAGACGATTCAGGTTGATCCATGTGTAGTACGCGCCGAAGTCCCCGTCCACCAGTGAACCCTGAGCGTCCATCTCTTCAGACTGGCGGGCAAACATGTCATTCAGGCTTCTTTGGCGTTGCCGCGGTCCAAACCGGGCCACGAGGCTGACAGGCTGAGCGCGGCGCAGAACCTCGCGCGCCGACCACTGCACAAATGTCGTGCTGAATATCTGCGTGCCCGAGCCCTCGTCGTAGATTCGCTGTACAAGGCTGTCGATGAGTAAGTCGGAGGCGCCAGCGTTCTCATCCTGCGAGGTCCAGCCGGCCATCACGGTGCGCAGCATTTCAGGACCTCCAGCACCGCTTCCGATGACGGATTGCACCTTTCGCAAGACCTCAGCGCGGAGCTTGGTGGACTCATTCCAACTAAATCTGTTGATTCCGCTGGACTGAACGGGAGTCAGGCTGGCGCCGTCAATATACCAGTGGCCGTACGGCACCGGAGTGGCCGATCCGCGGCCTGCGAGATGCCGCAGAATGACGCCTGTTCCATCCTCGCCGATCACACTCGGGAAAAAGACTCCGTGATCCCGCAGCTTGCGGAAGAGTGGATAGCCATCCTTGTGCAGGCCCGCTGAGAGAATTACGGCAGCCCAGCGGGGGGTTGGCGGCTGCTGTGCAGGTACCGCCTTGTGCAATGCGTCAACAAACTGCTCGCTTATCTCACGAAATTTGTCTAGCTGATGCGATGACCAGAGGAATGCGCTGAGATCCTCTTCGAACTTGCGTGGGAAGCGAACCCAGTCCTGCGCGGAGAGCTGATCCGGCAGGGAGAGGCTGGCAAAGCCCTCTGTCAGGCGGTTGCGCGCGTCCGCTGGAAGAGAAGCAAGGAAGGTGAATCGGTCTTCGATGGATTTCTTCTCCGGCGGAAAGCAGGAATCCAGATCAATTTCGTCACGAAGCAGAATGGCCACGAGCGCCAGAGGCAATTCCCGCAGAAGGCTGAGTTGAGCGCAGGCTAATTCCCGCGCCAATGGCGGGTAGGTTTTAAAATTGTCACGGGTTAGTTCGCGCGGCTGCATCACGCGACCTCAGGCAGGACGACGCCCTGCGCAAGCGGGGTTGGGAACCCAAGGAGTCTGCCCACGGTGGGGACGAGGTCGAGGGAGTCGACGGGGCGCTCAATAAAGACGCCTTCTCGAACGCCATGACCCAGCGCCATCATCCATGTGGTGCGGGATGCAATGTCGCCGGTGCGATGATGCTGGAATCCGTTTCCAGACGGATTGGTGTCGGAATCGCGTCCGAAGTCAGGCAGCACAAACATGGTTGTCCGGCCCGCATATTCCGGGTTGGTCTGGATATGTTGCCAAATCTCAGTACACAGGCGGTCGGTTCGCTGGATGCCGTCGATGTAGAGCGAGTATGCGCCCGAATGAGCCACATCGATGTCATGCAGGGTGATCCAGAGAAGGCTTGGGGAAGACTGCGTCATCAGTCGTAAAGCCACGTAGGTGGAGAGCTCATCGGCACTTTGCATGCCGGCCGCCTGCCGTTTGTAGTCGCCGGGCGAGAGATGCAGGATGCGTTCAAGCTGCTCAAGTTCTGACTCCGCCTGCGGCGTGCCCGCTGCGATCTTCGGCTCTTCATAGGTGTCACGGAGCAGATTGTCAAAGTCATAGCCGTCTCGTCTTGGCGCCGCCGCGTCCAGCAGTTGCTTGGGCAGAAGAACGCCTGCGCCATAGCGCGCGCCAAAGCCGCGATGGGTGCCGCAGCCCATATTCCTGAAGCCGCTGCTGGGTGAAACCAGCCATGCATCGCTTTGAGGCCGCTTCAGGCCCTTGCGGAAGTACTCAAAGATTGTGGGGTTTGGCGATGGCACCCCGGAAAAGTTGTTGAACGTCTCATAGATGCCGGTTGCAAGGCTTGTGGTGGCCACATAGTGGCCGAGGATTCCGTGATTGATGACCTGGCCAAAGAAGGTGCTCTGCGGCAGCAGCGTTTTCATGAGCCCGGGGATGTTCTCCTGGCCATAGGGGGCAAATGTCTCCTCATCGCGGGCTCCGCCGCCGAACGTGACAATCACGACCTTTCGACGGCTCGATCCGGTCAGCGCATGCAATGGCAGAGAAGGCGCAAGCGCAGAGGAAGTGGCGCATGCGGAGGAGAGGCGAAGGAACTCTCGACGGCTCACCACGAGCGGGTGCAGGCCTGCGGAGAGGGGCCCTCTGGAGAAGATCATTTCAATCAATTCCTCGTTTCCAGAATATCACTGGAACCCGCATTTTATAAGGGCTTTTTAGCATTTTGTCCTCGTAA
>DASSHM010000038.1:0-24444 GCA_035692885.1 Occallatibacter sp.
TTCCTTCCAGAAGTATCCCTGCCTATCCTGTACCCACTCGAAGTAGCTGGCGGTGACCCCGCCCGCATTGGCCAGAATATCGGGAACGATGAAGATGCGCTTCTCGGAGAGAATCTCGTCGGCCACCGCGGTGGTGGGCCCGTTGGCCCCCTCGACGACAATGCGCGCCTTGATCTTGTCGGCGTTACGGCTGGTAATCACATTCTCAGTGGCGGCGGGAATAAGAATCTCACACTCTGAGAGCAGCAACTCGTCACTCGGTACGGCCTCGGCTCCGCGGAAGCCCAGAGTAGTGCCGTTGCGATACTTGTACTCCACCAACTGGTGAATATCGATTCCGTTGGCGTTGGCAAGACCGCCGTCCTTTTCCGCGATGCCGATAATCTTGAAGCCCTGCTCCATCATCAGCCGGGCGGTGTTCGACCCTACGTTTCCAAAACCCTGAATCACAACGCGGCAGCCGTCAATGGGCAGGTTGAGATAGCGCAGGCTCTCCGAGCTCGCAACCATGACACCGCGCCCCGTGGCCTCAATGCGTCCGCGTGATCCGCCTATGTTGATGGGCTTGCCGGTAACGACGCTGGTGACGGTGTGCCCGGTGTGCATGGAGTAGGTATCCATAATCCATGCCATGGTCTGCTCGTTGGTATTCACGTCGGGCGCCAGAACGTCCTTCTCCGGTCCAATAAACTCGATGATTTCGGATGTATAACGACGCGTGAGCCGTTCGAGTTCGCCCTGGCTCATGGACTTGGGATCGCAGATGACTCCACCCTTGGCGCCGCCGAATGGGATGTTGACGACCCCACACTTCCACGTCATCCAGCTGGCCAGGGCGCGCACCTCGTCCAGCGTGACATCAGGCGCGTAGCGGATGCCGCCCTTGCCCGGGCCGCGAGCGATATTGTGCTGCACCCGGTAGCCCGTGAATACCTCGATTCGGCCGTCATCCATGGTGACCGGGAAATGCACGATGATTTCGCGCGATGGCGTTCTCAGCAGCTTCCACAAACCTTCATCCAGATTCAGTTTGCGGGCCGCAAAATCAAACCGCGCGCTCTGCGCTTCCCATGGATTAATTTCCTGGTCCAGGGTTACGTTTTGTATTGCCGATGGCATGTCGTTCTCCAATTCTGCTACCTACAGCGGAGCGATGGATCAATCTGTACCGGCCCATCTGCGCCATCCGTCCGGCGGGTCAATCCACCCCTTCTCCGGGGGTGTTTTCTCAACCGGCAGGGGCAGCACCAGAGCACGAACGGCGGGCCGGTTGGGTAAGCCTGAAATGCGGCATAAGCCCAAACCCATGTGAGTCTAGGCCCACCGGATTGCCCCGTCAAGTCCGGTGGAACCCGGCGTGGAACCCCCCGTTTCGCAACCCGTCCGCAAGGAAAACCCCTTCGCCCAGCCGGAGGACATACGGGAAACCCATTTTCCGGCGGAAGACCGTTGGTAACCATGGGAATCAGGTTATTCATCACCTGAATCAGCACGAAAGGCCATTGCCAAGCTAAACTTACTTCAATTACCTGTTCGGCTTCCTGGTATTTCAAATGAAGGCAAAGCCGAGGTAATGGGCCCACTGGAAACGGATTGCGCGGTATGGAGCGGTGATGAACGCGGCCAACAAGATATTGGTGATCGACGATGATGACGTGGTTGGCGCGATTATCTCCTCCGCAGCATCAGCCATGGGTCTTGAATGTGGAATCGCCAAGGAGCCCTCCCAGTTCCCCACCCTGCTGACACCCGACATCGCGCTGATTCTGCTTGATTTAATGATGCCGGAAATGGATGGAATCGAAGTATTGCGCCTGCTCGGCCAGCAGAAGTGCAAGGCGCGGATCGTGCTCCTGAGCGGGCTGGACAAGCGGGTGCTTGAAACCGCGGAGAGGCTGGCCAAAGCCTTGGGCCTTTCCGTGGTCGGCTACTTGCAAAAACCCTTCCAGTTACCTGAGCTCCACCAGATTTTGACCACTCACTCCCTTCCGCGGACGGTAACACCAAAAGAGGAGCCGGCGGCGCTCGCTATCTCTGACGATGAGATCCGGGCGGCGGTCAAACGCAATGAGTTTGTGCTCTACTACCAGCCCCAGGTCAACCTGACGAACGGCGCGATCATGGGTCTGGAAGCTCTCTCAAGATGGGTGCATCCGGGGCTTGGGATCGTACCGCCGGACAGTTTTATCCCGCGGATTGAAGAACTTGGCCTGATGGACGAGTTCTGCTGGAACTGCGTGGATCGAGGACTCGCAGAGGTCAGAGAAATTGCCGCGCCGGATGGAAGACCGCTGCGCCTGGCCCTGAATATTTCGGTCACCTCGCTGCATGACCTGAACTTTCCCGATACATTTACTTCTCTGGCCCGGAAACACAACTTTCCGGCAGAAAACATTGCGGTGGAGATTACCGAGTCTGGGCTGATGGAGTTTGCCCATGCTCTGGACGTGCTGACCCGCCTCCGCATGCGGAACTTCCAGCTCTCGATTGATGACTTTGGAACCGGGTACTCGATGATGGGACAGCTTCGTAATGTGCCTGCCATCGAGTTGAAGATCGACAAGGGCTTTGTGATGAACATGCACTCCAGCAACAGTGACCGCATCATGGTTGAAAAGATTATCGAGATGGGGCACGAGCTGCAGATGGAGGTCATCGCGGAAGGGGTTGAGAACGAGGAGCAGTTCACTCAGTTGCGACGGCTTGGATGCGATGCGGTGCAGGGCTTTCTGTTCGCCCGCCCGCTGCCTCCGGATCAACTGACGAAATGGCTTGAGAACCATCGCACGCAGTCGGGATTCCTTTTTCAAACCCAGGTAAGGCACGCTTAGGCTCGAACAGATAAACTGTTCGATGTGAAGACGGATTCCCACCCTGTACAACCCAACCGCAAGGATTTTCTGGCGCTCGCCAAAGATCACACGTTGGTGCCGGTATGCCGCACCCTGACCGCCGATCTTGAGACGCCTGTCTCGGCCTTTCTGCGGGCGGCGTGGCCACAGCGCGAGTGCTTCCTGCTGGAGTCAGTAGAGAACGGCGAGCAGGTGGGGCGGTACACCTTTATCGGGCTTGAACCGTACAAGCGCATTGTGGCTCGGGGCCGGCAGATCGCCATTACTGAAAACAGGCAGACCAACAGCCTTGAGGGAGACATCTTCAAGGTGCTGCACGAGGCGCTGGACGGCCACAAGCCTGCGCGTCTGCCGGGATTGCCGCCGTTTACCGCCGGTGCCGTGGGCTTTTTTGCGTATGACGCGGTACGGCAGATCGAGCGCCTGCCCGAGCTCGCCCGGGATGAGCTCGCAGTACCGGATGCATGCCTTCTCTTCTTTGACGAGGTACTGGCCTTTGACCATGTGCGCAAGGAAATCTGGCTGGTGGTAACCGCCGACCTTACAGTGGAAAAACCTGCCGCCGCATATGACCGCGCTTTGAAGCGTCTGGCAAGCCTCGAAAAGCGTTTGTCGCGTCCATTGCCGGAGTTGCCGCGCGGCAGAAAGTATGGACAGCTCCGGGTGAAGCACCGGACCCGTAAGAACGACTTCCTGGGTTCCGTGGAACGCATCAAGGAATACATTGCCGCGGGCGATTGCTTCCAGACCGTGCTGTCACAGAGGTTCGATGTAGAGCCAGGGATTGATAGTTTTCAGGTGTATCGCGCTCTGCGCGCTGTGAACCCGAGTCCTTACATGTACTTTCTGCGGTTTACGCCCGATGGCCCGCTGGGTGGGATGACCGCGAAGCGCGGCAACTCCAGGAAGAAGAGTGGAGGCGTGCCGGCTCTGGAACTGGCCGGCTCATCGCCGGAGCTGCTGGTACGCGTGCACGACCGCAAGGTGGAATACCGCCCCATTGCAGGAACGCGCCCCCGCGGAGCCTCGGAGAGCGAGGATCAGGCACTTGCGGACGAGATGTTGAGGGATGAAAAAGAGCGCGCCGAGCACGTGATGCTGGTGGACCTGGGCCGTAATGACGTTGGGCGGGTGAGCGAGTACGGCAGCGTCAAAGTGGACCGGCTGATGTTCGTGGAGCGTTACAGCCACGTGATGCACATTGTGAGCACCATCGAAGGCAAGCTGCGGCGCGGGTTGACGGCGGTGGATGCGCTGCGCGCCTGTTTTCCCGCCGGCACGCTGAGCGGCGCGCCCAAGGTGCGGGCGATGGAGATTATTGAGGAGCTGGAGCCGGCGCGGCGCGGCACATACGGCGGAGCGGTGCTTTATGCCGACTTCTCAGGGAATCTCGATTCGTGCATTGCAATCCGCTCTCTGCTGGCAAAGGATGGAAAGGGCTACGTGCAGGCCGGAGCGGGCATTGTGGCTGACTCCGTGCCGGAGCTGGAACATCAGGAGTCGCTCAACAAGGCGCAGGCGGTGATTCGCGCGATTCAGCGCGCCCGGGAGCTATAACCGCTATCTCCCGCCGAACATGCGGCGGAAGAAATGGCCTATGCGGCCAAAGAAGCTGCGCTTCTCGCTGCCCTTGACGATGGGAGCAACCGCCACTGGAGCCGGGCTGGCCGCCGCAACGGGCTGTTGCGTCACGGTAGCCACAGCGGGCGCGGGGCTGTTATAGACAAGCGGCTCGCTCACCTGGGGCTTGCCGGCCGGGTGTTCCACCGGAGCAGGCGTGGTGAGCGGCGCAAGACCGGCGCTCTGGGCAAGAGGAAACTCATTGGTACCGGAGTGTGGCAGCGGCGGACAGCCGCACGGCTCCTTCTCGTTGTCGACAACTTCATGCGTGCTGCCGTGCTGGAACATGACGCGCTGGCCGGGCTGCACGCGAAAGTGGCTGCCGTCAAAGACACTGGTGACCAGCACATACGGCGCATTGATGCCCGCATTGTCCACACAGGTGTCGCCCTGGCTGCCCAGCCGGACTTTGACATCGGCAGCACCGGGGCCACCGATCAGAATCCGAAAGTCCGGCGTAAGAAGAATGTCGGCGTTGCGTCCGGTGGCAAAACTGGCCTCAACGGCGCCATGATCCAGCGCCATCATCAGGCCGGGCACTTCGCCCGCGGGCACGCCGGTGTCGGCCGCCAGCTTGACTGAGGTGGAGGCACACACGCGCAGGGTGCCGCGATAGGGCAGCACAACGTCCGTGGCTTCAGCGCCTGAGGTGATGGTTCCGCTGGAGGCGATGATGGCCTTGCCGCTGGTCACCTTCAACGCGCCAGCAACTGTTGCTCCCATGCCGGGTGCGGTGTCACGGAGCGGGACAATGGCAATGGGGCCTCCGGGGGAGACGGGACCTCCGGGTGTTGCGGAATCCGTATTTGCCGGGGGCGTCGATGCAGAACTGGAGGCGGAGGCGGTTTGCGCGTGCGCGGGCAATGTGATCAACACCGCCGCGGCAAGGGCGTGAATCATGAGCATCAGCTGGCGCGGGGGGTGTTTGCAGGCTCTGGCCGCGGCGTTCATCAGGTTACATTTCCAGGAAATTGCGAATCATCTGGTGACCGCTCTCAGTGAGCACACTCTCGGGGTGGAACTGCACTCCCTCCACCGGCAGTGAGCGATGGCGCAGGCCCATGATGACTGAACCGCCGCGGTTTTCCGCAGTCCGCGCCGTCACCACCAGGCTGGCGGGCAGCGAGTCCTGAGCCACGATGAGCGAGTGGTAGCGCGTGCAGGTAAGCGGCGAAGCGAGTCCTGAAAACACGCCCTTGCCATCGTGCTCCACGGTACTCGTCTTGCCATGCATCAACTGCGCCGCTCGCACCACCCGGCCACCGAATGCCTCACCGATGGCCTGATGGCCAAGGCACACGCCCAGAATGGGTACCTTGCCGGCCATATGGCGAATCAGGGGAACAAGAATGCCCGCCTCGCCCGGGGTACAGGGACCGGGGGAAAGAAGAATCCGCTCCGGCTTCAGGGCCTCCACCTCTTCTGGCGTGAGCTCGTCGTTACGGCGCACCTGAACCTCGGCGCCCATCTCACCGAGATATTGCACAAGGTTGAAGGTGAACGAGTCGTAGTTGTCGAGTACAAAGACCATGCCAGGTCCAGTGTAGCCCAGTGCCAGACGGTTCGTAGCCAGCTCCGACCTGTCACTCCGCCGGCGGGCAGCCGGGATGAAGCCTGGGATACGGTGGAAAGCGATGGGCGCAGGCACCCGGAAAAACTGTTTCCGGCCGTTGCTTGAATGGCTGAGGTTGAGCATCGCTCTCGGCGCAAGCGCGTGTCGGCTCCTTCGCTCGCCGCAGCTTGCGCGGACACGGACGCATCTGCAAGACTGGCGATGGCTGGCGAGCATGGTTCTTCATTTTCTGGTGAAAGGTCGTGTGCAGGGCGTGGGCTTCAGGTGGTTTGTCCATCGTGAGGCCAGCGAGCTCGGCCTGCGCGGCTGGGTGCGCAACACTGAGGACGGCGACGTGGAGGTGGTGGCGGCAGGCTCGCAGGAGGATCTGACCGTGCTGCGCGAGTGTCTGCGTGCCGGTCCGCGCGGCAGCCGGGTGGACCGCGTGATTGAGCACCACCTGAATGACGCGGAGGCTGAGGCGCTGAGCACCTTTCGCATCGAAGGCGCATGGTGAGCGCATGGCAGGCAATCTGACTTCAGCGGCGGGCAGCAGCTTGAGCACAAGTCAGCGCGGCTTTTATATAATCGGCTGGGGCGGTCAACCCGCCGTATTGCCGGTTCCCTTCCCGCGCAATCCATTCACTTTCTCAGTCAGGAGCCAGCAGAAGCATGCCGGAAAAGTCATCTTTAGTTGACGTGGAGGCCCTGAAGGCGCTGGTGCGCACCGTGCCCGACTTTCCCAAGCCGGGCATTCTCTTTTACGACATCACCACCCTGCTGAAGGACAAATCCGGCTTTGCCCGGCTGATTGACGCCATGGCGGAGCACTACCTTGAGCGGCAGATTGACCTGGTTCTGGGCATTGAGGCGCGCGGATTTATCTTTGGCCCGGCACTGGCCTACAGGCTGAATGCGGGCTTTGTGCCGGTGCGCAAGCCGCGCAAGCTGCCTGCGCCGGTAGCGCGCGTAACCTATGACCTTGAATACGGCACGGATACGCTGGAGATTCACAAGGACGCGATCAAGCGCGGACAGCGTGTTCTGCTGCTGGACGATCTGCTGGCCACCGGCGGCACCATGGAGGCCACCGTCAAGCTGGTGAATGAGCTGGGCGGCGAAATCGCCGGGCTGGGCTTCGCAGTCGAGCTGGACTTCCTGAAAGGCCGCTCCCGCTTTCCGGGATACGACGTCTTCAGTCTGCTCCACTATGACGAGTAGATGGTGCGGGCGGTCGTCAAGGCTCGCTCGACTGCACCGGATCCACAAAACTGGACCGCGCGGCTTCCTCTTTCGCATCCTGCAGCATCTGCGCATCGGCAAAGCGGTAACCCACATACACGTCAGTCAGAAGGTAAACGGGATTTGACGGGTCGTCCTCAATCTTTTTACGAAGCTGGCGGACAAACGTGCGCAGATACTCGACCTCCTCGCGGCTGTCTGCCCCCCAGACGGCCGTTAGCAGGCGGGCATAGGTAATCACCCGGCCGGCCCGGCTCATCAGGCAATGAAGAATATCGAATTCCTTGCGCGTGAGATGCACCGTTTGGCCGCGTCTGGTAACGATGCGGCGCGTGGGCGAAAGGCAGATTTCGCCAATCTCGATGGGCGCGTCCTCAGCCCGGGCAGGAGCATGTACGCGGCGATGCGCGGTGCGCACGCGGGCGATGAGCTCACGCATGCTGAAGGGCTTGGTGATGTAGTCATCGGCGCCCAGTTCAAGTGCCTCGACCTTCTCCTCCTCGCCCTCGCGGACGGTGACCATGAGAACCGGCAGCCGGGGAGCAAAGGCGCGGATGCGGCGCAGCGTCTCGATGCCCCCAATTCCGGGCATGTTGATATCGAGCAAAACGACGTCGAAGGCTCCTGAGCGCAGCAACTGCAGCGCCTCTTCACCGCGTGAGGCCTCTGTGATCTCAAAGCCAAGCTCCAGCAGCGGCGGGCGCATCGCGCGGCGGATAGCTGCTTCGTCATCAACGATCAGCACACGAATGGCAGGCTGGCTCACTCAAATCTCCTCTTCTGCCCGGATGCGGGAATGGCGGCGAAGAAAGTCGTGCCTTCCACTTCGTCGCTGTTCACCCATACACATCCGCCATGAACAAGGGCCACGCGCTTGGCAACAGAAAGGCCGATACCCGTGCCCGGAGCCCGGTTGATGGAGGTTGTGGAGGAGCGGTAGTAGCGATCGAAGATGCGCTCGCGGTCGGCCATGGGAATGACCGGCCCAAAACTGCGCACTGAAAAGACAACTTCGCCCTTGGCCTGCTCGGCACGGATCGTGACGGTGGTGCCGAAAATCGAGTACTTGCAGGCGTTGTCGACATACTGCGTGAGCAGCATGCTCATCAATCGCCGGTCGCAGCGGATCTCAAGCTCCTCATCCGGCAATTCAATCGCCACCTTCATGCTGGCCAGGCGATCCCTGAGCCCGGCTACAACCTCGTCAATCAGTGAACCGGCACTGACCGCCTCGGCATGAACGGTAACCTCGACGCCGTCCAGCCGGGCGGTGGTGAGCAGGCGCGTGGTCAAATCGCTCAGCAGGCCCGCCTGCTCGTCAATCAGCGAAACCAGTTCCGCCTGCCCAGGCGAGAGACGCCCCATTTCGCTGAGACCGCTGCTGGCTGCGCGGATGGCTGTAAGCGGCGTCTTATAGGCATGCGCCAGGCTGTCGAGCACGGTGGCGCGCAACTGCTCCGCCGCGCGCTCGGTCTCGATGCGGCTCTCATTGGCAAAGGAACGGTAGCGGTCAAATGTGATGGCAATGAGCGAAGCGATGGCATTGCTGGTGAGTGGGCTGGTCTCACCGCGCAGTACAATGCTGCCGATGGGCACTGCGCCCAGGCGCACAACCCGGCGGCTGATACCGGTCTCGGCGTCATCGTCGGACGTTTCAAAGTAGTAGATATTCTGTGCCTGCTCCCGCGGGTCCTCATGCCAGTAGCCCGCCTGGTAAGTTTCGTGCAGGTCGGCATCGAAGACAACGACGGCCTCAAGCGCGAAGATTTCATGCACCAACTCAGCAAGCTGCGCTCCCGGCTCCACGTGCAGATTCATCTGCAGTGTCCGGCGCGTGAACTCGCAGAGAGCCCGCATCTGCACACCCCATGATTCGGCTTCGCGCGCGTGTTGAGTGGAGCGGGCGGATAACCGGCTGACGACCAGGGCGGCGAGGATAAACACCGCCAGCGCAATGCCGCCGGCCGTCTCATCCGCGGGATTGAAGACTGGCACGGCGGGTGTGGAGAGGACTTGTGCCAGCACGGCCGCGAGCGACGCAACCACGGCCTGCCAGAAGCCCAGCCACAGGGCAACGGGAACCACAATCAGCATGAAGAGCAGACACGACACCGGGTGCAGCCACTGAAGCCAGTGCTCAAGCAGACCCACACATGCAACGGCGGCCAGACCCACCGCACATTCACCCAGAAAACCCAGCACACGCATATAGGAACTGCGCGAGCGCGCCCAGCCAAAGCCGGAGCGGGTGGGAATGTAGGTTCCAGACAATCGTGGCCAGCCTTTCGAGTTGCATTCGCTTGAACACTTGCAGGGACAGCAGAATAAGCGCTCAAACCGGCAGGATGACCCTGCTTGAATCCAACACCTCGGTGGGGAGTACCGTGAGTGAATTTTATCAGCCAGCAGATGGCCCCCTAATCAATTGCAACGAATGGGCATAGCACGACTGTTCCTGAAGGGCGTTTCAGCCCGGCGCGATTGCAACCTGTTGAAGGAGCTCCGCATCTTTTCTCAATCCTCATAAGTTCCTTATGAGGCATTTGTATTACTAATGCCAAGCCGAAGAGACCGGGCCGCTGCAGGCAGCCGGCCAGAGTCGGCTTGTTCTTTGATGGAGCCGCAACATGACAGCTCACATTGAAGGCTCTGGCATCAATCTCCGCCTCATTAGAAGGCGGGGGGCACAGGCCTCGATTGGCATAACGCATCCCGCGTGAACCCACAATCCACTTTTACGGGAGGAACTACGCAGATGGATCCAATCCGAAACCGCATTCTGCAATCCATCACCGGAGCAGCCATGGCGGTTGCCCTCGCAGCCAGCGCGCAGACGCCCGCACCTTCCACCCCGGAGCAGGCGCCGGCTCCCGCTCCGGCAGCGGCGTCCACATGGAGCGTGGGACCAATGGACCTGAGCGGCCTCATAGATGGCTACTACAGCTATAACGCAAATCGCCCTGCTGACGCCGCCAATGGTCAGACCAACGACCTCTATAACTTCAATGACAAGACCGACCAATTCAGCCTTGCTGAAGCGCGACTGACCCTCAATCATGACCCCGACCCGGTGGGCGCGCGCGTCGACCTCCTGTTCGGCCGCGCCGAGACCATTGTGAACGGCTCCACCGCGACGGGCAACGAGGGACAGTTCCTTGAGCAGGCTTTTCTCAGCCTGAAGCCGTCCCGGGCTCGAGGCCTGGAAATGGACTTTGGCAAATTTGTCACTTCGGCAGGCGCTGAAGTGATTGAAGCCAAGGATGACTGGAGTTACTCGCGCGGCATCCTGTTTGCGTGGGCGATTCCCTTCTACCACTTCGGCCTGCGCACCTCCATGCCGGTATCCAAGTCGGAGACTCTGGGCCTGCAGGTGGTCAATGGCTGGAACAACGTCACCAAGAGCAACGGCGGCGTCACCATCGGCGTGACAAGCGCGCTTGTACAGCCAAAATTCTCGTGGTTCGTCAACTATTACACCGGTCCCGAGAATATGACTACACAGAAGGGCTACCGCAACCTGATTGATACCACTCTGACCCTGGCGCCTGCCGCCAAATTGAGCGCCTACATCAATTACGACTATGGCCAGAATCGTGACGCCCTGCCCGCACAGGGTGATACGGCGCTGAATCATTGGCAGGGAGTGGCCTTTGCCCTGCACTCCCCTGTCACGGCCACATCGGCGCTTACGGGCCGTTATGAGTACTTCAAAGATCCGAACGGATACTCGACCGGTACGGCGCAAACCCTGCAGGAGTTTACGGGGACCTATGAGTACAAGTGGGCCGAAGGGCTGCTGACCCGCGTAGAATACCGGCGCGACTGGTCAGATCAACCCTTCTTCCACAAAGGCGACAGCAACTTCGTGGATGCGCAATCCACCGTGACGATGGCCTTTATCGCATTCTTTGGACCCAAGCGGTAGCCTGCGGCAATGGTTGAAGCTGTCTGGCCCACAGAAGACTTCATTTTCCGGTGGGCCGGGTTGCTTCCGCCGTACCTGGTGCGGGCAATGAACTCGCATATGTCTCTGGCGCGAAAACGAGGCCACTGCCAGTTCCATGCCTCTTCTGCTCAGGCGGCTCACATTGGAGTGTGCGAAACCGGCTTCTTTCTCCGGCCTTCGCCCGGGATGGATTCATCGCATCAGCCCATCAATTTTGCACGGGATTTGAAGCATCCTGACCGGATAAGATTCAGGTCACACCGCCCGGGCAGAACCCGGCGAAGGCGGCGGAAACGCTCGCTGCCTGCAAATCTGCATTATTCGGCATTTGCCCTGATTTCAGTTGCTATCCTGTTGTTGATGGCGCTGACCGACCGTCAAAAGCAGGCCAATCAGGGGTAGTCCAATCAGGAATCTTTACGGGATCCTTATGTGCGGGATCCTAGACTTTCAATGAAAGTACAATCCCTTTCCGTCCAGAAGGAGATCCATGTCTATTGAGTACCGCAACTTTCTTGCTCTCTCCTATGACGAGCTTGAAGATCTGAACCTGCAAGCCAAGGGCGACCGGGTCAACCGTGTCCCCAGTGATGAAATCCGCGAGAAGCGGCTGAAGTACCTCACCGACGAAAAGCGGATCAAGGCCGTGACCGTGCTGTTCTCTGACCTCGAGGGCCGGCTTCACCTGCTCGACTACGACAAGAAGTTTCTGTTGGGCGCGTATGAGAACCTGACCTTCGACGGCTCATCGATTCGCGGTTTTACAGCGCAGAAGGAGAGCGACCTGCGCCTGGGCATCGACTGGAGCGCTTTCTACTGGGTGCCGGCCGACGTGTTTGGCAACGGCAAGGTTCTGGTATTCGGTTCGGTCATCGACAAGGACGGAACGCTCTACTCCGGCGACCTGCGCGCCGTGCTCAAGAACTATGCCGACTCGCTTTTCAAGGAGAAGGGCTACACCCTGAACGCCGCCAACGAGATTGAGGGTTTCCTGTTTGCCGGGCGCGACGCGGAGCGCAAATTCCACGAGACCAGCAAGTTCGAATTTATCAATACGGGCGGCTATTATCACGTGCTGCCGCTTGACCCGCTGCGCCAGTTCATCGACACCGCGGCCGAGGTGCAGCGTGCCATGGGCTTCCAGAATGAGAAGGACCATCCGGAGGTTGCTCCCAGCCAGTTTGAGATCAACTACCACTATTCCGAGGTGGTGGCCGCCGCCGACCAGATCCAGCTCTACAAGCTGCTCACCCGCCAGATTGCCAACAACATGGGCTACACAGCCTGCTTCCTGCCCAAACCGGTGGTGGGCGTAAACGGCAGCGGCATGCACACCAACGTCTCCATCTCCAAGGGCAAGAACAATCTCTTCTGGGATAAGAAGGGCGAGGAACAGCTTTCGAGCTTCGGCTGGGAGTTTATCGATCGGATTCTGAGCAATGCACTGGATATCTGCCTGATTCTGAATCCGAGCGTCAACGCCTACCGCCGTCTTGATCCCCACTTCGAGGCTCCAAACCAGATCAAGGCTTCACCCACCGACCGCGGCTCGATGATTCGCGTTCCCATCGGCAACTCGCGCTCCATGCGCGTGGAAGTTCGCTCTGTGGCGCCGGACGCGAACCCGTACCTGACCCTGTTCTCAATCTTCAAGACGGGCATCGAAGGAACCAAGGCCAACATCAAGAACCTGCGCCAGGCACAGCGCTATCTGCCCGACCACATTCAGCCGGCCATTGAGGAGTTCAAATCGTCGAAGTGGGTGGCCAAGCTGATCGGATCAGCCGTGCAGGGACGCTATGCAGATCTGAAGCAGGCCTCAGCCGACCGCTGCGCCAGGGAGCTGGGAACCTTCGTCAAGCCTGCCGAAGTACAGTTTCACCACGAAGTCTACAACCAGTCCCTCTGGAATCTCTTCTAGCACTGCACGACCGGCGCAACGCTCGGGTGATGTGAGACGGCGCGGCCAGCAATGGCTGCGCCGTTCTTGCGAGACCAAGAATCAATTTGAGGTGCGGCCGGCGCAACTGATGTGCCTTTCCACATCGACGCGATGTGCCTCGCTACTTTGCGCGCAGCGGCTCAATGACCGAGGCCATGTCCTGCTCGCCATAGCCCTTTGCGATGGCCGAAGCAAACAGATCTCCGGCGGCCTTGGCTGTCTTCAGGTCCACGGCGCAGCGCGCGGCCTCCTCTTGCGCATACTTCAGGTCCTTGCTCATCAAACACAAAAGGAAATTGACCGAGTAATCGTGGGTGGCCATGCGCTCGGCGAGCGTACCCAGCAACGGACTGCCCGGAGCACCCGCTGTAAGTATCGAGAGTGCCTGCTGCAGGTCGAGTCCGCTGCGCTCGATCCATGCCAGTCCCTCGGCCAGCGAAGCCGCCTGCACGCCACACAGAAAATTGTTGATCAGCTTCATCGTGGCGCCGCTCCCCGTAGGGCCAAGATGGATTGCCTCCCTGCCCATGGCATTGAACGCCGGTGTGGCAATCTTTATGGCATGCTCGCTGCCGCCCACAAGAAACAGCAGCTTGCCTGCCGCGGCCTGTGCCCGGCTGCCGGTAACGGGGGCATCCAGCAGTTCAAGGCCGCGCCGTGCAGCCAGATTCGCAAGCTCCTTAATCCACGCGGGACTCAGGGTGCTGGAGTCAATCAGCAAAGCGCCGTTGTCCGCGGCGGTCAGGGCTCCATCTTTTCCCGTCCACACCGCGCGCGAGGCTACGTCGTCAGCCACCATCGCAATCACAATGGCCGCGCCGCGCGCAGCCTCATGCGGTGTGGCTGCAACACGCGCGCCAGCGCCTGCCAAGGCCTCTGCCCGCACAGCCGTGCGGTTGTACACCGTCACAGTAAATCCTGCTTTCAGCAGGTTGGCCGCCATCCCCGCCCCCATCGTGCCCAGCCCGAGAACCGCTATCCTTTCACTCACGATATCTACCTCCCTGTTGCCGCGCTAGGCGAGTGAGCGAACAGACACCAGACGATGATCCTGCTTGCACTCCATGTGGATGGGATTACGCAGTGCCCGTCCGAAGCCCTCAAAGCATACTTCCATCACATCGCCTTCCTCGAGGACCACCCCGTCGCCGTAGCTCAGCGAATGCGCTCCATAATAGTGCACGTGCACGTCACCCGGCCGGCGATGCCCTGGATACTTGAAGTGATGGTGCTCGAGATTGGCGAGACTGTGACACATGTTCGTCTCACCCGTCGCAATCTCCTTTGACCAGACCGTCTGTGCGCCCCGCTGAATGCTCACGCGGCCTGTGACTGAAACAAAATCCGTGCCCGCCGCCAGCTCCGGGCCGATACTGCAAGCGCGCAGCTTTGATCCGGCGAGGTAGAGATAGTTTTGCTTCTCAAACTGATGATCAGAGAACTCGTTGCCTGTCGCCATGCCAGCTCGCCAGGGTGTTCCGTCAGGACCAATGATGTACACGCCGGCAATCTCTGCCTCCTCGCCGCCATCCTCTCCAAACGCCGGAACGGTCAGCGGTTCAAATGGCGCGCGCAACACGGTTCCATTCCCCTTGTAAAACCACTCCGGCGCTGTGCCGATTTCCTGCGGCGCGGGCCGGCCGCCTTTCAGTCCCCACTTGAAAATGCGCATGCTGTCGGTCATAGAGGCGTCCTCCGTTTCTCCCGCTGTCTCCTCCTCACCCGAGGCATGCATCGCATCACGATCCCGCGCACTGCCGAGATGCGTTAAACCGGTGCCCGAGACAATCAGCCGCGATGGTTCGCCGGGCACGTCGATCGGTGTGAGCAGCCGCCAGGCCGATGCCCCGGAGTACACGGCATCGTAGTCGAGCGATTCCCCCGTGGCCAGCCTGGCCGCCTGCTCGCGCAGGCCCAGTCCCGCGGAGATGCATCGCTGCGCCAGTTCGTACACGCTGGGCACGCCAGCCAGGCAGCGCAGGCGGGGCTCATCCACCAGCGCAACGCGCCGCTCAACATCCTTGCAAATCTGAACCAGATTGGTCATGCTCAAATTCCCCTACTCGGTAACCTTGAAGCGCTTGACCGATTCCTCATTCACAGTCAGCCCCAGCCCTGGCGTGTTCTCATCAAGGTCGATGACGCCGTCAACCGGCTTGGGCTCGCCGTCAAAAATGTACCAGAAGAGTTCATTGCCCACCTCGATGTCTACGGGCGGAAAAAACTCGGCCATCGGCGAATTCAAACTGGCCATTACAACGTGATAGTTGTGCATCTGGCCTGCGTGCGGAATCACTGGCACCTGGTAGGACTCAGCCAAGGCCGATATCTTGCGTGCCTGGCTGATGCCGCCCACGCGGTTGGTGTCGAACTGGATGTAGTCCAGTGCGTTGGCCGCCAGCAGGTCGCGAAATCCGAAGACCGTGAACTCGTGCTCGCCTCCTGCGATTGGAACCCGCCCGTATGACTTGAGTTCCCGGTAGCCGTTGAGGTCATCGGGAATCACCGGCTCCTCAAGCCAGCGCAGATGATACGGCTCAAGCAGCGGCAGCATGCGCTTGGCATAGTCCAGAGTCCAACCCATGTAGGCGTCTGCCATCAGGTCAATGCCATCGCCAATCACTTCACGCACAGTGCGCACCAGTTCTGCGTTACGCTGCATGCCCTCGGCGCCATCCACGGGCCCCCACCCGAATCGCAGCTTCATCGCCTTGTAGCCGGCATTCTTGTAGCGCTCTGCCTCGCTTCGTAATTCGTCGAGCGGCAGGCTGTAAAGACGGCTGGCATACACGGGAATCTTCTTCTTCGTGCGTCCGCCCAGAAGGCGATACACGGGCTGCTTCGCGGATTTACCAAGCAGGTCCCACAGCGCGATGTCGATGGCGCTGATTGCCGTCATGCCCACGCCCTTGCGGCCAAAAGCCATGGTGCGACGGTACATCTGCTGCCACAGGAACTCAATGTCCCACGGATCAGCGCCGATGAGCAGAGGTTTCAGATAACCGTCGATGCACGCTTTGGTCACCAGCGGCGCCAGTGCCGCATTGCCCAGTCCGACCAGGCCGGTGTCGGTAAAAATCTCCACCAGCAGCCATCCATGAAAGGTGAAGTTGCCCATGGACGCCTCGCGAAACATCACCAGGTCCATGGGATTGGTGCAAAAATGCGGAGGCAGCGGAACAGTTCCGCCTGCCCACTGCACAACACGCGTGCGCACTGATGTGATCTTCATGCCGGGCTCGCTTTCAAATGCAATTCAGTTGGTTTGAGCGGTTGCAGCCTTCCGCCCAACAGCAGAATGGCCAGAAACGCGATGACGTGAAATGTTCCGACGATGAGAAACAGCCTTCCATATCCAAATCCATGGTCCAGCAGGAAGCCGGCAACGACTCCAAAAATTGCACCCCCGATGGCGCCGCCGAATCCCACCATGCCAGCGACCGCGCCAACCGCCGAGAGGGGAAAGATATCCGCGGGAATGGTCATGATCAGCCCGGACCAGGACTGCTGGCAGAAGAACGCGACGCTGAAAAGCACCAGCGCCCAGGCCACTGGCACATGCGGTACCAGCATGACCACTGGCATCAGCAGCGCGCTGATGCCCAGCACCAGCTTACGCGAAAGGTCGAGCGAGCGGCCGCGACTGAGCAGTGCGCTTGATGCCCACCCGCCCAGAAAGCTGCCCACGCCCGACGCTGCATATGGAATCCAGGCAAAGTAGCTCACTTGCTTTACATCAAAACCTCGGACGTCATATAGATACTTGGGCAGCCAGAAGAGGTAAAAGTACCAAGCCGAGTCGCTCATGAACTTCGCAAAGACTAGCACCTGCACCTCGCGCAGGCTGATCAAGCTCCTCAGCGGCAAATTTCTTGCCTCGCGCTGTGACGCTTCCTCGCTGGCCTGCGTGCCGCCGCTGGTGCCGCGGCAGCTCACAAACCACCACACCACCCAGGCGAACCCGACCGCGCCGGAAGCGAAAAAGACTGCTCGCCATCCGCTGAGGAGCAGCATAAGTCCGATGAGTGGCGGGGCCAGTACTGAGCCGAAAGCCGTTCCAGCGTTGATGATGCCCATCGCCGTCGAGCGGCGTTCGAGTGGCACCCACTCCGCCACCACACGCGTTGCAGCCGGAAAGCCGCCCCCCTCACCCATTCCCAGCAGACAACGCGCCGCCAGCAGAAAACCGAAGCTCATCGCCAGGCCGTGCAAGGCGCAGGCAGCGGACCACCACAGCATGATCAGGGTAAATCCGTGCCGCGTGCCCATCAGGTCAAGCAGGCGGCCGCCGCCCACATACATGGCCGCATACGGGATGAGGAATGCGAACTGCAGCCACGAGAACTGCAGGTCGCTGAGAGGGATGCTGCGTTGAATCGCGGTAATGGCCACAGAAAGCGTTTGCCGGTCAAAATAGCTGATGGCAATTGCCGCCGTAACCAGTACCACCAGGTACCAGTTCGCCCGCATCACACCAGTGCTCGTCGCGACGTTGTCTGCGTGCGGCATCAGTTTCACATCATCACCATGTCAGCCGCATCAGCGAGATGGCCTGCCGCGGCAGCGTTGTTTTAATTGTTACCTCGCCTCCGCTCACATCCAGCCACACCGGCAAGTGCAGAAGCTCCAGACCGCCTGCTTGCTTCAACTGCTCATACTGTCCGGGGGTGGGCGACTGGGGCGAACCCATCGCCTTCCACACTGTATAGGCATTGCTGTGCGTATTATCGATGCGGTAGTGCTGCAGCAGGACCTTATGCACACCTGCGGGAATGCCGTGAATCGTAACCTCTACATCGGCGGCCGCGGCAGGCAAATCGTCGTCCTGGTAATTCCACACCATCACGGCCGCCTTGTGATTCGCCCTGGTGGCCAGCGCGTCGATGTCCGGCGACTGGCGTACGCCGCGCGCAAGAATCTCCTGCAGCGGAATGCTGCCGGAACTGATGGTTCTGACCCGCTCGCCCTCCATCAGTCCGGCCATGCGAAACAGATTCAGAATCGGCTTGTCAATGCCATTTGTCGCCAGCGAGCGATAGCCCTCAAAGTACTCCGCGTTCTCAAACTCGAACGACCAGGAGAGCATGGCCTGCAGGTTCACTCCAGTCTGGTCCCGCAGCTCAAACAGTGACTTGATTGCCGCGGCAGTGTACGACGCATACAGCGGCCCATTGCGGTAGGCGTTCGCGGGATTGGTCTTCATGGAGCAGGCCGCGCAGCCCTCCGGGTCCGCCTCGCTGAGAATGATGGGCAAATGCGCAAACCTGGGATATCTGGACACAATCTCAAAGCCTGTCTGCGCCGCCTTCAGTTCATGGGCTAGTCCCATGCGTACATGTCCGTTCAGTATCTCCGGATGGCCCTTGGGGTGGAACGAAATGAAGTCCAGAGGAATAGGTCCCCCGGTCGCCGCGCTTTTGTCGCGAAGGCAGTGCTCTAGAAACTCGTTCAGGAACTTCGCCGCCCTGGGCGATGCCGGCCCGGTGCTGGCTGGCCCGCCCACCTTCACGCCGGGCAGGGCGGCGCGCACGCCTGCCACTGCGTAGTCATATAGCTTGAAGTACTCCTGCGGCGTTCCGTGCCAGTAGATAATGTCCGGCTCATTCCACACTTCGAAGTACCACGTGCTTACCTGCTGCCTGCCGTAGCGCTGAACCAGGTGCTCAACGAACTTTCGCACCAGCTCGCCCCACATCGCGTAGTCCCTGGGCGGATTGTTTGACGCGCCGGCCATGGTTGGCCGGGGATAGTGAAGCTGGTACTCGGTTATACCCGGCACCTTCGCGGCCAGATCCCTGGGCATGAAGCCGAGCTCAACAAAGGGCCGTACGCCCGCTTGCTGATAGGCATCGAAGGTCCGGTCGGTGATGGTGAAGTCATAAACCGGCTTGCCGTGCGCGTCCAGTGAAAATACGTTCGATGAACTCCACTTCAACTCTGCCACGCCGTTGCCCGAGGTCAGCAGGTGATGAGCGCGGATATAAACAGGCTCCGGACTCAGATCGTGCAGCTCGCGCAGCAGCTGCCTTCCATGCATCATGGTCGTGTAGTTCGACTCGTCGTAGCCAAACCAGCGGTAGATGGGCGTGTACGGCCCGATGGGCCCGGCAAGATCCACCTGAATTGAGACCGTTGTCGCAGAGGAAGTTTGCGCAGCACCGCAGACTGTCGCGGCGCACAGCAGCAGAACAACAGACAGACGCATGCGTGGTTGCCTTTCAGCGGGAGTTACACATCAGGCCAAATTGTATATCCCGTGATGCAACCAATGTCGAAGGCGAGGAACGGAGTCGGGTTGGCTTGTTCCATGGTGGTGGAAGAGCTCGCAATCCGCCCGCGATTATGCAGCGTCCCGCGGCCTCAGACCCAGCGTGGCGAAGACGGATTCAACCACGCGATTGCATCGGATGGCGTGGAATCCAAACACCTCGGCGCCGCTGGCACCGGCTCGCGCCAACAGCTCTGTTCGCAGCAACTCGTGGGCCCTGTGCAATCTTACCTTCACATTGCTGTCGGTCAGCGACAAGGCCTCGGCTGTTTCCGCGGTGCTCATCTCCTCCAGATCACGCAACATCACAACCGCTCGATAAGGAAGCGGCAGCGACAGAATCGCGTCCTCAAGAAGGCCACCGACCTGACGCCGCGATGCATCGGCTTCAGGAGTTGGCAAACTGGAATGGAACTTCGGCATGCTTCGGCCCTCCCCTTCAGCCTCTTCCAACTCAAGTGATTCATACCGTCCGCGGGCTCGACTGCGCTTGATGGCCTCATTTACTGCGATGCGGGTGAGCCAGGTGGAGAACTTTGCCCGCCCGGCAAACTGATCGAGGTGTACAAAGGCACTCACATAAGTCTCCTGCATCACATCCTCGCATTCGGCATCATCGCGAAGAACGCTCCGCGCGGCGCGGTAAATGCGCTGATTGTGACGCCGCATGAGAATTTCGAATAGTAGTGCATTCCCAGCCAGGATGCTCCGCACGATTTCTTCATCCGGCCATCCTGAAGCTGTGGCAACCCCTGGTGCAACATTTCCGGCCATTGCATCCCCTTTGACCGCCTACCCCATTAGAGTCATCTGCCGCAATTTCGTTACACCGATTCATGGTTTGTAACCAATTGTCCGCTTCCGGCTCACTTGAGTGTAGGAGGTGGAAGAACGATGGCATCGGACCACAGATTCAACCTCGCATGGTGGACACTGCGAATCGGACTGGGGTTGGGGCCCATATTGGCGGGCCTGGACAAGTACTTCAATCTGCTTACCAGTTGGGAAATGTACCTGGATCCGGCGATCCCCGCCATGTTTCATGTCTCAGCCGCGACTTTTATGCACATGGTCGGAATTGTGGAAATTGTTGCCGGCGTGTTGGTATTCACCCGGTTTACGCGTTATGCAGCGTACATCGTCATGGCATGGTTGCTGGCCATCGCAGCCAACCTGCTCGCCCAGGGGATGTTTTTCGATATCGCGGTGCGCGACGTCGAGTTGTCTCTGGCGGCATTTGTTCTGGCCAAATTAACTGAAATCCATGAGCTTGCCGTAACTGAGCAGCCGGTTGCGCACTCGGCAACTGCCGAATCGAGTTCGGCTGCACATTCGGCCTGAGGCCGCCACGTCCATAACCCCAAACTGAAGGGAGCAAACACAATGAGAAAAATCACCCTGCTATTAGCCCTTGTACTCGCCTTTCCGGCGTTTGCAGCAGCTGAGAGTTGGACCAACGTCTCAATCGTCGACACCCAGTGTTCCACCAAAGTAAAGGCCAATCCTGATGCCCATACGCGGTCTTGCGCGCTGGCCTGCGCAAAAAGCGGGTTCGGTATTGTCACCAAAGATGGGCAGTATCTCAAATTTGATAGCACCGGCAATAAGGATGCATTAACGATGCTGCAAAGAAGCAGCAAGAAGGACCACCTTCGCGTGAGCGTATCCGGCGAGAAACAGGGTAATGTTATTCATGTTCAATCTCTCAAGCTGATGTAAGAGACTGTAAGAGAATCGTGCACCGCGCCGTGGCAGGCAACCAGCTCGCCGCGGCGCCCCTCTTTGTTTGGCATGTTGAATGAGTTACCACCCATTCACTTTTGCGAATTTACCCTGCCACATTCTTATTAACTCAATGGAGTTGAACAATAGCGCGCCCACAGGGTGCGAGCATGGGCTTGCTCTGTTGATTGCGCCGCAGCCGCTGGATCGAGCGTAAGCAAACATCCTGTCAGGTAATCAGAGCGAAGTGATCTTACGCGTACTTGAGATGGTGGACCAACCGATCGAGTGATTGCCCAATCAGCGCGGCGGGCTGCCCTTGAACTCTTGGCGCCAAAGCGCATTCTGATGATAGGCTTCTCACGAAAGAGGAGAAGCGATGGATCGTGTTCTCGGCAAGGTAGCGATTGTTACGGGTGGCGCATTGGGTTTAGGCGCTGCATCGAGTCGCATGCTTGCCCGCGAAGGAGCGACGGTCGTCCTCACCGACCTCAGAGACGATGAAGGCCGTGTCGCCGCGGAGAATATAAACGCCGCGGGTGGAAGAGCTCTTTATCTGCATCATGATGTCGCCAGCGAAGAAGACTGGAAATCTGTCATCGCGCGCACAGTCAATGAATTCGGCCGCCTCGACGTGCTCGTGAATAATGCCGGCGTTGCCGCCAGCGGGCCTCCGGAAGAACAATCGCTGGAGCGATGGCGCTGGCTAATGAGCATCAACCTCGACGGCGTGTTTCTGGGCACGAAACATGCGATTCTCGCCATGAAACAGCATCCGCCCACGGGCGGCTCAATTATCAATCTGTCCTCCGTCGAAGGCCTGGTAGGCGATCCGAATCTTGGAGCCTACAATGCCTCGAAAGGCGGCGTGCGCCTCTACACAAAGTCGGTCGCGCTCTATTGCGCGAAATCCGGGCTCAACATCCGTGTCAATTCCATCCATCCCGGCTACATTTGGACGCCGATGGTCGAGGGCTATCTCAAGGGCCATGGCAATGTCGTCGAAGGCCGCAAGGCTGTCGACGCCATGCATCCCATCGGTCATGTGGGAGAGCCGGACGATATCGCCTATGGCGTGGTCTACCTCGCCTCGGATGAATCGAAATTCGTCACCGGCTCTGAACTGGTCATCGATGGCGGCTACACCGCTCAATAGCCCGGCGCGATCAATATCCAGGCAGCAATTCCGCTGCCGAAGTGCCCAGTCTTGTACAGGATTGGTGGACGCGGTAGGAATCGAACCTACAACCTGTCGGTTAAGAGCCGAATGCTCTGCCAGTTGAGCTACGCGTCCAGATCATCTGGAATCATCATGCTGAAGGAACTGCCTGCACGATGCGGACAGGCGCCACCATCGCGCTGCCACTTGAAAAATATAGCATATGCAACCGGGGAAACCAAAGGCGGTCAGACGGGGCCGGATGGGCGTGAGCCTGGGTTAGAAGGTAAAGGCAAGGCCGCCGCGGATGCTGCGCTGATCCTGCGCAAAGATGACTACCGAACCGTCGCTCAGCACGTAGGGGTGATAGCCTTCCGCAAGAAGATTCCGCACGTCCACCAACGCTTCAATTCCGCTGCTGCCGTCGCGGCGGATGCACAACGGCTGGCGGACATGCAGCGTCAGGTAGGGCTCAATTGCGTTCACGGCGAAAGGCGCCACCTGGGTCACGGTGTTTGCCGGCTGCCAGCGATAGCTCGCCCGCCAGCGGGTTCCGGAGCCGTCAAGCGTGCCCGAGAGCGCCAGCGCATACGTCTGCACGTGACGTGGACGCGATGTGACGATCAGCTCCGACATTGGCGTGGCGTGAGTGACCGCCGGCATCACCAGCGCATCGCCATTCGCATAGCTCAGGCGAACGTGATTCCCGCCGGGCAGGTGGCCTTCAACGCTGGCCAGCATCCCTGCGGTTGAAAAGTTCGGCCCAGCCAGGCGGAGTAATCCACTGGTACGGTCCAGCAGCACGCCGCCGGCGGCCAGTGTTCCGCGGCCTGCCGCCTCCATCACCGGGTTCTGAATCCGGTCCGAGTACACCGCGACCGATATGCCCGAACCATCGGTCTGGCGCTCCCATCCCACTTCCTGATGCAGACCGCGCTCCAGTGCCAGGATGCCGTCGCGCATCGCCACCTTCGGCATCCAGTAGGCGGCTTCTGACTCGTCCACCTGCCCTGATGGCATCACGGTGCTCATCCGGTAACGGATGATCGAGTTGCCCTTGCGCCATCCCACGGTGGCGAAGGGCAGGGCCGCCAGCACCGTGTTGGGTGAGTTCTGCGCAAAACGGGCCATCACCTGTGCCGCGCCTGCCTCGGCCTCAAACTCATCGCCGAGCTGTATGCTCTCCCAACTGCGGATAGCCGCCTCCTGCAATCCGCCGGAGGTCTCCGAGTCGACGTCGGGTTGCAGCGTAATCGCCGCCACCGACTGCACCGATCCGGCAAAGCCCAGATCCTGGCGGAAGCCCAGCATGGATTCCATGCCGGCGTCGGTACCCGGAGCAAAATCCACGCGAGCCAGCAACTCCTTGCTGCTCGATGGCGTATTTTCAACGGCTGCCGTGATCCGCTCGCCGCTTTCGCCAAAGGTGCCCGCCTGTCCTGACGCAATCAGCCGTGCCTTCAGCTTGGGATGCGCTCCCGGGCCATCCGTGACAACCACCAGGGGCCCGTCTTCGAGCCAGCGCAGCAGTGGGCGGTTGGCGGCGGAGCGCAGTGTCCACGCCCAGTCATCCTTGTGTGCGTTGGCCGAGCGCGGCTCGGCCGGCAGCCACTGCATCACCTCATACAGTGTGCTCAGCGTGAGATTGACCACCGCCTTGTGGCGGACGCGAACATTCTCGCGCAGCGAAGGCAAAAACGACATCGCCATTGCTTTCACTGCATAATGTCCGGGCTGCACACCGGGGATGGAAAACTCGCCTTTGCTGTCGGTGTAGACAACCGCCAGAACGCTCATGTCGGGGCGAAGCAACTGCACCACGGCCCCCATCTGGGGCGCGCCGGCAGAGTTCCTCACCACGCCAGAGACCGATCCGGGGGTGGCCCCCTCCACGGGAGCAATCCCCAGGCCAATCAGCGTAATGAAAAGCACGAAATGGAGCCTGCGCATAATCACTGGAAAAAGTGACCCGGCGGCGTCTCTGGCAAACCTGGAACTTCCCCGTCCTGCGCAGGTCTCCCGATCTGGGTCCGGATAACCGTGGTGCGCAAGAGAATACATACTATTCCACGACAAAAGGTGCCGATTGCGCAATCTCTTGTTTTGAGATTTCGTCGTTCACCTTGATGAT
Organism: Occallatibacter sp.; assembly: GCA_035692885.1. Taxonomy (GTDB): domain Bacteria; phylum Acidobacteriota; class Terriglobia; order Terriglobales; family Acidobacteriaceae; genus Telmatobacter. Next base: position 24,435 of record DASSHM010000038.1, read on the forward strand.
GACCTTGTAC
>DASSHM010000039.1:0-22237 GCA_035692885.1 Occallatibacter sp.
GCGTTCGTAGCCGTAAAGAAACTGGCTGGATGCCGGGCGCGTGCTCAGGCGAAGGCTGAAGGCCGCGAATCCCACCGCAATGACGTGGATGACCGACTCGGCGGCGTCGGAAAAAATGGCTGCCGACTGGGTCATGAAATAAGCCGCGAGCTTACCGGCCAGCATGGCAAAGCCAAACGCAAGCGAGAGGCGCATGGCAAAACGCGCATCCCGCATTTCCTGTTCAGAGAACCGCGCCGATGCGACGCCAATGGACTGCTCGTTCTCGCTCATGGTCCTTCGGGGCGGCTGTGGCTGCCGGTCAGGCCGCGCTCTGCGCCCAGTCTAGCGCAGTTGAGGGTTTGATGCCGAATCGAGCCGCGAGGGGGTAGCGCCAGTCCTGCATCAGGCAGAACGATGCTTCCGCGCGGGTATGTGCTGAGCGGCTGAGCTTCTTGAGGCGGATTTCCTGCAACAACGTGAAAGGCGACCCGCTGGGGGTCGCCCTTGCACCGAGCCGGGGTCCGGGTCTACGCCGTAACCGTTTCGCTGGCGTTCACCTTGACGGGAGTAAGCCAGCCAAACCGGTCCGGCTTGAGCCCATTGGCGATGGAGAAGAACTCGTCGGAGATGGTCTTGGTAATCTCACCGATTTTGCCGTCGCCAATCACAATCCTGTCGATGGAGCGGATCTGCGAAACCTCGGCGGCAGTGCCCGTGAAGAACACCTCGTCGGCGATGTAGAGCATCTCGCGCGGGATGGCCTGCTCGATGACCGGCAGACCCAGATGGCGCGCGATGGTCAGTACGCTGTCGCGGGTGATTCCCGAGAGCGCGGAGTTGGAAAGAGGCGGCGTGTAGAGAACTCCGTTGCGCACCACAAACACATTTTCTCCCGAGCCCTCGCTCACCAGGCCGTTCACGTCGAGCCCGATGCCCTCGACGTAGCCGTTGGCCTCAGCCTCCATCCGGATGAGCTGGGAGTTCATGTAATTGGCTCCGGCCTTGGCCAGGGCGGGCATGGTGTTGGGGGCGAGGCGGTTCCAACTGGAGATGCACACGTCCGCGCCTCCGTGCCCGGTGACGTACTTGCCCCACGGGAAGTTCGCGATATACACCTCAATGGGCGAGCCGCTTGGGCTGACGCCAATTTCGCCATAACCGCGCAGGGCGATGGGGCGGATGTAGCACGGCGCGACCCCGTTGGATTCAAGCAGGTCCACCACGCCGGCGCACAACTCATCCAGGCTGAAGGGCAGTTCCATGCGATAAATCTTGGCCGAATCCAGCAGGCGCTGCATGTGCTCGGGGAGGCGGAAAACCGCGGAACCCTGCGGCTGCCCGTAGCAGCGGATGCCCTCAAACACGCTGGAGCCATAATGGATAACATGGCTCAGCACGTGAATGGTAGCCTGCTCCCAGGGAATGAGGTTGCCGTTGTGCCAGATCTTCGAGGTGGTTTGGATAGGCATGTTGTAAAGCTCCTTAACCGATCGGCGGCTCTCTCTCAGGGTACCGCGATTCGAGCCTTTCTGTCACGATGCGCTGTGCCCGGGCCGTGGGATGCATCCGCATTGGTAACCTCATCACGCAAAGCGAAATCGAGGCGTACTGAAAGCAGGGGCATCTGCCGCCGATGGCGGGTTGCCGCACGGCGCTGTATGGCCCGTCGGCTCCGGGTTGTTGTCCGCATGGCCTGATGCGCGAGCCGTCAGTATCCTGATGCTCGAGGTGAGCGCGGCTGGCACGGCTCACCTCGCGGGAAGGGCTTTTGCAGCATCCATTTGACGCAAAGCTACACTGGAATTGAACCATGCATACGCCGCATCTGATTCTCGGCATTGGAGAGCTGCTGTGGGACGTGCTGCCGCAGGGGGAGCAGCTCGGTGGCGCGCCTGCCAACTTTGCCGTCATGGCCGGCAACCTGGGCAATCACGCGGCAATCCTGAGCCGCATCGGCCGCGACGACCCGGGCCGCAGGGCAGTTGAGATCCTTGATCCACAGCCTGCGGACACCAGTCATGTGCAGGTTGACCCGGTTCACCCGACGGGCCGCGTGACGGTTGGGTTACAGGACGGCCAGCCAGACTATCTCATCCATCAGCCGGCGGCATGGGATTTTATGGAGCTTTCCAATGAATGGGTTCAGCTGGCCGAGCGGGCCGATGCAATCTGCTTTGGCACCCTGGCGCAGCGCGGCCAGGAGTCGCGGCACACCATTCAAACGCTGGCAGCGGAGGCTTCAGCCGAGTGCGTGCGTATTTTTGACGTGAACCTGCGCGCGCCGTTCTACTCCAACGAGGTCCTGCAGGAGTCACTGGAGCTGGCGACGGTGGCGAAGATGAATGATGCTGAATTGCCGCTGGTGCTGGGGATGCTGGGCCTGCCCATGGAGGTTGGGCAGGGCGCGGCGGGACTTCGCACGGGCGCGGAACAGCTACTGGCGGAGTTTCCAGCCCTGCGCATGGTGGCGGTCACCCGCGGAGACCAGGGCAGCCTGCTGATGACGCGCCATGAATGGCATGAACATCCGGGAGTGCAAGTGACGGTTGCGGATGCGATTGGCGCGGGAGATGCCTTCACGGCTGCCATGACGCACTACATGCTGCGCGGCGCGGGGCTATCCACCCTCAATGAGGCGGGCAACCGCTGGGGCGGATGGGTGGCGTCGCAATCCGGCGGCATGCCGCAGGTGACCGGCGCGGTGAGAGCCGGCATCGCGGCCGTCATCGAGGCATGAGAGCCATCACAATCCAGGCCGGAAGACCGGGGTGAGGGAAGCGGTTTTACGGTAGAGTAACTAAATTGTGATCATCAACCTAGCCAGACGCGCGCATAACCACAATTGGGAGCTCGACCCCATCACGCGCTCCCTACTGGATACCGACTTCTACAAGCTGCTTATGCTCCAGTTCATCTGGAAGGAGTTTCCGCGCACGCGCACGTCGTTCACGCTGATGAACCGGTCGGCCCACGTTCGCATGGGCGAGATTGTGGATGCGGGTGAACTGCGTGAGCAGTTGGACGAGACGCGCAGTCTGCGGTTTCACAAGTCGGAGCTGATCTGGCTGGCGGGCAACACGTTCTATGGCCGCCGCGGCATGTTTGAACCGGCGTTTCTTAACTGGCTGGAGCATGAGTTTCGACTGCCGGATTTCGATCTATCGGTGCGCGACGGGCAGATCGAGCTGCGCTTTGACGGACTTTGGACAGAGACCACGATGTGGGAGATCTATGCCCTCTCCGCCATCGACGAGCTGAAGACGCGCGAAAGCCTGAAGCGGCTGAGCGAGTTTGAACTGGACGTGCTGTATGCGCGGGCCAAGACGCGGCTGTGGGAGAAGATGGAGCGGCTGCGCGGGGTTCCCGGGCTGAGCGTGAGCGACTTCGGAACCCGGCGAAGGCACAGCTTCCTGTGGCAGGAGTACGTGGTGAAGGCCATGAGCAGCGTGCTGGGCGAAAATTTTGCCGGCAGCTCCAACACCTTTCTCGCCTACAAGCACGATCTTGAGGCTATCGGCACCAATGCCCATGAGCTGCCGATGGCGCTGGCGGCGCTTGCAGACAGCGATGAAGAGCTGAAGGCGGCGCAATACCGGCTGCTGGAACTGTGGCAGCAGAGCTACCAGGGAGAGCTGCTGATTCTGCTGCCGGACACATTCGGTACAACCCAGTTTCTGCGGGACGCGCCGGACTGGGTGGCGAACTGGACCGGTCAGCGCGTGGACAGCAAGGATCCGTACGAGGCCGGAGACGAGTACATCGAGTGGCTTGAGCAGCGTGGCCGCGACCCGCGCGGCAAGCGGCTGATTGCCTCCGACGCCCTGGATGTGGACTTGATTCTGGGGCTGCATGCCTACTTCAGCGGCACGATGCGAAATGGCGCGAGGCCGGAGGACTTTAAGCGCGCCAGCGATTTTGAAGATGGATCCAAATGGACGCCCGGCCGGCGCATCCGGTTCAGCGCCGGATGGGGAACCTATCTGACCAATGATTTTCGCAACTGCAACCCGCGTGGGGACGAGAGCTTTGATCCCGTGAGCCTGGTGTGCAAGCTAAGCGAGGTGGACGGCAGGCCGGCGGTGAAGTTGTCTGACAACTACGCGAAGGCCATGGGGCCGGCGAACGAGGTGGAGCGATACCGGCGGCTTTTCGGCGTGGCGGGGGTGGCCGACGTGCCGGTAACTGTGTAGGCTGGCACATGCGGCATTGAACCCGCTGCCGCGGGGATTACTCGGCAGCTGAGGCCGTGGCCGGCGGCGCGGGTCTGTGCCTGGCGCGTAAGAAAGCCACGAGGTCGGAGATGTCCTGGTCAGTGAGCGAATCGGCAAACGGCGGCATCTTTTTACCTCCGTGAAGAATCTGGCCGGTGATGCGCTCCGGGGTCCAGCTCTTGTCCTTGCGGATGTTGGCGATGGACGGGACGTTCTTCTTGCCCTGCAGGTCGGCCCCATGGCAATGCGAGCAGCCTTTGCTGTAGAAGAGGGCTGCACCGGCCTTTTCCTGAGCCCTCTTTTTTGAACCCCACCAGGCATGGGCAGGCAGGGAACAGGCTGAGGCAAGCGCGACGATAGAAAAGAGATAGAAAATACGTCGAATGCGGAAGGTCACGAGGACAATTTTCTCATCCCGAGGCGTGGAGCAAGTCAATCGAAGGGTGGAGACGCGGCGAGCGGCCGAGGCGCGATATGGGATTTGAGGCAAGCCGGTTGAGACTGGAGCTGGGAGCGCTGAACCGGCTTCTGGCACAAGGTTGTCCGCATGCGGAGAGCCATGGCACTCCGCCCGTGGTGGTGTATGCGCCGGATGGCGCGCGGCATGGAAATTTTTTTGACCCCGCGTACGCCGCGATTCTGGCACGGCCGGAATGGCTGAAGCGCTTTGACAAGGTTCATGCCCAGGCGCGTTCACTGCCCAGAGCGGAGCGCAAATGGCGCGAGCTGGACTCGTCGATGAGCTCGGACGCGCTGCTGATGAATGTGTTCTGCACGCCGGGGGTGGTGGAATCGGCGGCGGTGAGGCGGATGCTGGGCATTGAAGTTGGCGCGGAGCCGGTGTTCGGGTGGAAGGCGCGGGTTCCGCTTAAGAACGGAAGGTTTGACCGCACCGAGGTGGACATGAAGCTGGGCAGCCTGCTGGTGGAGGCAAAGCTGACGGAGACGGATTTTCAAACGCGGGCGGCAGCAGTGATGGAGGACTACCGGGATTTTGATGTCGCGTTTGAGCGCGGATTGCTGCCGCGGGTGGAGATCAAAGCGGCGCGGCAGAGGGCCGCGGTGGAGTTTGCCGAGGAGTTTACGCAGGAGTGGGAAGACGCAGGCGATGAGGAGGCAGCGCGGGCTTTTCAAGAGGGAATTGTAGAGCGGGCACGGGAAGCGGAGCCGGCGGAGGAGGGCTATGCCGGGTATCAACTGATTCGCAACGTACTGGCCGCCGAGGCCGAGGGGTTGAGCTTTTGCGTGCTGTTTGACGAGCGCCGGCCCGACCTGAGGGAGATGTGGTTCAGAGTGATGGCGGCAGTGAAAGCAGCAGATTTAAGAATAAGACTCAAGTCACTGACATGGCAGGAGTTGTCTGAATCACTCCCCGGCGCGCTGCGGAAGTTTCTGGATCGCAAGTACGGGATTGCGGCACCGGGCTGTCCGGCTTCGGCGGTGGGCGAGACGGAGTAGGCCGTTTCACAAATCGCTGTAATTCATGGCAAAAGTTCTGTGGAAAACCGCAAATATTTCAGGGGGGAGGGGGTACCCCCAGCCTGCATAGACCGCTTGCCGGGGACGCCGGTCGTCCGTATCGCGGTGCGCAGGTTGCCCTGAAGCTATTGTGCATGAGGACGGGGTAATTCTACGCAAACGGGGTGGAGGGATTTGGCGAGTACGTTGCTTTCCAGTTCTCCAACAGCCGGAGACCGGGGCACCGGCACCCGGCTTGAACACATGAGTAACTGTCCGGTGAATTGGTCTGCGGCTGATTGCAACTACCAATCGCATGGGTTTCAGGCGCGTATCATAATGTTAGGCAGCGCCGGCGGGAGACTTGAATGTCTATTGCTCGGAGATTGCCGCTCATCGGATGCCTGGCAGTCCTGTCGATGTGTTCCATCCCATCGCATGGGCTACAGGCCGTGACGGTGAGCCAGCTTGAGAGCAGCATCTCAGGCCTTGAGGGCAAGTCCGATGCGGATGCTGCGTGGCATATCGCCGGCATGGAGCTGACCCAGCAGCTGAGCGCGAATCAACTGGCAAAACTGGAGAAGCTGGTCCCGGGCGATAAGAGCAGGCAGGCTCTTGTTGCGCTTGCCGACGAGTCGGCCTTCCTCGATTTGCCGGCCGATGAAATCCCCGCGCGAGCTGCTCCGGACCTTGCCCGGCAGCGCCGGATGATGAGCCGGGTGGTGGAGTATGTAAGCAAGACGATACCCCAACTGCCGAACTTCTTTGCGACGCGGATCACGAACCGGCTGGAGGATACGCCCCAGGTCGAAACCGTGACTGGGCTGATTCCGTATCAGCCGATGCACGCAGTGGGAACTTCGAGCGTTACGGTTCTCTACCGTGACGGACGGGAGGTTGTGGACCCCGGTACGGGCAGAAAGCAGATGGCAAGCGCGGGCTTGCAGACGCTGGGAGTGTTCGGGCCGATGCTCTCGACGGTGCTGCTGGACGCGGCGCGGAACCGTCTCGGCTGGAGCCACTGGGAGCAGGGGCCCAAGGGAATGCTCGCAGTCTTCAAGTACGAGGTTCCCCAAGACAAGTCGCACTACCGGGTGAACTACTGCTGCGTGGCCACGCAAAGCGCGACCGAGGCAGCCGATGTGCATCTCTATCACAAGGTCGTGGGCTATCGCGGCGAGATGACCATTGAGCCGGAGACGGGGACGATCAAAAGACTGACGGTAATTGCCGATGTCAAAGCGCCTGAGCCGGTTGTGAGGGCGGATATCCTGGTTGACTACGGGCCGGTGGGGATTGGCGGCAAGACGTATACGTGCCCGACAAAAAGCGTCTCGGTCGCGGTGGCACAGAGCGTGCAGCGCGACCCGCGCTACCGGTATGCCCTGGCCGAGCACCTGCAGCCTCTCAGGACATCGCTGAGCGAAGTGGCGTTCGAGAAGTACCACGTGTTCCGCTCGAATGCGCGCATCCTGACCCCCGAGGAGGCGCGGCTGGCGGCGGAGCAGCCGGAGCATGAAGCGGCAGCCAGCAGTGCGACTCCGGAGGAAGCTGCCGCGACAGGGCCAGAAAAGCCGCATGCCACGAGTGAGCCGGAAGACCGCACGACGACGGCGCCTGCCGCAGCCAGCGGCGCCGGAGAGAGCAAGGCCCCGGCACCATCGGCGCGCGCGGATGAAGGGTCGACGCCGGCCACGACCTCCGCTGCAACGGCGCTCCATGCGCTCCAGCCGGCGCAACCGGAGATTAACAGAATGCCTTTGACGAGCCTGCCAACGCTTCCGGCGGCTGTGCAGACTCGTGTGAACGAATCCGGTTTCGTGCTGCGGACGACATCGCGGCTGGTGGACGTGAGCGTGGTGGCCTTTGACAAGAAAGGACGGCCGATCACAAATCTTAAGCCCGGAGACTTTGAAGTCTTCGACAACGGAGTGAAGCAGAAGGTGCGGTTCTTTTCGCAGGCGGGTGAGGTTGAGGCGGGGAAGCCCGCCGCGGAGCAAGCGCGAATTGAAGACACCAACGAGCCGCCGGTGTTTTCGAACCAGGCGAAGATTGCGATGAATGGAGACTCGGGGGTGATGAACCCACCGGGCGAGACGACAATCCTGATGATCGATGCGAGCAGTCTGGCCTTTGGCGACCTGACCCGCGCCCGTGAGGAGATGCTGCGCTTTCTAAGCACGATGCCCAGTGAAGAACGGGTCGGACTGTATGTAAGAAAGGCCTATTCCTTTCAGGCTCTGCAAGAGCCCACCAGCGATACCGCGCTATTGGCGGAGACACTGAAGCATTGGATGCCAAGCGCGCAGGACCTTGCCCGGGCGCAGGCAGCGGAGAAGCGCAACCGGCACCAGATGGACTATGTCGACAATGCGATCGATCTTCTCTCAGTGAATGGCGGGTCGCCCATGGGGATGTCAGCAGCCGCTCAGCCCACCAGTCCGCAGCTTCTGGCGCTTGGCAGCAACCCGGCACGAGACTCCCTGGTGATTCTTCCCGGCATCGCACGTCACCTGGCGATGATCGCGGGTCACAAATCGCTTATCTGGGTCGCAAGCGACAATGTGCTGGCGGATTGGAGCGATCAGGCAGCGAGCAATGAGAGCGGCGGCAACCATATTGCGCCTCTCGTTCTGGGTGCGCAGGAGGCCCTGAATGCCGCGCATGTCAGCATCTATCCGCTGGATGCCTCCCAGCTTGAGGCCGGCGGAGTGGGCGCCAATCTCTCCAATGCAAATGTGCAGTTAAACCCGGCTGCCGCGGACTCGGCGGGGATTCAGCTCTCCACACTTCCCCCATCGGAGCAGGAGGAAGCAAAGGAATCTCTCGAAAAATCGCAACGCAATATCAATCCCGGCCGGGCCGCCGACAGGATCAAGCAGGATACGCACCCCATCAGCACCGAGTTTCGCGAGCTGGCAGAGGCAACCGGCGGGAGCGCGCTGCGGCGGGCAGGCGACATCGCCAACGAGTTGCACGGCATTGTGGACGACGGCCGCGCGGCCTATCAACTGAGTTTTGTACCCACCCTGCCGGCAGACGGCAAGTATCACAGGATCACCGTGAAGGTGAAAGACCGGCGCAAGATTGCGTTGCGTTATCGCACGGGATACCTGGCGGCGAAGGAGCCCGCGACAATGAAGGAGCGGATCAGCCAGGCAATCTGGCAGCCGGAAGACATGAGCGAAATTGCGATGAGCGCCACGCCGGCAGTTGACTCGAAAGGCAGCCTGCTGAGGCTGAAGATTGCGGGAACTGACCTGGACGTAGCGCAGAGCGGCAAGGTCTGGGCCGACAGGCTGGACATCTTTCTGGTTGACCGCCCCCTGGACGGATTGCACGCCAAGGTGACGGGAGAGCGGCTGGGTCTGCAATTACAGCCGGCCACCTACCAGAGAATTCTGCGCGAAGGGTTGACCTTCGATCAACGCCTGCAATCGAAGCCGGGCGAGGGAGCGCTGCGCGTGGTGGTGGTGGACGAAAACTCCAGTCGAATCGGCACGGTGACCATGCCGGCATTGGCATTGAAGCAACCGCATTCAATCCCCGGAAGATAAACGCGGCTCGTTGATTTCCTGCTCCCTGGAACCGGCGCGTGGGCACCTGGAGCCGGTGGCAGAGGCACTTCGACGTAGAGCTACTTGTTGGTGAGGGCTTCGACGCCGGGGAGCTTTTTGCCTTCGAGGAATTCGAGGCTTGCGCCGCCGCCAGTGGAGATGTGGGTAATCTCGCCGGCGACGCCGGCCTGGTTGATGGCGGAGACGGAGTCGCCGCCGCCGATGATGGAGGTGGCTGCCTTGTTGGCCGCGACGGCGCGGGCGATGGCGTTGGTGCCGACGGCAAAGCGGGGAAACTCAAAGACGCCGGCGGGGCCGTTCCACACGATGGTGCGGGCGGCGGAGACGACTTCCTCGATGGCCGCGATGGTTCCGGGGCCGATGTCGAGGCCCTGCCAGTCGGCGGGGAAGTCCTTGCTGGTGTCCCAGGGCTGGGTTTTTGCGTCGGCGGCGAAGCGGTCGGCGAGGATGTTGTCAACGGGCAGCATGAGGCGGACGCCTTTGGACTTTGCCTTGGCGAGCGCCTCGCCGGCGACGCCAATCTTGTCCTCCTCGACAAGTGACTTGCCGGTGGCGACGCCGAGGGCGCGCTGGAAGGTATAGGCCATGCCGCCGACGATGACGAGGGTATCCACCTTGTCGAGGAGGTTGTTAATCACGTCAATCTTCCCGGAGATTTTGGAGCCGCCGATGATGGCGACGAAGGGCTTCTCAGGGGATTCGAGCGCCTTGCCGAGGTAGGTGATCTCCTTCTCCATAAGCAGGCCGGCTACGGCGGGGCGAAGGAAGTGGGTGATGCCCTCAGTGGACGCGTGGGCGCGATGGGCGGAGCCGAAGGCGTCATTGACGTAGACCTCGGCGAGCGAGGCGAGCTGCTGTGAGAAGCCGGGGTCGTTGGCTTCCTCCTCGGCATGGAAGCGGAGGTTCTCAAGCAGCAGGACCTGGCGCGACTCAAGCTGGCGGGAGAGTTCGGTGGCGAGCTCGCCGACGCAATCGGGGGCAAAGGCGACGTTGGTGCTTTCGCCGAGCCGGTGGTCAAGCAGGGAGCGCAGGCGGTCAACGACGGGGCGCAGGGAGTATCGGGGATCGGGCCTGCCCTTGGGCCGGCCGAGGTGCGAGGCAAGGATGACGCGGGCCTTGTGACGAAGCGCGTACTCGATGGTGGGCAGGGTGGCCACGATGCGGGTGTCGTCGGTGATGGTGGAGCCATCCTCAGAGAGCGGGACATTGAAATCGACGCGGATGAAGACGTGCTTGTTGACCAGATCGATATCGCGAATGGAGAGCTTGGACATAAGGCGAAGACCTTTCTGAATGGCTGGCGGAGCTAGGAGCCGAGGATGACGGCATCCATCTCAATCTCAATGCGCCAGGCCGGATTGAGCAGGCGGGCAACGACCACCATGGTGGCGGCGGGCCGCACGCGGGCAAAGAACTCGCCGTGGACGCGGCCGATGGCCTCCCAGTCCTCAACGTGTGTGAGATACATGCGGGTACGGACGACATCCTCAAAGGATGCGCCGGCCTCGGCGAGGGCTTTCCCGGCGATGGCGAAGATGCGCCGGGTCTGGCCGGCGGCGTCTTCGTTATCCGCGCCGACGGGACCGGTGCCGGAGAGGTGCACGGCGTTGCCGACGCGCACGGCACGCGAGAAGCCGATGATGGGCTCGAAGGGGGAATCGCCGCTGATGTTCTTTCGCATGTGGATCAGACGGGGCAGGCCCGCCCTCGTCCTGCCCGGGAATCCGCATGGACAGGGCGAGGCGTCTGCCGGGGTTGGGGCTTAAAGGCCCTTTGAGGCCAGGAAGCCGATGAGATCGACGACGCGGTTGGAGTAGCCCCACTCGTTGTCGTACCAACTTAGGACCTTGACGCTTTGACCGACGACCTTGGTGAGCGGCGCATCCACGATGGAGCTGCGCTTGTCGCCCTTGAAGTCGGAGCTGACGAGCTGGTTTTCGTCGTAGCCGAGGATGCCTTTGAGGTCACCCTGAGAGGCGGCCTTGAGGGCGGTGTTGACGGCCTTGGCGTCGGTGGTCTTTTCGCTGATGACGGTGAGATCAACGATGGAGACGTTGGGGGTGGGGACGCGGATGGCGAAGCCGTCGAGCTTGCCCGCGACCTCGGGGATGACCAGCTTGAGGGCCTTGGCCGCGCCGGTGGAACTGGGGATCATGTTGATGGCCGCGGCGCGGGCGCGGCGGAGATCCTTGTGGGGGAAATCGAGGATGACCTGATCGTTGGTGTAGCTGTGAATGGTGGTCATGATGCCGCTGACAATGCCGAACTCCCTGAGGAGCACCTTGACGACGGGCGCAAGGCAGTTAGTGGTGCAGCTCGCATTGGAGATGACGTTATGCTTGGCCGGGTCGTACTTGTCCTGGTTCACGCCGAGGACGATGGTGATGTCCTCATTGGATGCGGGGGCGGAGATGATGACCTTTTTGACAGTGGAGCCGAGGTGGGACTTGGCCACGGTGGCGTCAGTGAATCGGCCGGTGGACTCGACGACAATCTGCGCGCCTACGCCGGCCCAGGGTAGCTTGGCGGGGTCCTTCTCAGCGAACACCTTGATCTTTTTGCCGTCCACCGCAATGAAGTCATCGCCGGCGACAATCTCATGGGACAGGTTTCCCAGGATGGAGTCGTACTTGAGCAGGTGGGCGAGGGTTGCGGGGCTGGTCAAGTCGTTGACGGCTACGAACTCGATGGCTGGATTGCCGAGCGCGGCGCGAAACACGTTGCGTCCAATTCGGCCGAAGCCGTTGATGCCAACCTTTACTGCCATGTGCGTAATCTCCTTGAAATGTGGGTGAAGCTGAGGTGTTGAAGCAAGGTTGTTCGGCGGCTGAAAATATGGTGCAGAAGGCAATTCCACCAAACTCTTCATGGTAACACCCGGGGCGCTGACGCCGCAGTGAAAATCGATTCACCTGCGTGCCGGCGCATGGGCTTGCGGGCTGATAGAAAGCTGGGTGAAGGCGGGGGCATGTGACGCGAGGCGTGGAATTTGCAGCGCCCAAAGGAAGTGTGTTATCCCGATAGCAGAATGCAGGTAACCAGGACGGCATGAGAAAACGTTCAAGACGCGCACCCAACACCTCGGAATCCACAGGCAAGATCGGGCAGGAGATCCCCACCAATCAGCCGCGGCCGCTGGTGCCGCTTTATCCCGACGAGACGCCGGCAGCACGCGAGCCGCGAGGGCGTGAGGAGGCGAGGCCGCAGCGCGATCCGCAGCCTGCGAAACGGGACTGGAACGAGCCGCGCAACGCAGGCCGGCTCGAGGTGGAGACGCAGCCGGAGCTGTCGGGCCTTCCGCCAGCGGAGGCGCAGCCGGGAGAACGCTCGGCGCAGGCGCCCCGGGGCCATGTGGTGCTGGCGATCGGCTTGCCGGGATCCGGAAAGACGACCTGGTTCCTGCGGCGCGGGGTAACGCCGCTGTCGAGCGACCTGCTGCGCAACATTCTGTTTGACGACGTGGAAGAGCAGCGCTATCAGGGGCTGGTGTTTTCCACGCTTCGCTCGCTGCTGCGCGCGCGCCTGATTGCCCGGATGCCGTGGAACTATGTGGACGCGACCAACCTTTCAATCCACGAGCGGCGGCAGTGGATCAAAATGGCCAAGAGCTTTGGATACGAGGTTCAAGCGGTATTTTTTGATGTACCACTTGAGGTTTGCCTTGACCGGAACCGCTCCCGTGACCGCATGGTGGCCGAAGAGGTGATGCGCAAGATGGCGGAAAAGCTGAAGCCGCCGGTATTTGAAGAGGGCTTTGCGAAGATCACCGTGGTGCGGGTGAAGAGCGCAGGCTAACCTGAAGGGCCGGCCAGGGCCAAGGGAGGATCTGATTAATGTCGACGCCAGCGAATCATCCCCCAGGCGTGGAGCCGTGGTTGAGCGGAACTCATGCGGAGACGCCAGCGGTGGGCCGCGCCGTTCTGCATGCCTTTGAACTGGTGCTGGAAGACCTGAAGAAGTGGACTGAAGGGCTGACGGATACCGAGGCGCATGCCGAGCCTCTGGGGCTGACGCCGCTATCGTTCCATCTGAAGCACCTGGCGCGATCGACCGACCGGCTGCTGACCTATGCCGAGGGAGGACAGATTTCTCCGGAGCAGATGCGAGCGTTGAAGGCTGAGCAGGGCGGCACCGAATCGCTGGCGGAGATGATTGCCGAGGTGGAGGCATCATTCACTCACGGAGCGGAACGGGTCAAGGCGCTGGCGAGCAAGGATGTGGAGACGTTTCGCGGCGTGGGGCGCAAACAACTGCCGACGTCAATCGGGGGCGTGCTGGTGCATGTGGCCGAACACGCCGAACGGCACACCGGGCAGGTGGTGACGACCGCGAAGGTGCTGAAGGCGCTGCGGGGTTGAAGCAATCATGACAGAAGGCGACGCCAGGCAGGAGGTCAGCCCGTTTGGGCTGACCCGGCGGGCGTTTGTGGGCGCGGGCCTTGCCGCGGCGGCTCTGCGCGGCATTCCCGGCTGGGCACAGGATGGGGAACTGACCGCGCGGGTGGGAGCGGCGGCGACGGAGGCTGTTCCCGAAGACTACCTGGGGCTGAGCTACGAGACCATGCAACTGGCGGACCCAGACTTTTTTGCGCCAGACAACGCCAGCCTGATTGCAATCTTCAAGACGCTGAGCCCACGGGGAATTTTGCGCATCGGGGGCAATTCAAGCGAGTTCTGCTGGTGGAAGGCGAGCGGGAACGAGACCGCTCCGAGGAGCCCGGCGCACAAAGGCGACAGCAACTGGATGCCGCACACCTTCACGGCCATCGGTCCGCAGGCAGTGGACAACCTGGCCGGGTTTCTTGAAGCGGCGGGATGGCGCGCCATCTATGGGTTAAATCTGGGCACGGGCACGCCGGAGAGGGCAGCGCGGGAAGCCGCCTATGTGGCCAAGGCACTGGGACCGCGACTGCAGTTTTTCCAGATTGGCAACGAGCCGGAGTTCTACAAGAACGCGAACAATGGCCTGCGCGGGCCAGACTGGGATTTTGACCGGTATCTTGCCCAGTGGCTCAGCTTTGCGCATGCGGTGATTGCACAGGTGCCCGGAGCAAGATTTGGCGGGCCTGATGTGGGATCGAATACGGAGTGGGTGGTGCGCTTTGCCGCAGAGGCTCCCAGGCGGCTGCCGGGCAGGATTGTGGCCTGCACGGGCCATTACTACGCCGAGGGGCCGCCGGACGATCCGCGGGTAACAGTGGCGAGGCTGCTGGGGCCCGACCCCCGCGTGGATCGCGACGTGCCGCGCATGGCTGCGGCAGCGCGGCAAGCGGGCATCGAGTGGCGGATGACCGAGGGGAACTCGTGCTATCGCGGGGGCAAGCCGGGCATGAGCAACGCATTCTGCGCGGCGCTGTGGGCCGCGGACTATCTGCTGAAGCTGGCGGCGGACGGCGCGGCGGGGGTGAACCTGCACGGCGGCGGAACCAAGCAGATCAGGGCATCGCTGGGCGGACATCTGCCGGGTGAGAAGCTGAGCGCGAAAGCGGCGATGGAAGCGCAGGAGGGCAGTTTTTATACGCCGGTTGCCGGAAGCCGCGAGCACGGATTTACGGCCCGGCCCGTGTTCTATGGCATGAAGCTGGCCGGCGTTGTGGCAGGGGGCAGAATGCGCACCGTGACCCCGGGAGTGGATGCAGCGCGCGCGACGGCATATGCAGCGGACTTTGCGAACGGCGGCACGCGGATGGTGGTGATTAACAAGGATCAGGAAATGCCGCTTGACGTTGCCGTGAAGGCGAATGGCGTGGCGCGGGTGTGGCGGCTGGAGGCGCCGAGCCTCACGGCAATCTCGGACGTGACGCTGGCCGGCGCAAGGCTCGAGGCCGCGCCGTGGAAGCCGCTGCGCGTGGAACATCTGGCCGCGGAAATGGGCGTGCTTCGAATCAGGCTGAAGCCGGCGTCAGCAGCCGCCGTGCTGCTGGAAACGCGGCTGAGCTGAAGTCCGGAGGGAAGGTCAGCCGAGACTGTTGAACTCGCCAACCGTGTCGAGGATGTGCCCCATCTTTTCCTGCTTGGTGCGCAGATAACGTTCGAAGCTCTGCTGCGGCTCCACTTCTGCCGAGACGCGCTGGGTTACGGCGATGCCGGCAGACTCAAGCGCGGCAACTTTCTGAGGATTGTTGGTGATGAGGCGGACCTGGGAGACGCCGAGAAGTTTGAGGACCCGGGCCGGCAACTCGTACCCGCGGTAATCGGCGGCGTATCCGAGCTCGACGTTGGCTTCAACGGTGTCCAGTCCCTGATCCTGTAATTCGTAGGCCTTGAGCTTGGCCATCAGTCCGATGCCGCGGCCCTCCTGCTGCTCATAGAGCAGGATGCCAGCGCCCTGGGCGGCAATCTGACTGAGGGCCAGTTCGAGCTGGAGGCGGCAGTCGCAGCGGAGCGAGCCGAAGACGTCGCCGGTAAGGCACTGGGAGTGAATGCGGACGAGCGGCGGCGCGGCGTGAATGTCGCCCATGACGAGCGCGACGAGACCTTCAGGCGGCGGAGGCAGAGCGCCCGTGCAATCCTCGGTGGAACCGGGAGCGGATCCTGAAGCCGGTGTTCCCTCAAAGCCAAGGATGCGGAAATCTCCCCAGCGGGTGGGGAAGGCTGCCTCGGCAATCTTCTTCACGCTCTCGAATTCCATATGGCTCTATTTTACTGTGCCGGGCGCGCGGCTCGCGACGGAGGCGGACACGGCGGGCTTTAGGGAACGCGGAGGGAACCAGGCGGCGAAAGTTCGTTGCGCCGGAGCGTGGCGCGATACAGTGATGGGGTGACGGACAAGCTCATCCTGGTGACTCTGCTGGTGAAGCTGGGGGTGGTGGCCTCAGTGGCCAGCGCGCTGGCACGGGCCGCCAGCTTCAGGCGGCTGTTTTTTGCCGAGCACCGCAGACCGCGGCAGACGCTGACGCTGCTGTTGTTTTTTCTGGTGCCGCTGACGCTGGGGGTGTGGGTCAGGACGACGGTGCCGAACTTTCTGGCCGCCGATATATCGTTTGAGGCCATCATCCTGCTGGGTCTGCTGGTGGGTCCGGGGTCAGCGGCGGTGGGCGGCGCGGTGCTGTCGGCTCCGGCGATGTTGCATCACGAGTTTCTCACCCTGCCCTTCAACGTGGCACTGGCGTTGCTTGCGGGTTTGCTGGGGCGGTTTGTGCAGCAGGAGGATATCTGGTCGTTCACGCCGTTTATCGACCTGAGCCTGTATCGATGGGTGCGGCGCAACCTGCGCCACCCGCGCGTGGACCGGCAGTTCCTGATGCTGTTTGGGATTGTGGCGGCGGAGGCGTGCCGGACGTGGATCGCGGCGGCGGCGCCGCGAAGGCTGTTTGCCCTGGTGGCCAGCCAGTGGTGGATGCAGGTGCTGGTGTGGATCACCGCGCCGATTGTGGTGGGGATTGCGATCAAGGTGTGGAACGCGCTGCGCATTGAGCGAAAGCTGGAGGAGCAGAACCGCCTGCTGCTGGAGGCGAGGCTGGACGCGCTGCAGAGGCAGATTAATCCCCACTTCCTGTTCAACACGCTGAACTCGATTGCATCCCTGGTGCGCATCCAGCCGGAGCTGGCGCGTGAGATGACGGTCAAGCTGGCCAATATCCTGCGCGCTTTATTAAAGGAGCACGACACGTTCGTGCCCCTGAGCACGGAGCTGAGTTTTACCGACGACTATCTGGCGATTGAGGTGGTGCGCTTTGGAGCCGACAAGCTGAGGGTGGAAAAGGAGATCGATCCGCGGACACTGGACGTGCTGGTGCCGAGCATCCTGCTGCAGCCGCTGGTGGAGAACAGCATCAAGCACGGGCTGGAGCCGAGGCTTCACGGCGGGACCGTGACGCTGCGCAGCCGGCTGAGCGGAGATCGCATGCGGATTGAGGTGGCGGACGACGGAGTGGGCATCGGCGCACGGCCGGACTCGGCCCTGCCGCGCCGGGGCGCGGGAATCGGCATGAAGAACGTGCAGGAGCGGCTGGAAGTGCTGTATGGATCGGAGGCGCGCTTCAGCGTGGTCAGCAGTCCCGGGAGGGGAACGCTGGTTCTGATTGATTTACCCGCAGGGCAGACACGGCCGGATGCGGCGGCGTGAAGGCAGACAGCCCAATATCGCAAGCAGATTGTTCCCTGTCGATTAACCAGGCCGGGCGTCGATACACGGCAAAAGGCGGTATGCTCTGTGCATGGTCCGGTTCACGGTGCTGGCATCGGGTTCGAAGGGAAACTGTACGGTTATCACCGGCGGGCAGACGCGCATTCTGGTGGACGCGGGACTGAGTTGCCGGGAGATCTTCCGGCGGATGCGGCTGGCCGGAGAGGACCCGGAGACGCTGGACGCGATTGTGGTGACCCACGAGCACCAGGACCATGTGAACGGCCTGGCATCAACGGCGCGCAAGCTCGGGATTCCTGTCTACTTCACCGAGGGGACACACCGCGCATGGATGCGCTGGTTGATGCCGCGGCGGCAGATGACCTACAAGCAGTGGCTGGAGAAGTGCCGGGCGCAGGCAGCGGAGCGGCAGGCTGAAGCGAACGCGGCCGAAGACGAAGGCGAGCCGGATGAGACCGGCGCAGCGGCAGCCGCCGAGGTTGGCGTTGCGGAGCCCGGGAGCCCGGCCGAGATGCAGAAGAAGGATCCGGCGTGGCTGCCGGCCGTGGAGTATTTTGAGGCAGGGCAGCCGTTCCAGATTGGGGACATTTCCATCAGTCCATACACCATTCCGCATGATGCGGCTGACCCGGTGGGGTTTGTGCTGCAGGCCGAGAGCGTCCGGATGGGTGTGGCGACGGACCTCGGGTATATTCCGCCGAACGTAAAGGCTCAATTGAAAGGACTTGACTTGCTGCTGCTGGAGTCGAACCATGACCTGGAGATGCTGCGGGACGGGCCGTATCCATGGACAGTGAAGCAGCGCGTGCTTTCGCGGGTGGGGCATCTCTCAAACGACTCGGCGGCGGAGTTCCTGGAAAAGGAATACGACGGCCAGGCAGCGTATGTGATTCTTGGTCATCTATCTGAAAGCAATAATCTTCCTGAACTTGCGAGGATAACTGCCGAGAGGGCTCTGGCCGGGCGGGCCAGCCTGCTGAGCAACCATCTGTTGCTGGCCGCGCAGCACGAGCCGATGGAGGCCATTTCTTTTTAAGTCGACTGGGGTAAAATGAGACTGGGCACGACGCTGTAACTCGCAGGCGGGCACGGGCATCGGCGGGATATTGCGCCCGGGAAACGAATACGCTGGACAAAACTCCAGAATATGTGACACGGTTCACAAATCTCTGGGTTGAGCATGCAACCCGTGGCAAGCAGGAGCCGCTCTGAATCACCCAGGATGCGCACCTCCTACTGCAAAGTGAGTCTAACCAGTATGGCAAGAACCGGTTGTACCGACCATGTGGTAGGCGCGATCCTGGCAAGCTGGCGCTATGACATCTCGGGCATCCATCCAGATATGCGCCGCGACTATGAAAAACATCTGGCGGAATGCGGCTACTGCAGCGCGCACCAAAAATTTCATCGCACCCTGGATGTGACGCTGGCGGTACTGACCTCGCTGGCGGTGGTGTTCTTTCTGTTTGCCCTGGCGGTGGTGCATCACATCAAACCGCTGGAGAGCTATGCCTTCAATGTACTCGGCCTGGACATCACCGACATGTATCACATGCTGATGTCTGCTGGAGTGGCCGGGCTCATCTTCTCGCTGGTTGCATTTGTGCTGGTGCTGATGGCCACGCCCGCACCGACCTATCTGAGCGGCATTGCATCGGAGCGCGCCAAGCTGCTTGAAGAGCGGCTGCCGGCGGCAATCAAGTCATTCCGGTCCCGGTAGAGAAACAGATTCAAGGGAATCGCACACGGCCTCCTGAGCGGAGGCCGCTGTCGTTTGAGGTTGCTGAGCCGGGGCTGCTACTGGCGGACGGGAGTGCGGAGGTCGCCGCCGGTCATCTCCTTGGGCAGGCCGAGATGGAGAAGATTCAGCAGGGTGGGCGAGATGTCGCGCAGCGAGCCATCGGGGCGGAGACGGTAGTTGCCCGCATCCTCGCTGACGTAGATGAAGGGCACGGGGTTGGTGGTGTGGGCGGTGTGCGGGCCGCCGGTGACGGGATCGACCATCAGCTCGGCGTTGCCGTGATCAGCGGTGATGAGCCAGCTTCCATTCTTTTCCTTGACGGCTTTATAGATGCGACCCAACTGGGTGTCGACGGCTTCGACTGCCTTGATGGTGGGCTCCAGGCGGCCTGAGTGGCCCACCATGTCGGCATTGGCGAAGTTGGCCACGATCAGGTCGAAGGCGGTGTCGCTGACTGCTTTCACGATGGTGTCGCCGATGCCTTCGGCGCGCATTTCCGGTGCAAGGTCGTAGGTGGCCACCTTGAGCGAGGGAATCAGGGTGCGCTCCTCGCCGGGGAAGGGCGTCTCGATGCCGCCATTGAAAAAGTAGGTGACGTGGGCGAACTTCTCCGTCTCGGCCACACGCAGGTTGCGCAGACGGTGCTGCGAGAGGATGTTGGCCAGGATGTTATCCATCGACTCAGGCAGGATGACGAGGGGCAGCTCGTAGAGCTTGTCGTACTGTGTCATGCACACGTAGTGCAGGCCCTTTGGTATCTCGCTGCGCGGAATGGTCTGGTCGAGGGCCTCCCAGCCCTCAAGGTCGCGCCCGCCCTTGCTGTTGAGGCCGCTCTCGCGGGCGAGGACGCGGGTAATCTGCCGGGCGCGGTCGGCGCGGAAGTTGAAGTTGATGCAGACGTCCTCGTCGCGGATCTGGCCGGTGGGCTTGCCGTCGCCGCCGACAACGACGAACGGAACCAGAAACTCATCGGTGATGCCGTTGTTGTAACTCTCCTTGATGCGCGCCACGGGGTCGGCGTGCCCGCCGCCCTCGGCCCTGCCCGCCACCATTGCCTCAAAGGCCTTGCGTTCGCGCTCCCAGCGCCGGTCGCGGTCCATGGCGTAGTAGCGCCCGTTCACCGAGGCCAGCCTGCCCACGCCGTACTCGCGCATCTTCTGCTCCAGGGCGGCGATGTAGCCTGCGCCGGAGGTTGGCAGGGTGTCGCGGCCGTCCATAAAGGCGTGCACAAGAACCCGTTCGACACCATGGTGGCGCGCGGTGCGGAGGAGTGCATAAAGATGCTCCTGGTGGGAGTGGACGCCGCCATCAGAGACGAGGCCGAAGAGATGAAGCTGCCGTCCGCCCTCGCGGGCGCGATGCATGGCCTGCACGATGGAGGGGTTGTTCTGGAACTCGCCCGAGGCAATCTGCGCGTCGATGCGCGTAATGTCCATCTGCACGATGCGCCCCGCGCCGATGTTGAGATGGCCGACCTCGCTGTTGCCCATCTGGCCGTCGGGCAGGCCGACAAAGTGCTCCGAGGCGCGAATCAGCGTGTTGGGAAACTCGCGGAGCAGCTTGTCATAGGCGGGCTTGCGCGCAAGAGCGATGGCGTTGTTGGCGGTTTCAGCACGATAGCCCCATCCGTCGAGGATGGTGAGAAGGAGAGGACGCTTGACGATGGACACGAATCAAATTCCTTGAGGTCAGAAGTGATGAAAGAAGGGGAGCTGACAAAAGAAACCTTGAGAAGAAAATCATTGCCAATTCCGGGCGAGGCACAGCGGCCTGCAAATGCCCCGCCGGAGAAATGGGGCCAAGGGCTAGTCGTTGTAGTTAAGGCTTTCGAGGCCGAGGAAGATGGCGCCGGCGCCCAGTTCCTCTTCAATGCGGAGGAGCTGGTTGTATTTGGCGATGCGATCGGTGCGGCTGGCGGAGCCCGTTTTGATCTGTCCCGCGCCGGTGGCGACAGCCAGGTCGGCGATAAAGGTGTCCTCGGTTTCGCCGGAGCGGTGGGAGATGATGGAGGTGTAGCCATAGCGCCGGCCGAGCTCGATGGCGTCGAGGGTCTCGGTGACGGTGCCAATCTGGTTGACCTTGATGAGGATGGAATTGGCGACGCCCTCCTCGATGCCCTGCTGGAGGCGCTTGACGTTGGTGACGAAGAGATCGTCGCCGACGAGCTGGATGCGGCCGCCCATGCGGTCGGTCATGATGCGCCATCCGTTCCAGTCGTCCTCGGCGAGGCCGTCCTCGACTGAGACGATGGGGTACTGGCGGGTCCAGCCATCCCAGAAATCAATCAGCTCCTCGCTGGAGAGCTCCCGCTTGTCACTCTTCTTGAAGACGTACTTGCCCTTCTCCTTGTCGTAAAACTCGCTGGCGGCGGGGTCGAGCGCGATGGCAATCTGCTTGCCGGGCTTGTAGCCGGCCAGGGTGATGGCTTCGAGGATGACCTCGATGGCCTCGGTGTTGGACTTGAGCGACGGCGCAAAGCCACCTTCATCGCCCACCGAGGTGCTGTAACCCTTCTTTTTGAGCACGCCCTTGAGGGTGTGAAAGACCTCGGCGCCCCAGCGCAGTGCGTCAGAGAAGCGCTCCGCGCCGACGGGCATCACCATGAACTCCTGAAAGTCAACATTGTTGTCGGCATGCGCGCCGCCGTTGAGGATGTTCATCATGGGGGTGGGCAGGACGCTGGCGTTGATGCCGCCGAGGTAACGGTAGAGGGGAATCTCGACGGACTGGGCCACGGCGCGTGTGGCGGCCATGGAGACGGCGAGAATGGCGTTGGCGCCGAGCTTGCTCTTGTTGGCGGTGCCATCGAGCGCAATCATGGTCTGGTCGATGAGGCGCTGGTTGGCCGCGTCCATGCCCTCGAGCTCGGGGGCAATAACGGATTCGATATTGGCGACGGCCTGCAGAACGCCCTTGCCGAGGTAGTGGCTTTTGTCGCCATCGCGCAGTTCAACGGCCTCATGCTCGCCGGTGGAGGCACCCGAAGGCACGATGGCGCGGCCCATGGCGCCGCTCTCAAGGATCACATCCGCTTCCACAGTGGGATTTCCGCGCGAATCAAGAACCTCGCGAGCGCGAATGGCAACAATCTCAGTCATATCACTCCTCACAATATGGTGCTGCAGCCGGTCATTCAGTCTGGGACGGCGATCCACGGCGAGAGCCTCTCCGGCGGCACT
>DASSHM010000040.1:0-10764 GCA_035692885.1 Occallatibacter sp.
TAGAACTCGAGCAGCCTGCGCTCGAATGCCGAGAGCTTGAAGAAGTAGTTCTCCTCACTCACGGTTTCAGTGATGCGTCCGCAGTCGGGGCAGGGCGTGCCCGGCGGGCCGTCGACGTAGAGCTCGTCGAAGACGCAATACTGGCCGGTGTAGGAGCCCTTGTAGATGTATCCACGCTCGCGCAGCGTGGAGAAGAGATGCTGTACGCCCTGCTTGTGGCGATCCTCGGTGGTGCGGATAAAGTCGTCATAGGCGAGGCCAAGGCGGTCCCATAGGCCGCGAAACTCCGCCGCGATTGCCGTGGCGAACTCCTGGGGCGTGCGGCCGGCGAGCTTCGCGGAGCGCTCAATCTTCTGGCCGTGCTCGTCAGTGCCGGTAAGGAACCAGGTATCGATGCCCAGGGCGCGCTTGCGGCGGGCGATGGCGTCGCACACGATGGTGGAGTAGGCGTGGCCCAGGTGCGGCCGCGCGTTGACGTAGTAAATGGGCGTGGTGAGGTAGTAGCGCTCAGGCGTGGGCGTAGGTTGAGTCATGTACGGAAGATTGCTTTCGATTTGCCCCGTTGACGGCAGCGGGGAGAACTCAGGCCGACTACCTTCAATCTTATGGCGCGATGCGAGGTGCGTCAAACTGGAAGCCGCGCGCCGCTCTGTTAGAATCGCCCTTGAAAATCAAGGATTTCAGGCGTTTTTGAAGCCAGGCGCCAACGAGGCACCACGACGTGTATCTGACATTGAAAAAACGGCTGGAGGCGCGCCTGCGCGACATTTTGCAGACCCGGTATGAGCTGGAATTGGAGGCCATTCCGGTGGAGACGCCGCCGGACCTGCAGTTTGGCGAGCTGGCCACGCCCGTCGCCTTTGAGCTGGCGCGAAAGCTGCGCAAGGCTCCCAAGGTTATCGCGCAGGAGATTGTGGGCGCGCTGAGCCCGCTGGAGGGGTTTGCGTCCTTTGAGGTGGCGGGCGCAGGGTACATCAATGCCCGGCTTGACCGGGACGCGGCGGTGAGGCAGGTGGCGGCGGGAGCGGCGGCGTCATCATCATCATCCACAAGCGGGCTGCATTCGCTGGTGGAGCACACCAGCATCAATCCCAACAAGGCAGCGCATATCGGGCACCTGAGGAACGCGATCCTGGGCGACACGTTTGTGCGCCTGCTGCGCGCCGCGGGCCAGATGGTGGATGTGCAGAACTACATCGACAACACCGGCGTGCAGGTGGCGGATGTGGTGGTGGGGTTTCTGCATCTCGAGAGGAAGCCGGTTGCGGCGGTGCGCGCTCTGCTGGAGGAACTGGCGGCGACGGGCAGGCGCATCGACTACTACTGCTGGGACCTGTATGCGCGAACCTCGCAGTGGTATGGCGAAGGGACAGACCAGGAGAAGGAGGCGCGGAAGCGCATGCGTTATGACACGCTGCATGCGATCGAACAGGGAGGCAATGAGACCGCCGAGGTGGCCGAGCTGATTTCAACAGCGGTGCTGCGGCGACACCTGGAGACCATGTTGCGGCTGGGCATCGAGTATGACTTTCTGCCGCGCGAGAGTGAGATTCTGCACCTGAACTTCTGGGCTCTGGCCTTTGAACAATTGAAGCAAAAGGGGGTTCTCTACTTTGAGACCGGGGGCAAGAACAAGGGCTGCTGGGTGATGACGCGGCCCGGCGCCGAGGCCACGGAGGGTGAGACCGACGAGGACGCCAAGGTGATCGTGCGCTCGAACGGCACTGTCACGTATGTGGGCAAAGACATCGCCTACCATCTGTGGAAGTTTGGGCTGCTGGGCAGGGACTTCGAGTACAAGCAATTTTTCAGCTATCCAACGCATGAGTGCTGGATTTCGTGCGTGCAGGGCGAGAAGGAGCATCCGCACTTTGGCGGAGCGCAGGCGATCTACAATGTGATCGATTCAAGGCAGAGCGACCCGCAGGCCAACGTGATTCAGGCGCTGCTTGGCATGGGCTATACCGAGCAGGCGGATCGCTATACCCACTTCAGCTATGAGATGGTGGCGCTTACGCCGAGGTGCGCGCAGGAGCTCGGCTACGACGTTCCGGTGGAGGATCGGGACCGGCCCTACATCGAGGTGAGCGGGCGCAAGGGCTTTGGCGTGAAGGCTGACGACCTGATCGACAAGCTGATTGCCGCCACGCGCGCGGAGGTGGATGCGCGGCAGACGGGTCGCGATGAGGCGGAGCGGCAACAGATTGCCGTGCAGATTGCCATTGGCGCGCTGCGCTACTTCATGCTCAAGTACACGCGGAACTCGGTGATTGCCTTTGACTTTAAGGATGCGCTGAGCTTTGAGGGGGAAACCGGGCCGTACATCCAGTATGCCGTGGTGCGGGCGCGCAATATCTTTCGCAAGGCGGGCCTGACGCCGGAGGAGGCACTGTCCGGATTTGCCGGGCTGGACGCAGCCGCCTGTCTGAAGGGCGCGGATGCAGAGGACATCTGGGCATTGTGGCTGCGGGCGGGGCGGCGCATGCTGCTTCTGGAGCAGTGTATTGCCACGTCAGAGCCGGCGTTTCTGGCCAAACATGCCTTTCAGCTTGCGCAGGAATTCAACAACTTTTATCACCGGCATCACATATTGACCGAAGAGGACGCGGCGCGGAAGACGTTTCTGCTGGCAACAGCGGCGGTGGCCTTGCGCGAGCTGGTCATGGTGCTGGGCTGGCTCGGCATTGAGAGCCCTGAGGCGATGTAGCCGGGTTGCGCGCCGCATGCGGAGTGCGCACGACGCGCTCGCACGCTGCATGTGGCAAGGGAGCGAGGATGTCTCGCTCAGGCCTGTCCGCTGGCGGTGTTGCCGGTGTCCGGCTCGTAGCTGCGCACCCACTCCACAATGGAGCGCACGGCGATTCCGCTGGGCCCCTTGGCGATATAGGGGCGGGCGTCTTCAACCCATGCGATGCCGGCGATGTCGAGATGAACCCAGGGCGTGTCCTCGGCGAAGGCGTGGAGGAACTCGGCCGCGGTGCTTGCACCGCCGTAGCGCCCGCCCGTGTTCTTGATGTCGCCGATGTCGGACTTGATCAAGTCAGCGTATTCATCGCCGATGGGCAGCCGCCAGAACTTTTCTCCGCTCGCGGCGAGCGCCGCGTTGAAGCGGGAGTAGGCGTCCTCGTCATTGGAAAAGACTCCGCCGTTGATCATGCCAAGGGCCACAACGCAGGCGCCGGTGAGAGTGGCGGCATCAATGATGTGAGTGGCGCCAAGTTGTTTGGCATAGGCGATGCCGTCGGCCAGGACCAGACGCCCTTCAGCATCAGTATTGATGATTTCAATGGTTTTACCAGACATGGCGGTCTGCAGGTCGCCGGGCTTCTGGGCTTTGCCGTCCGGCATGTTTTCAGCCGCGCACACAATGCCGATGACGCGCACCCTGGGCTTGAGCCGGGCGATGGCGCGCATGGCGCCAATCATGGCCGCGCCCCCCGCCATGTCGTACTTCATCTTTTCCATGTTCTCTGAGGGCTTGATGGAGATGCCGCCGGTGTCGAAGGTAATGCCCTTGCCGACGAGGCCGAGCACGGGGCCATCGACAACACCCTCAGGCTGGTAGCGGAGCACGATGAGGGCTGGCGGTTCAGCGGAGCCCTGCGAGACGCTCCAGAAAGCGCCCATCTTCAGATCATGCAGTTTGTCCGTGGAGAAAACCGACCACTGGAGGCCGCACTCCTGGGCCATCTGCGCGGCACGCTGGCCAAGAATTGTGGGCGTCAGCTTATTTCCGGGTTCATTCACCAGCGAGCGGGCCAGATTCTGACTTTCGCCCAGGATAACGCCCTCGGCAAAAGCCTTCTCAATGGCAGCCTTTCCGTCCCCTTCGGACCGCTGGGGGGATGCGGCCAAGGTGCATGACTGGATGCTCAGATCCTTGCGGCTGCTGCGATACGTATCGGGGTCAAAATCGCCGATGAAGGCGCCTTCGACTGCGGCGCGGGCGCTGGATGCCTCGGCAAGCCGCTCCGATGCGGGCAGGGCCAGCGTGAGTTCACGGATGGCGCGGGGCTTGGCGAAGCGGACGGCCGTTCCAGCGGCGTTGCGAATTGACTGCAGAGTTGCCTGAGCCTGCCGCCCCATGCCCACCAGCAGGAGGCGCTTGGCGGCCAGTCCTGCGGGAGCGTGGAGGAGCAGCGTTTCATTCGCGCCAGCCTTGAATTCGCCCCCGGCCAGCACGTTGGATGCGGCGGCCTTGACCGCTTCGTTGCCGGTCAACAGTTCGGGCTCCGGCCTGGCATCGGCGCTTTTGCCGGTCTGCATATCGACGGCGAGCACGGCGAGCAACTCGGTTTCAAGGTCGGCAAGGTTCGCAAAAGCCAGATTCGTCTTCATCTTCACCTCGGTTTTCGGATGCCGGTCAGGTGTTCAGCGTCCCATGCGGTGTTTGCTTGCATTCACGGCGGCACGGGCCTCGCGGTCAGCCTCGCGGCGGCGTTCGGTCTCGCGTTTATCCCAGTCCTGCTTGCCTTTGGCCACGGCCAGCTCACACTTCACGCGCCCGTTGCGGAAATAAAGACGCGTGGGGATGAGCGTATGGCCCTTGATCTGCGTCCTGGACTGTAGCTTGCGTACTTCCTCGCGGTGCATGAGCAGCTTGCGGGTGCGCGTTTCGTCGTGATTGGCGATATTTCCATGAGAGTACGGACCGATATGCATGTTGAGCAAAAATGCCTCGCCGTCCTTGATGAGGCCGTAGGAGTCCTTGAGGTTGGCCTTGCCCTCACGGATGGACTTGACCTCGGTTCCGCGCAAGGCCACGCCCGCCTCGAACTTTTCCAGCAGGAAGTAGTTATGCCGCGCAACCCGGTTCTGGGCGGCGTCGCGCTCGCCGCTGGCCACCGGGTCACGGGGGCGGGGCGTTTTTTGAGCGGCGGGACGACCCTGCGGGTTGATGACGTGACTGGTCTGGCGGGCCATATACGGGATTCCTTGACACTACATCCTAGCATCGGCGCGGCTTGCCCAGACCGGGGTCAGGCAGGCCCCTCCAGACACGCTGGTAATGAGAGGGATGCGGGGAGAAATTGCGGTAGCAGGGCTTTGCTAAAATGAGGCATCACTGGATGGGAATGACCTGCATCAGGGACTGCGTCAAAGGCGGCCAAGGCAGCTCGCTTGAACCCGCGGTGAAAGGCGGGCAGGCGAAGACGCAAGGGAGTGCGATGAATCGCAGTGCCGCCAGGACGGCTGCCTCCATCTGGGTCCTATGGATTATATTCTTCGCGTTTGTTGCCGCGCTCGGACCCGCCGCCGCGCCCGCGCATGGCGAATCAGCCAAGTCGTTCTACAAGCAGGGGCGGGACGCGGAGGCGCGCGAGGACTACGACGCCGCGTATCAGAACTATCAGAAGGCCTATGCGCTGAATCCCAAAGATCTGAGCTATCGGACGGCACTCTACCGGGTGCGGCTTTCGGCCTCGGCCCTGCATGTGACCAATGGACGCAAGCTTGAAGCGGCGGGCAACGAGCAGGGCGCCCTGGTGGAACTGCTGCGGGCGGCCGAGATCGACCCCGGCAATGAGGCTGCCCAGCAAGAGGTTGCAAGGATACGCGCCCGGCACTCCGAGGAGCCAGCCGCCCCGCCGGATGCTGCCGTTGAGACTCCAGCCGAGCAGGCCGCCCTCAACTCCATTGCCTCGCCGGTGCAGCTCAAACCGCTGTCAAAGGAGCCATTGACGCTTCACATGGTGGAAGACTCCAAGGTGGTCTACCAGGCGGTGGGTAAGGCCGCCGGCATCAACGTGCTGTTCGATCCGGACTACATTTCAAAGCGGGTGCAGGTTGACCTGAACAACGTGTCGCTGCTGGACGCGCTGCGCATTGTGGGCACGCTGACCAATACCTTCTGGCGGCCGGTAACGCCAAACACGATCTTTGTGGCGCAGAACTCGCGCGCCAAGCGCACCGAGATGGAAGAGCAGGCGGTGCAGACCTTCTACCTGACCAACGCATGGCAGCAGAACGACCTGAACGACGTGCAGACAGCGCTGCGCAACGTGCTGCCCACCGCCAAGGTGTACGGAGTGGCGAGCCAGAATGCGATTGTGATGCGCGGCACGCCGGACGAGCTCCTGTTGGCGCAGAAGCTGGTGAACGATCTGGACAAGGCGCGCCCTGAGGTGGTGGTGGATATTGCCGTGCTCGAAGTCTCCAAGAACTGGGAGCGCAATCTTGGCATCGCCTGGCCGGGCAGCGCAAGCGTCGCCCTGCAGACATCCACCACCAACAATTCATCCTCCTCCACGTCAGGATCGACAACCACCACATCCACCGCGGGAACGCCCACCGTCTACGATCTGGCGCATCTGAAGGCATCGGACTTTGCGGTGACCGTGGGCGCGGCAACCGCGCACCTGTTGCTGACCGACTCCAACACGAAGATTCTGCAGAACCCGCGCATCCGCGCGACGGATCAGCAGAAGGCGACCATGAAGATTGGTTCGCGCATCCCCATCGCGACCGGCTCCTATCAGACCGGCGCCGCCACCGCGCTGGTCAGTTCGCTGGTCAACACGCAGTTCCAGTACCTGGATGTGGGCGTGGAGATCGAGGTTACGCCCACCGTTCACTTTGACAACGATGTCACGTTGAAGATCAAGATTGGCGTGACCTCGCAGAGCGGATCGACCACCATCAGCGGCGTGACCGAGCCGATCATCGCGCAGAAGACCAGCGAGCAGGTGGTGCGCCTGCATGACGGCGAGGCCAATATTCTGGGCGGGATCCTGAACCAGCAGGACCAGGAGAGCTGGACGGGGATTCCGGGGTTGAGCTCGATTCCGATTCTCAAGTATGTGTTCGGAGCCAAGGACTATACGAAGACAGACGACGAGATTGTTTTCCTGATGATTCCGCACATCGTGCGGTCCCCTGAACTGACGCCTCTGAATCTGCGCTCAGTGGATACGGGAGCGGGACAGGCGATTCAGCTGCGCCGTATCTCGAGCAGGATCGCCGGCCCGGCAGCCACGGTTCCCGCACCGGCGGCACGCCCCGCCAGCGCGCAGGCGACGGTGGGCGCGGTGCAGGGTCAATCCGCTCAGGCCGCCGCGCCGGCGGCGCTGGCCCAGATGCGCGCGGCAGCCCAGGACAATGAGAGTGCCGCCGCGGCAGCGCCAACGCCGGCGGAGCAGTTGCGGCTGTCACTGGTTGCGCCACACGGCCAGATTGCCCCCGGAAGCACTTTTCAGGTTCCGATTGTGCTGACGGGCGGCGCCGATGTTGCGTCCGTGCCCCTGCAGGTGCAGTATGACCCGTCGAAACTGGCACTGGTGAACGTGGATGAGGGCGACTTCCTCAATCGCGACGGGCAGGCGGTTGCCCTGGTGCATCGTGACGATGGGCCGGGGACGATCGTGGTGAATGCGTCGCGTCCGCCGGGTGCGGCGGGCGTGAGCGGCGCAGGCGTGGTGTGCGTGCTCAGTTTCCAGGCCAAAGCCGCTGGCGAGAGCTTGCTGAGCATCTTGCGTGGCAGCGCCGTGACGAGCGGACAGCAGCAGGTGGCTGCGGCGGGCGGCCAGGCCACTGTCGTGGTCAAGTAGGATGCAAAGCCGATGAGCCTCACAGGGCCAATCCGCAGGCGCACGGAGCACGGCCTGACGCTGGTGGAGCTGATCGTAACCGTCGCCATCCTGGCCATTCTCGCGTCCGCTGCCATACCCATTGCCCGCTTCAAGATCAAGCGGGAAAAGGAGCGCGAACTGCGACGCGACCTGTGGGAGATGCGAGACGCCATCGACCGCTACAAGGACGCCGCCGACAAAGGAGCCTTCCAGACCAAGCTGGACAGCGATGGATATCCTCCCGACCTGCAGACATTGGTGAATGGAGTGGACGTGCAGGGCAAGAAACTGAAGTTTCTTCGCCATATTCCCGTGGATCCGATGACGGGAAACACCGACTGGGGATTGCGCTCCATGCAGGATGACCCCGACTCGGACTCGTTCGGCGGTCAGAATGTATTTGACGTGTACAGCAAGTCCACGGGCACGGCCCTGGACGGCACCAGATATTCGACGTGGTAGGGCACTGACATGCGAGTAATGCGGACGAAAAGCGCGGGCTTTACGCTGCTGGAACTGATCATCGTGATGACGATCATCGGGATTCTGGCCACTCTGGCCGTGCCGCGTTTCATCTCTGCCATACGGTCAGCGCGGGAGGCGGTGCTGAAAGAGGACCTGCATGTGATGCGGTCGGCCATCGAATCCTATACCATGGACAAGCAGAAGGCGCCGCAGTCGCTGGATGACCTAGTGCAGAGCGGTTATCTGCGCGCGATTCCAGAGGATCCGATGACCCACAGCCGGGACACTTGGGTGACGGCGACGAGCGATGCCATGTACTCGCTGGACCAGACTGAGCCTGGGATTGACGACGTGCACTCAGGATCGGACGAATCGGGCTCTGACGGCCAGCCGTACTCATCCTGGTAAGAAAAAAGGAGCATGGATGGGCCGACTGATTCCGGGATTCCTCGCGCTTCTTCTGACGCTGCCCTCCACCGTCGCCGCCGGGCAAACCGCCGCCGCTCCATGGCGGAGGACGATCCATGTGCGGGTATACGACGGCAAGACCGGCAGCCAGATTGCTCCATCAATGCTCATTATCCGCATCAATCAACAGGCGCCCATCCACGCAGACTGGGTGAAGATGCACTTTGACGGGAGCGCGGAGGTGAGCGTGCCCGCCAGCGCCTCGGTCATCTCCATTCAGGCCAGCTATGACAGCTCCACCGAGGTGTATATCAACTGCGACACCGATGCCGTGCAGACCATCAGCAACCGGCACTGGTACAAGGTGTCGGATATTCTTGATACGGGCGTGACACCGCCGAATCTTTGCAAACCGGGCCGGCACGCCGTGATACCTGACTTGAAGGCCAAACCCGGCGAATTTCTCTTTTTTGTGCGCAAGCGAAGCTGGCGCGAAGAAGACTGAGCGCTGCCCGGCGGTCGCATCGCCTCTCGGAGAATCAACCCTCTTGCCTCCTGATACCAGCCCGGCGTCCGCGCCTGCGTTTCTCCGTGACGTGGAGGCCTGTTACGTGAATCTGCTGCAGGCGGCAGGTCAGGCAACCCGAGATGCCAGCGATGGGGAGCCGTCACTTGGCGGAAGGCTGCTCTACGCGGGCGAGCTGGATGATGCGGGCCGGACGCTGACGGTGGCGGGAAACATTGCCGGCGCCGCAACGCTTGCCGCGACTGCCGATGGCGCGACGCAAAAGCAGTCAATCCGCGACGGCGTGGCGGACTTTCTGGTGACCACGCTGGATGAGGCGCTGCGCATCCTGAAAAACGAAATTCGCAGGCGGGCCACGGTGGCCGTGTGTGTAGGCACTGCTCCTGATGCGGTGGAGCACGAAATGCATGAGCGGGGAGTTGTTCCCGACCTGCTGCGGCTCGCAGTCGCGGACGTGCGTGCCCGTCCGATTCAGTCAGATGACTCAGTTGCCCCCGCTATTCTTTTGGAGTGGGAGGTGACGGCAGCGCCGGGCGTGTGGATGCGCAAGCTGGATGTAATTGCCCGCGCCTGCATCAATGCCGGGGACAGTGCGGCCGGCCGCTGGCTGCGCCTGTCTCCGCGGTATGCCGGGCGCGCGGCACAGGGCGTGCGCGTGCTTCGCTGCGCGCGGCTGGCCGCGCAGATGTTTTTTGAGACGGTTGAAGCGCAGATTGCTGAAGGGGAGATTGGCACTGATGTGCGGATTAGAATCGGTGACGCCGAACAGACTCTGAGGCGAAGCTGAGCGTGCCAGCGCGGAAAATGCCGGGTGGTTTATTTCTGTATACCGGCCGTGGTTTCGATGCGCGCCCAGAGGTCCTGAACGCCATGCCCGGTCTTCGCCGAGACGGCGAGAACATCCTCCAGTTCCAGCCCGCTTTTCAGAGCGTGCAGGTTGCGCGTGCGCTGGTTGCCGCTGAGCCGGTCCGCCTTGGTGGCCACCACTTCGAACGGGCGGCCCGCGGCGCGCAGCCAGTGGATCAGCTGGAGGTCGCTCTGTTGTGGCGGAATATTTGAGTCAATCAGGCACACGCAGAGCGATAGGGTTGAGCGTTCAGCCAGGTAAGGCTCAATGAAGGCCGGCCAGCCTTCGGAGATTGACCGGG
Source organism: Occallatibacter sp. (assembly GCA_035692885.1). GTDB lineage: Bacteria > Acidobacteriota > Terriglobia > Terriglobales > Acidobacteriaceae > Telmatobacter. The sequence goes on from DASSHM010000040.1 coordinate 10,116, forward strand.
AGAGCCGGGCATAGCCATAGCCGGGCAGGTCGGCAAAGATGAGACGGCGCCGGTTGCGCTGGTCGAGGAGCGCAAAAAAGTTGATGGCGCGCGTGCGCCCAGGCGTGGAGGAAACCCGGGCCGCCTTCTCGCCGGTGAGCGCATTCAGCAGGCTGGACTTGCCCACGTTCGAGCGGCCAAGAAAGGCAATCTCGGGTACGCCGGGAGCAGGGAACTGCGCGGCCGCCAGCGCGGAGAGAAGAAACTGGGTTTGATAGCGCATGACCGCGCTTACTGGCGCGCCACCTGCCCGCTGACGCTTTCTGCCGGCGGAACGGCGCCGAGGACCTCGGCTTCCGGCGGAACGGGTCCGGGCAGGGGGCCTTCAAGCGCCAGAGCCAGCACCTCATCCATATTGTCGACAAAGTGGAGCTTCATGGCGTTCCGGATGTTGTCTGGCAGTTCCGCAACATCCTTCTCGTTGGCCTTGGGCAGGATGGTCTCGAAGATGCCCGCGCGCAGGGCGGCGAGCAGCTTCTCCTTCAATCCGCCGATCGCCAGCACCTTGCCGCGCAGCGTAATTTCGCCGGTCATGGCGATGTCGCGCCGCACGGGAACCTTGGCGAGCGCGCTGGCCAGTGCTGTTGCCATGGTGATGCCCGCCGAAGGA
>DASSHM010000041.1:0-4147 GCA_035692885.1 Occallatibacter sp.
AATAATGATGGTGACCAGCCCGTTCTTTGACGTGCACTACGACGAGGGCCTGAAGGTGGGCTACAAGTGGTACGACGCGGAAAAGAAGCCCGTGCTCTTCCCGTTTGGATTCGGCCTGTCGTATACGACCTTTGCCTATTCGGGACTCACTGTTGCCCCGGGCGACTCAACCAGCGTGAGCTTCACGGTGAAGAACACCGGCAAACGCGCCGGCATCGCCACCGCCCAGGTGTACGCCGCGCTGCCTGCGGCCGCGGACGAACCACCCCGTCGCCTGGTCGGCTGGCAAAAGGTCGAGCTCGCGCCCGGCGAATCCAGACAGGTCTCAATTCCCGTCAGCCGCGACCGGCTCAGCATCTACGACGAGGCCACGGACTCATGGAAGCTGGTGCCCGGGAAGTACGTCATCTTTGCGGGACGCTCTTCTCGCGACCTGCCGCTCGAACAATCCATCAACTTCTAACCGCAGCTCTCAATCGCAATTGGGCCTTGCCGCCGGGTCACGCCACAAGACGGCAATGCCCGTAAAAATAACCGCCCAGAACATCCATTGAAAGGAAAGGCCTGACGTGATGAAAAAGCTTCTCGCAGTCTCCACCCTCTTGTGCGCCGCAACCGCCCTGGCAGCGGGCGCGCCCAACCTCACCGGCAACTGGAAGATTCACAACAGCATTGCCGGCAACGAAAGCGATCAGGATTGCAAGCTGGTCCTGACCGACACCAAGATCTCAGGCGCATGCAAATCCATCGAGGGCAAGGACCTCGCGGTGACCGGCGCGCTGGATGGCAACAAGCTCACGTGGAAGTACGATTCTGAGTTCAACGGCACGCCGCTCACCATGAACTACTCGGCCACGCTCGATGACACGGGCAAGATTGCGGGCAGCGTGGAGGTCGATCCCTTCGGAGTGACCGGCGACTTTACCGCCACGCCGGCGCCCGCAACGGAGGAAGCAAAGTAGGGCAGGAAGAACTGAGCGCAATAGCTTCATAGCCGATGCAGCCCGCTGGCGCACCCAGCCCGGCGGGCTCAAGGCTTTGATTTCATCATGCCCGCTGGCGGAGGGCCTGCAGCGCATGCACTCCAGCCCAGAAGACACTTCGTCTTTGCTGAGCGCATTGCCTGTCGCGCGCCAAGAAATCCGCAATCACAAGTCACCGACTGCAAATTCATGACCCCACGCGCGTATCTCACTCCGCGCGCAGAATCTCGGTCGGATCGGTGTGCAGCGCGCGAACCACGGCGGGAAGCGTGGCGATGAGCGAGGTGAGCAGAATGGCGCACGCTGGCCGGGCAATCATATCCGCGTCGGTGGCCCTGACCTGGTAGAAGAGGGACGCGACAGAGCGCGCCGCGGCGAATCCGAGCGCGAGGCCCGCGCAGCTTCCAAGCACAATCATCAGGGCAACCTCACCGGTCACGAGGCGCACAATGCCTGCGCGCGTGGAGCCAACCGCCATGCGGATACCAATCTCGCGGCGGCGCTGGAAGATGGAGTAGTTGAGCAAGGCGTAGAGTCCGATACCGGCGAGGAGCAGCGCGACAACACCAAAGAAAGCGGCCAGCATGGCGATCAGACGTTCGCGAACGGTCTGGTCGCGGACCAGATCGAGCTGTGTGGTGACGTTCGAGACGCGAAGGCCGTTGCGGCGATGCGCGATGAGCTTGCGAAGCGCGTTCGCGAGGATGAGCGGATTCCGGGCCTCGGTGTGAATGACAAAGGTGGCGAAGTTGACCGGCTCCGGCGCTGATTTGCCGTCAATGGCAGTGAAGGGGACGTAATAGACGGCCCCGTTGGGCTCGCGCAGGTCGTGGTCAGGCACGTCGGGGGTGACGCCGACAATGGTGTTGCGGGGTTGATTGGCGCCGCGTTCAAAGGTGCGGCCGATGGGGTTCTGGCCGGGGAAGAAGGTCCTGGCAAAGGTCTCATTGACGATTGCGGCCCCGGGCGAGGTGTCTTCAGGGCGAAAGTCGCGGCCGGAGACGATGGGAATCTTCATGGTCGAGAGCCAGCCCGGAGAAACGATCAGGAAGAAGGCCGGCGTCGGACTGGGCGGCGCGCCGTTGATGGAAACGTCACTGTTGATTCTGAGATGTCCAAGAAGGGGCCAGCGCGAGATGGCAACCGAGTCAACGCCGGGGACGTTTCGGAGGGCCTCGGCAGTTTGATTCCAGACCACGGGGAGTTGACCGCTGCCGGCAACGGTTTCAAGCAGAAGCAGACGGTCGGTGGAGAAACCGAGGGGACGGTTCTGCAGGCGCCGGAAGGATGCGACGAAGAGCGAAGACAAGAAGAGAACGAGGAAACAGAAGGCGACCTGCAGGGCGATGGCTCCACGCATAAGGCGTCGCGGTGAGTGCGGGTCTTCACCACCTTTGAGCGCGGCGACGGGCCTGACCCCGGATGCGCGCAGGGCAGGCACCAGGCCAAGCGATAGAACGACGAACAAAACCAGCGCGAAGCCAAAAAGGAGCACACGCCAATCGGCAGAAAGTGCGAGGCGTGCAGGGTTGTCATGCGGATTGACGAGACTGAGCACAAAGGGCGCCGACCACGCTGCAAAAAGTGTACCCAGAACGGAAGCCGTGAGGGCAAGCAGCGCGCTCTGCGCCAGAATGAGCTGCACAAGGCGTCGACGGCCGGCGCCGATTGAAATTCTGAGCGCCATCTCCTGGGTGCGGGCGGCAGCCTGCGCAGTCATCATATTGGCGACGTTGACGCACGCGATGATGAGGACGAGGGCAACCAGGAGTCCGAGAACGCCGAGAGATTGGCGAAAGTCCTGTTGGAGGCTGGAGATGCCGGCGCCAGCGGGATTGAGGACGAGCGTCTGATTGAGATAGCGGTCGATTGAGGCCTTCGTTTCGCCGCGAAAGCAGGTGGAACACGCGCTTCCGAAGGCACGGTTGACGGCGGAGAGGTGTTGGCGGAGTGGCTCCAGGGAGGTGGCCGGATTGACGCCGGGCTTCAGCATCAGGAAGATGCGGTGCCAGTCCATCCTGTCCTGGGTGGAGAGGCTGTTCATGCTGAGGGGCAGAAAGATGCCGGTGACTGTTCCCTTCTCGGTTCCAGTAAAATTCTGCGGACCCACGCCGATGATTTCAAACGTCTGACCGCCAATGTGGAGCGAACGGCCGAGAACCTGGGGATCGCGGCCGAAGCGATGATTCCAATAATCCCAGGAAAGAACCGCATAGGGTCCGCCACCGGGTGCGCTGTCCTCACTGGGCGAGAGCAGACGTCCGAGCGCGGGCTTGAGGCCGAAGGCTGGAAACATGTTGCCGGAGACGTAGGCGACGTGGGCCTTCTCCATGTCGCCGGCGGTAGACCAGGTGATATCCGTGCGGTCGGCGTCGCTGATTGCGATGAGTGCTGCCTGGTCCCTGACGGCATCACGCATGAGCTTGTAGTCCGGCGTCGCCCAGTAGCCGTCCTCAATGGGTTTGCCATACAAACCGATCATCCTGCGGGAGAGGACGTAGAGCATACCGGAATCGGATATGGGCAGCGGACGCCAGAGCAGGGCGTCGATAAGACGGAAGGCGGCGATACAGGAGCCGATGCCAATCGCGAGTGAAAGCACGGCAGCGGTCGACGCCACTTTGTTGCGGCATAGCTGCCGCCAGCCAAAACGTACATCTGCAAGAATCGACTCAAGCCATCCGGCAGCACGAATGCGGTGGCTCGCCTCGCGGGCATGTAGAGCGGAGCCGAGCGCGCGCCGCGCTTCACGGGGATCACGTCCTGCAGCAACGGCTTCGTCAATATGTGACTGCAATTCCTCGTCGATCTCGCGATTCAAGCGTTCACCGTGCACGGCATTCGACATGCGCGACCACAAAGACATCTCATGCCTCCCGCAGAACGCGATTGATGGCCAGGCTCACTGACTGCCATCTCAATTCTTCCGCGCCCAGTTGTTTCTTGCCCGCGGCAGTCAGCTCGTAGACGCGGGCGCGGCGGCCCGAGTCCTTTTTGATCCACTCCGCACGAATCCAGCCCGCCTCCTCCATGCGATAGAGCGCCGGGTAGAGCGAACCCTCCTCGGCGTGCAGCACGTCGCCGGAGGCGCTGGCGATGGCCGCCATGATTGCGTAGCCGTGGAGCCGCGGGCGTCGCGACAACAGCTTGAGCACCAGCAAATC
>DASSHM010000042.1:0-21450 GCA_035692885.1 Occallatibacter sp.
GACCCGGACGCGTACGAATACATTGACGGCATTGCATGGCACGGCTACGCGGGTGAAGCCACGGCAATTTCACGCGTTCACGAGGCATTTCCGGCCAAGAGCGCCTATTGGACCGAGGGTGGGCCCGACATCAGCGCGCCCGACTACCAGACCGATTGGACGAGCTGGGCCAACACGTTCAATGGCATCGCGAATAACTGGGCGCGTTCCATCACCGCCTGGAATCTGGCGCTGGACGAGAAGGGAAATCCCAACATCGGGCCCTTCTCCTGTGGCGGCCTCATCACCGTGGACAACGCCACGCACAAGGTCACGCGCAGCGGCCAGTACTGGGCCTTCGCGCACTATTCCCGGCATGTGCGGCGCGGCGCCAGGGTGTTTGCCACCGACGGGGTTGGCCACGAGGGCACGCAGGGCCCGGTGACGCATGTAGGCTTCCGCAATCCCGATGGCAGCCACGTCATGGTGCTTGCAAATAGTGGTCCTCAAAAGAACGTGCAGCTCGTTCTCGGCTCGCGGGCACTTGAGTTGGAGATCCCGGCGGATTCCGTTCATACGCTGCAGTGGGACTAGCCCTCGATTTCATTCCGGCACGGCGGCTCGCACGCGGTCTCCATGATGTGTTGCGGCAAGGGCGAATCCGGCGCGTTGGATTTCCGGCAAGGTGGAGAAGTTCGGGCGCATCTCCAACGCCTTCGTTTCGGAGCGGACATCGCTGCACTTAACCAGGACTCACCCGTTACGCTGCGGGTTCCCCTCGACCCAATGCGGAAAAAAGCCGCGTGACCGGGGGCTATATTTGAGGCTGGCGAATCTCACGGCCCCGGGCTGAGGCGTGGCGATTAAAGGAACCAACCGAACCCGTCCCCTGGTGTGGGAAGATGAGGCGCCCGTGGAGCCTCGCTTCCGGCGCGTACAGCAGCCCATGCCCTATTCCGGGCGAGGGTTGCCCGGGATGCCGCTTGAAATGCAGGACATCGACGAAGCTGATTCCGTGGGGAGGGATCCCCGGCGCTTTGGTCCGCCGCCCAATCCATGGTGGCGTCCTGAAGGCACATGGGGCAGGATGTTCCTGGGTGCAGCCGCTCTCATCCTGGTCGTGGGTCTGGCCATTACGGTTCACCTCTTCAAGAACTTTCTTGAACGTGATCCGCGCTTTCGCATCGCCGGCACTGACAACATCCAGGCCAGCGGACTCGCCGAGGTAACCCGCGCTGAGATGCTGCCCGTCTTTGGCGAGGATGTGGGCCGCAACATCTTCTTTGTTCCCCTGGCCGAGCGCCGCCAGCAACTGGAGCAGATTCCGTGGGTGGAGCAGGCAACCGTGATGCGCCTGTTGCCCGACCAGATTCATGTCGCCATCGTCGAGCGCCAACCGGTGGCCTTTGTGCGTCATGGGCAGCAGATTGGCCTTGTGGATGCGAACGGCGTCCTGCTGGACATGCCCGCGGCGGTCATGGCGCAGCGTCACTACTCATTTCCTGTGCTCACAGGCATCGACGGCCGCGACCCATTGGCTTCACGCAAGGCGAGAGTTGCCCTCTATCTGCGGCTGATGCACGATCTGGATGCTGACGGGAGGCACTTCTCCGACCAGATATCCGAGATCGATCTCACAGATCCAGAGGATGCGCGGGTGCTGATGCCGGAACAGGGAACGGACATCCTTGCTCATTTCGGTCAGGATCACTTCCTCGAGCGGTTCCAGCGTTACCAGGCGCATATTGCGGAGTGGCGGCAGCAATATCCCAGGCTGGCCGAGGTGGACCTGCGCTATGAGCGGCAGATTGTGCTGGAGATGGCTCCGGGCGCAGCCGCTGAGCAGACCTCGGTGAGTGCGGCGGATGGAAAGCCTTCTCCGGCAACCCCGGTGCAGAAGCCTGCGGTAAAGGGCGTGACCACGGCAGCCCACGCAAAATCCAATCCGGTCCGGAGCCGGAAATCAGGTTCGGTGGAGCGTGCTGCGTCACGCATGCGCGCGAAAAGAATCATCAGGCAGCGGCGCGAAAACGCGATACGCGCCGCGCAGCGGCATACCAGTTCGCGAACAGCGCCGGGGAGCCAGTCCTCCACTGCGGGACGGGGCAGGTGAGAGGCTGACGATGAGCCAGAGACAGGACAACCTGATCGTGGTGCTGGATGCCGGCAGCGCTTGGACGCGCGTGCTGGCGGCCGACCTGAACGAGGGCGCGCTGCGCTATCGGGGTCACGCCGCGGTCGAGTCTGTGGGCATGCGCCGCGGCCTCATCGCTGAACTTGGCCCCGCGGCAAAGGCCGTGAAAACCGCCATCGAACGCACCGAGTGGGTTGCGCGCGCCAACATCGACGAGTGCGCCGTAGGCGTCGGCGGCCCGCACATTCGCGGGCTCAACACCAACGGCGGCATCGACATGGGCAACCGTCTGCGCGAAATTACGCGCGAGGATGTCCGCGCGGCCATTGACCGCGCGCGCGCCGTAGAGCGCCCGCCCGACCGCGAGATTCTGCATCTGCTGCCCCGCCAGTTCGTTCTCGATGACCAGCCCGGCATCTGTGACCCAATTGGAATGGTCGGCGCGCGGCTTGAAGTGGACCTGCATATCGCCACCTGCTCGGGAAGCGCGCTGCAAAGCACGGTGACCTGCGCCAATCGCGCCGGGGTCGAGGTCACCGAGGCGGTGCTCGAATCCATTGCCGCCGCTGAATCCACGCTTTCAGCCGATGAGCGGGAGCTGGGCGTCTGCCTGCTCGATATCGGCGCGCACTCCAGCGACCTGGTTGTATTCTTTGAGGGTGCGGTGGCGCATACAGCCTCAGTGCCCATTGGCGGCGCATACTTTACCAACGATCTAGCCGTGGGGTTGCAGATGCCGGTGACCTTTGCCGAGGACCTCAAGTGCCGTTTCGGCCATTGCGTGGTGACGGCGGTGCCGCAGGATGCGGCCATAGAGGTATCCAATCCTGATCCGCAGCGCATCTCCGTTCGCACAGTGGCGGAGATTCTGGAGCCGAGGGCCCGCGAGCTGATGCACTATGTAAAGGAATGCCTGCGGCAGGGCGGGGTGGTGGATGCGCTGGGCGCGGGCTGCGTGCTGACCGGCGGAGGAGCGTTACTGCCGGGCATGCTGGATGTGACTGAAAGCCAACTCCGCGTTCCGGCACGCATCGGTCTGCCGGTGCGCCTCTCCAACATGCCGGCGGAACTGGTGGATGCCGGCTTTGCCACCGTGATCGGAATGCTCCTCTACGCCCATCGCACCAGGATTACGCGGGCGGCGGAGGACAACAGCCTGCGCGCCAAGCTGCGCGCCATCTTTGCAGCCAGTTTCTAAACAGAAGGGGCATACCATGAAGGAAGTCCGAGCCAGCATGAATCAGAACAAGGACCAGGCCGGGGAGATGCGCATCCAGTTTCACGAGGAAAACACGCGCGGCGCCCGCATCAAGGTGATTGGCGTGGGCGGGGGCGGCGGCAATGCCGTCAACCGCATGATTCAGGCGGGCGTGGAGGGCGTGGAGTTTATCGCGGCCAATACCGACGTGCAGGCGCTCAAGCTCTCGCAGGCTCCGGTCAAGCTCCAGCTCGGGGTGCGGCTGACATCCGGCCTCGGCGCTGGCGCCAACCCCGACGTGGGCCGACGCGCCGCGCTGGAGGACTCGGAGAAGATTATCGAGGCGCTCGAGGGCGCTGACATGGTGTTTGTCACCGCGGGCCTGGGCGGCGGCACCGGAACCGGCGCCGCGCCGGTCATTGCCTCGCTGGCCAGTGAGATGGGCATCCTCACTGTCGCCGTCATCACGCGGCCGTTCGCGTTTGAAGGCAAGCGACGCCTGCAGCAGGCTGAGCGCGGATTGAAGGAACTGATCGAAAGTGTTGACACCATGATCGTCATTCCCAATGAAAAACTGCTCGCCGTGGCCAAGGACACGGGCTTCTTTGAGAGCTTTCGCATTGCCGACGATGTGCTGCGCCAGGGCGTGCAGGGCATCTCTGACATCATCACCATCTCGGGCATCATCAACCGCGACTTTGCCGATGTGAAGACGACCATGGCCGGCATGGGCCATGCCGTCATGGGCACGGCCATCCGGTCGGGCACAAATCGGGCCGTGGAGGCCGCGCAGGCAGCCATGGCTTCGCCGCTCCTTGAGGCTGGCGCCATTGACGGCGCGCGCGGCATCCTCATCAACATCACCGGCTCCAGCTCGCTCAAGCTCTCCGAGGTTAATGAGGCTTCCTCCCTCATTCAGTCCTCGGCGCATGAGGACGCCAACATCATCTTTGGCGCGGTCCAGGATGAGCGCATGGGTGATGAGGTCAAGATCACCGTCATCGCAACCGGCTTCCGCGACCAGATGCCGGAGCGGCGCGCACGCATGCTGAGCGTGGAAGAGGTTCCCGTGGTTTCAGTGCCCGTGGTGGCGCCGGACAACTGGATGCGCGAGGCAGCCCCGGCGCCTGTTGCGACTCCCGCCGCGGCGCGCTTCCTCAGCGAAGAAGAGGATATGGAACTGGGCGTCGAGGATGAGCCGCAAGTGGTCTCCGCATCTGCCGCCGCTTTCGCCGGCGAGACGGAAAGAGGGCAACATGAGGAGGAGGGTGAACTTGTCATGGCGTCGCGCCGCAAGCGGACTGCCGATGCCGTGCGCGAGCCGGCATACGCCGCACGGACCAGAGACCGCTCCGGCGACCCTGGCAGCGGCGCCAGGGGCAGCGCTGCCGGGGAGGAACAGGCCGGGCAGCCTGCATCGGCTACGTTTACCGAGCCTCAGGAGGAAGAAGCGAGAGAGCTCGATGTGCCCGCCTTCATGCGGCGGTTGCATTTCTAGCCACGGTCCGGTTGAGCCATCTGTCCGGTTGAGCCATCTGTCCGGTTGAGCATCGGTCCGGCTGATCCTTCAAGGATTCGGCAAGTGACTGAAGTGAGCACCAAGGCTGCGGAATCTGTTGCGGCCCGGCCACAGTAGCCCTATAGTGAGCCATCAGCACCGGCTGGCACACCGGTTCAGGGGGTGTGTTTCCGGTGAAGTTCGGGTATGGTAGTAGGAAGTGAGATAGAACGAAGTTGGCGGTAAATGTCCAAGGGCTGACACTTTATGCCCGGCTCCTGAAGGACGTTGGAACCAGCGTCAAAGGCAAGTCACCGGCGCGGCTCCGGCAACGGGCAAGAAAAAAAGTGCGGCTCCGCGGCAGACGAACGGCACGTGATTTGAAGTGGTGAGGTACTTTTCTCGATGAGATTGTCTTGTGTTCTGGCTTGTGGAGCGGTGCTCGCTGCATTTGCAATCCTTCCTGGCCGTGCGGTTGCGCTGGATGCGCCCCATACCCTGCGCAACGCCAGGTCAGCGACGCAGCATGTGACCGCGACACGCCACACGCGCAAGAGGAAGACCGCTCATGTTACCCGCAAATCCCGTTCCACGGCGCATCGGAGCCGTACCAGGGCGGCCTCGGTCAAGAGTCATCATCGCGTTGCGCGCCGTTCAAGGGCCACCTTGCGCCGGACGAGTCTTCATCGGCGTCATCGCCACTATTATGAGCGCTTTACCGCCAGCTCCTTCGTTACCGGTCCAATCGGAGAAGGCGACATCACGGCGGGCGAGGATCCCGTGGTGCGGCAGGCCGCCATTGACGCCCTGGGTGATATGAATGGCACCGTCGTGGTCATCAATCCGGCCAACGGGCGGATACTGGCCATGGTCAACCAGAAGCTCGCGCTTTCGCCGGGGGCCGAGCCGTGCTCCACCATCAAGATCTCTGTGGCTCTCGCCGCCTTGTCCGAGGGGCTGGTCACGCGCGACACGCCGGTGCGTCTTGGCGGTTTCCGCATGAACATGACCCAGGCGATCGCGCACAGCAACAACCTCTACTTTGAGAAGATGGGGCGTGAGCTTGGCTTTGAGCGCGTGCGTCATTACGCCATGGAGTTCGGTCTCGGCGAGCTGGCTGGATACGACATTCAAGGCGAACAACTGGGCGTCTATCCTGACCACCCGATTCCTGCATCGGAGGGCGGCGTGGGGCGCATGTGCAGCTTCGGCCAGGGAGTCTCCATGACGCCCCTGCAACTGGGGGCGCTGGTGGCCGCCATCGCCAACGGCGGCACACTCTATTATCTGCAGCACCCCACCACCCCGGAGCAGGTTGCGAACTTCGAGCCCAGGGTCAAGCGCACCCTTCCCATCGCCAGATATATTCCAGACCTGCAGGACGGTATGGCCGGGGCTGTCGAGTATGGCACGGCGCGACGCCTGCGCACCAACTTCCAGGAGTGGCCGGTCTTCGGCAAGACGGGCACCTGCTCAGACAAGGGGACACGGTTTGGCTGGTTCGTCTCCTACTCCGATACGCCGCAGGGCGCCCTGGTGACGGTCTTTTTTCTTGAGGGCGGCCGCCCCACCTTTGGTCCTCGAGCGGCGGAGCTGACCGGCGAGTTCTATCGGAACCTGTGGGACCGCAACTACTTTGCCGACAAGGGCTCTCAGCAGGCCCGGGCCGAGGTTCCAGACTCCACACTGCAAGGCACCCACTGATCCCGTGATCAAGTCTTAAGTCCGGCTGACGCACTCATGCTCTCGGGTCTGCCAGGGCTCGCGTTGGCGAGTCTGAAACGATTTCCCGTCTCACGCATCCGATGGAATGGGCTCCCCGGCTCAGATCCGGCGTGGGATTCCACCTTTTCTGCGTGCAAACAGGACGAATATTCCATGGCCCTGCCAACTCATATCCTGCTCGTCTACGGATACCTGCTGCTGTTCGCGTGGGTTCTGGTTGAGCAGATTGGTGTGCCGCTGCCGGCCACTCCGGTGCTTCTGGCAGCCGGAGCGCTCTCAGTGCAACGGCAGTTCAGCTTTGCCGCCGCTCTGGTGGCTGCGCTGGCGGCCACCATGATCGCAGACATTCTTTGGTACGCATTTGGCCGCAGGTTCGGTCACCAGGTCCTGCGCCTGCTCTGCAAGCTCTCCATGGAGCCAACCATCTGTGTCCGCCAGACTCAGAACTCGTTTGGCCGCCGTGGCGGCCTCACCCTCATGATCGCCAAGTTCGTGCCGGGCCTGGCCACGCTGGCTCCGCCGATTGCCGGTCAGAACGGCATGCCCGTCAACTCGTTCCTTTTCTACGACGGTATGGGCGCCATTCTTTGGGTGGGCGGGCTATTGGGCACCGGAAGGATTTTTGGCGACGCCATGATGCGCGACCCCAGCCTGGTGAGCTGGGTCGGCCGGTTCTCGGGTGCGCTGCTCGTGCTGGCCATCGCGGCTTTTTTCGCCGCCCGGCTCATTCGCCGCCAGCGCTTCCTCAAAAAGCTGTCGGAGTCCCGGCTCGAGCCCGGGGAACTGAAGCAGCTTCTTGACGAGGGAGAGGCCGTGTTCATCGTGGATCTGCGCCATCCACTGGAGCTGCTGCCTGACCCATTCACCCTGCCGGGCGCGCTACATCTCACTCCGGAGGCTCTCGCCGCCCAGATTGACCGGATTCCCCGCGACCGCGATGTGGTCCTCTACTGCACCTGCCCCAATGAGGCTACCGCGGCAAAAACCGCGATGGCCCTGCATAAGCTGGGCATCGAGCGCGTGCGTCCACTGCGGGGAGGGTTTGACGAGTGGAAGCGGCTCGGCTATCCGCTTGATGCCATTCCTCCCGCCATTCCCGCGGTACACTGAGGCCTTACCATGAGGGAGGACCGGTCATCACCGGCGGAGAGTTTCCTTGGCCTACGACGATCTGCGCGACTGGATCAAGACACTCGAAAAACACGGCGAACTCAAGCGCATTCGTGAAGAGGTTTCACCCGATCTTGAGATCACCGAGATTACGGACCGCGTATCGAAGATTGGATCCAGCGCAGGTTCACAGCTCAGGGAGCACTCCGCGCCCTCGAGGTTCGCGCCCGGCGGACCGGCCTTGCTTTTCGAAAATGTGAAGGGGCATCCCGGCCACAAGGTTCTCATCAACCAATTCGGCAGCGAGCGCCGGATGACAATGGCCCTGGGAGTGGAGCAGCTCGATGAGGTGGCGGAGCGAATCCGCGGCCTGATGAACATCAAGGCGCCCGAGGGGCTGTTTGACAAGCTCAAAATGCTGCCCCAACTCGGTGCGCTGACCAGCGCATTTCCCAAAACCGTGGATGCAAAAGCCGCGCCCTGCAAGGAGGTTGTCCTCAGGGAGAACTTCGATCTGAGCCGGTTCCCAATCCTCAAGTGCTGGCCTCTTGATGGTGGGCGGTTTATTACACTGCCCTGCGTGCATACCCGCGACCCGCGCACCGGCAGGCGCAATATCGGCATGTATCGCATGCAGGTGTACGACGGCCAGACCACGGGCATGCACTGGCAACGGCAGAAGGTTGCCGCCGAGCATTATCGCGAGGCCCTGCGCGCCGTGGCCGCAGCCAACGCCGGCCTTGACCCGAAGTCCGCGCGCGTGGCTGCGATGGCAGAGTCGGCGGGAGGAGCGGCCGCCATCCCTGACGGACCCATCGGAGGCCTGCCGCAGGTCGCCATGGGCAACCTGAAGGGATCCCGGCTGGAGGTGGCCGTGGCCATCGGCACTGACCCGGCAACCACTTTCTCCGCCATTGTCCCCGCTCCACCCGAGGTTGAGGAGCTGATGATTGCCGGCTTTCTGCGCGGCAAGCCTGTGGAGATTGTGAAGTGCGAGACCGTCGATCTTGAGGTTCCGGCATCCGCTGAGATCGTCCTCGAGGGGTATGTGGAGCTCGGCGAGCTGCGCCCTGAGGGGCCGTTTGGCGATCACACCGGCTTTTATACCCTGGCCGACGACTACCCGGTCTTCCACCTCACCTGCATCACCCATCGCAGGGATCCCATTTACGCCGCCACCATCGTGGGTCGGCCGCCCATGGAGGATGCCTGGATGGGCAAGGCCGTCGAACGCATCTTTCTGCCCGCAATGAAGATGACCATTCCCGAGATCGTTGACATTCACCTTCCGGTGGAGGCCGTCTTCCATAACCTCATGCTGGTTTCCATCCGAAAGAGCTATCCCGGACATGCGCGCAAGGTCATGCACGCCATCTGGTCGCTGGGGCAGGCCATGTTTACCAAGTGCATCGTGGTGGTGGACGAAGACTGCGATGTGCAGGACATCGGCGAGGTGGTGCTCCGGGTGGCCAATAATATCGATCCCGAGCGCGATATTCAGTTTACGCTGGGTCCCGTCGATTCCCTCGATCACTCGTCGCGTCTGCCGAATTACGGCTCAAAGATGGGCATTGACGCCACCCGCAAGTGGAAGGCCGAAGGCTTTGAACGCCCCTGGCCCGCAATGATCGAAATGGATGGCGCTACGAGAGCCAAAATCGATGCTCTATGGTCGAAGCTGGGCCTCTGAGGCAGATTGCATTTCCACTGAGTTACCCTGAATACATGCGTCGTGTCCTTTGCCGGTGGGTTGCCGGTTTCGTCGTGGCGGTGCTGGCCTTCGCCGCTCCCTCGCCCGCGCAGCAGGAGCCGGGCGCCTTCCACTGGATTGACTTTCACGCACCGAAGGATCAGAGCGTTGTCGTGTGGGTCACACGCGCCCTGCAGGGTGAGAAATGGACCGCAATCCGCGAGATCGGTGTGGAGTGGGATGCTGCCCTCGTGGTGACCACGCTGCGCACCGGCCCGCAGTCCCCGCCGGATGCCGACACCTTTACGGTGTGGAACGTATCGCTCACCAGCCATCTGGCGACGCCTCTGCTCAAGGGCGTTCACCTGCGCTGGATTGACTGGATGCGCTATGGAGCCGGAATGCCACAGGAGCCGGCGCTGCTCTATGACAACTGCACCGGCTGCGCGGCGGATACCTATCTGACTTCGTTTTATTACGATATGAGACACCACATCTGGACGGCGCGCTGGATGCAGGGCGGCAATGGCCTCCACCTTTGGAGCACACATTCCCTGCCCGGTGTGGACTGGACACAGGTGTATGCGGTCATGGCCGACGACGCCGGGAAAGAAGTAGTGGGCACCTGGAACCATTTTGAATACGGCGGCGCCAGGCCGGATCAGGACTCCGTCTTCCAGTACGATATTGAATCCTTCAGCCGCCTTGAACGCATTCGCCAGCTCAGCGGCAAGGAGGCCGACGCAATGAAACAGAGGCTGTGCCGCGCCCAGGATGCCGTACCCGGCCTCGCCCGCGGCCAGGATGCGCCGCTTTGCCAGCAATATGTGAAACTGCGCTTTGATCGCCGCCCGGCGACCACTCCTCCGGCGAATAATCAGGGGCGGTCGCTTCCTCCTCCTGCTCGTCATTGAGCGAATCGCGCTGGGCCGGTCGATAGTTCCGGCAGCCGGGCGGGAACTGCGATTCAACAGGTGTGGTGATGCTTCCGAACGCAGGATGCGTAGGATGCGAAAAGTGGCTCCCAACTCTGCGCACCATATGCAACCCGACAGTCGCAGCTGCGGCAGAGCGATGGGTGAGCAGGCATGATACCGCTCCTCGCAGGACATCGTATACTACTGATATGTCGATCGTGCGTAACATCGCCGGCATCGCCAAGGGCATGGGCGTTACGTTCCGCGAGATGCTTGAGCCCACGCAGGTTGAGAACTACCCCGACGGTCCCGGACCCCTGCGCGGAGCCGTCTTCCAGCAGCGCTATCGCGGGGCGCATGTGTTGCAGCGTGATGAAAATGGCATGGAAAAGTGCGTGGCCTGCTTCCTGTGCGCCGCCGCCTGCCCCGCCAACTGCATCTACATTGAGGCCGCCGACAATACCGCTGAAAATCGCATCTCATCGAGTGAGCGCTACGCCAAGGTCTACAACATTGACTACAACCGCTGCATTTTCTGCGGATATTGCGTCGAAGCGTGTCCCACCGATGCCATCACCCACGGTCACGGATTTGAGCTGGCCACTTTGAACGCCACCAACCTGGTGATGCGCAAGGAAGACATGCTGGTCCCGGTGGCGGCTCTGACGACAACCAGGTAGTTCAGCCGCCGTTGAGGTCGCCAACACTGCCGGTCGCGCGGCTCGTTTCGCCATCCGGTCCCCCGCGCTCGTCCAAATCCTTTAAGTCCGGCTATTCTATGAGGTTGGGTGTTTTTCTCCGTCCCCAGCAGGACTGTTCGTGAGGTCGAGATAACCTTGTCAGACTTTCTCTCTGAGTTGAAGCGGCGCGTCCTCGTTTACGACGGCGCAATGGGCACAAGCATTCAAAAGCACAATCTTTCTGCCGAGGATTTCTGGGGCAAGGAAGGCTGCAACGAGTTGCTGGTGCTGTCGCGCCCAGATGTCATCCACGCCGTCCATGCGTCGTTTCTTGACGTTGGATGCGATGTCATCGAGACGAACAGTTTCGGATCCAGCAGCATTGTGCTGGCCGAGTATGACCTCGGGGACCGAACCCGGGAGTTGAACCTCGCCGCTGCCCGGCTGGCGCGTTCGGTTGCCGACGGTTACTCGACGCCTGAAAAGCCACGCTTTGTTGCCGGGTCAATGGGCCCCACCACCAAACTACCCTCGCTTGGCCACATTGGCTATGACGCCATGTACGCGGCATATCGCGAGCAGGCCGAAGCGCTCATCGAGGGTGGCGTGGATGTTCTGCTCATTGAAACCTGTCAGGATCTGTTGCAGGCCAAGATTGCCATCGCCGCCTGCCAGGAGGCGATGCGTGACGCGCGGGAAGGAAAGATTCCCGCCGCCGGCCGCGACGTGGCCCTGCAGGTGCAGGTGACGCTTGAGGCAACCGGCACCATGCTGCTTGGATCGGAGATTGGCGCGGCCCTGGCTGTGCTTGAAACCTTTCAGCCCGACGTGATTGGCCTGAACTGCGCCACCGGACCTGCCGAGATGAACGACGCGGTCCGCTTTCTCTGCCAGAACTCGACGCTTCCCATTAGCGTGCTGCCCAACGCGGGGCTGCCTCACAACGAGGGCGGGCACGCGGTCTACAAGCTCACGCCCGCTGAACTCGCCGCGTATCATCGCCGCTTCGTCGCTGAATACGGCGTGCAGGTCGTGGGCGGCTGCTGCGGCACAACGCCGGATCATCTGTGCGCAGTGGTGGAGTCGCTGAAGGGCGTCACCGCCGCTCCGCGCTCTGCTCAGCCCCAGTCCGTCGCTGCCAGCGCTTTCAGTGTGGTTCCGCTTGAGGTGGACGGCCAGCCGGTCATTATCGCCGAGGAGATGAACACCACCACCCGCCTTGAGCACTTCCGCAATATGGTGCGCTCCGGGGACTATGAGGGCATTCTCGCCATGGCCAAGCGGCTGGTGGCGGAGGGATCGCAGATGCTCGACCTTTGCTGCGCCATCGTCGGCGAGGACGAGGTTGCCTATATGAATGCGGTGCTCGAGAAGATTGCCACCCGCGTGCCCGCGCCCATCCTGGTGGATTCCACCGAGGCGAATGTGGTTGAAGAAGCGCTCAAGCGCATCCCGGGCAAGCCGATTATCAATTCCATCAACCTCGAAGACGGCGAAAAGCGCACCCGGCTTGTGCTGCCCATGGCGCGCCGCTACGGAGCCGCGGTCATTGCGCTCACCATCGATGAAGAGGGCATGGCGCTGACCGCTGACCGAAAAGTTGCCATCGCGCATCGCATTCACGACCTGGCGGTGAACAAGTATGGCCTGCGTCCCGAGGACATTATCTTTGACGCCCTCACGCTCCCCATCTCCACCGGCCAGGAGGAATACCGCAGCGCGGCCATTGAGACGCTCGAAGGTGTGCGCCGCATCAAGCAGGAGCTGCCGCGCTGCAAGACGCTGCTGGGCGTCTCCAACATCTCCTTTGGCTTAAGCGCCTACGCGCGCCGCGTGCTCAACAGCGTGTTCCTCAAGGAAGCCGTGGATCGCGGGCTTGACGCGGCCATTGTGAACTACTCGAAGATCTACCCGCTGTATAAAATTCCCGAGGCCGAGGTCGATCTCGCGCGCAAACTCATCTTCCAGGACCGCGGCGCGGGCGACCCGCTGCAGACCTACATGGCGCACTTTACAGGGCGGGCCAAAGACGCCGTCGAGGAGGACCAGACCGAGCTTGAGAACCTGTCAAAAGAGGATAAGCTCAAGCAACTCATCATTCGTGGCGAGCGCACCATCGGCCTAGGCGAGCACAAGCAATCCCTTGAGCAGGCGCTGGAGTCGGCTCTCGCCGACTATTCTCCGCTCGATCTGATTAATACCGTTCTGCTCGACGGCATGAAAACCGTCGGCGACCTGTTTGGCGCGCGCAAAATGCAGTTGCCCTCCGTGCTCGATTCAGCCGGAGTGATGAAGGCGGCCGTGGCCTATCTTGAGCCGAAGATGGAAAAGTCCGAAGGCGGCGGCAAGGGCGTGATGGTGCTGGCCACGGTCAAGGGCGATGTGCACGACATTGGCAAGAACCTGGTGGATATCATCCTCTCCAACAACGGCTATCGCGTGGTGAATCTCGGCATCAAGCAGCCTTCCGACTCCATCATCTCGGCCGCGCGCGAAGTGGGCGCAGATGCCATTGGGCTCAGCGGACTGCTGGTCAAATCCACGCTCGAAATGAAGTACGTCTTGCAGGATCTGGAGCGCCAGAGCTACAACCTGCCCGTGGTCTGCGGCGGCGCAGCCCTCACCCGCAAGTACGTTGAGCACGACCTGCGCGAAGAGTACTCAGGGCCCGTCTTCTACGCCGAGGATGCGTTCGCCGGCCTGCACGTCATGACTGATCTCACCTCCGGCGATGCCGCCGTGCGCGAAAAGAGGACGGAGGAAGGTAAAACCGTCAAGGTGATGCCGAAGGCGCCCGTGGTCACCCCGGACCTCATCCTGGTGGAGCTTACGCAGGATGGCCGTTCGCCCGTCGTTGAACGTGTCGATCAGGTTCCCGCACCCGCCTACTGGGGGCCGCGCGTATTCAAGGAGTACAAACTCGACGAATTATTCACTTACGTCAATGAGACCGCGCTGTTCAAGAATCAGTGGCAGCTCAAGACCGCGGCGCAGGCTGACTATCTGCGCCTTGTCGAGGAGAAGTATCGCCCCATCCTGCATGACCTTGAAGAAGAGGTGAAGAATCAGGGCTGGTTTTTACCCAAGTCAATCATAGGCTTCTTTCCCTGCGGCAGCCGCGGCGATGACCTGATTATCTTTGATCCGGAGAATCATGAGCGCGAACTTGAGCGCATCACATTTCCCCGCCAGGCTCAGGGGCGCCGCCTTTCAATTGCCGACTTTTTTGAGCCGCTCAGCGCGGGACGGCTCGATGTGATCGGGTTCTCCATCGTCACCATCGGCAGCATCGCCAGCGTGCAGACGAAACGGCTGTTTGACGCGGGTGAATTTACCCGCTACCTCTACCTGCACGGCCTCTCGGTGGAGAGTGCCGAAGCGCTCGCGGAGCTGGCGCACAAGCAGGCGCGCGAATTTCTCGGCATCGCCGGTGACGACTCGAAGCTGCTGACCGACCTGTTTCATCAAAAGTATCGCGGCTCGCGCTACTCCTTCGGCTACCCCGCCTGCCCCAATCTTGAGGATCAGGCCAGGATTTTCCGCCTGCTCAAGCCGGAGGAAAATATCGGCGTTCGCCTGACTGAGGGATTCCACCTTGAGCCGGAGCAGAGCACCAACGCCATCGTCGTTCACCACCCGCAGGCCAAGTACTTTGTGGTCTGACGAATTCCCGGGGTTGCTGTGTCCCGGCGAAGATGCCCTGAAGTCCCTCCGATCAGAAGGAACTGGTGACCCCGCACTCCGACGGCAAGGCTACGCGGACCCGGAAAATGCCGGATCGCGATTTGCGGATAATTACTGCCGGATGTGAGACAGTAGCATCAGTTCGGCAGAATGAGCCGGCCAGGTTCGCAGGAGCGGCCGGGTTGGACTATGCATTTGCCGGGCTGCTTTTCAGCGAACAATGAGCGGCCGGACGTGGATTTGACGCGGGTTGCAGCGACGATTCGATGATGACGCAGGCAACGCGGTACGAGCCAAAGCTCGTGGAATAAAGGACCTCGCATGAAGCAGAAGATAACTCTGGCAGCCCTGATTCCCCTGGTTGGTGCTCTGATGTGCTCCTGCGGAGCAGAGGTGAACTCCGCTGGATCGCCCAGGACGGGAACCCAGGTGGCCGCGCCCGTGCTCACCGCCACCAGCGCGCAGAACGGTGCGGTAATCGTACATCTCTCTGCCGCAGACGGGACGGAGATTCACTTTACCGTCGATGGCAGCACGCCCACGGCGGCCTCGCAGACATATTTCGCGCCGTTTCTTGTGTCGTCGGCTCTTGCCGTCAAGGCCATCGCGGTTGCCTCCGGCAATGCGAGTCCTGTCACCACGCAGAGCTTCACAACAGCCATTCCGGCAGGCACGCTGGTCTGGTCGGACGAATTTACCCAATCTTCCACTGCGGCGGGACAACCGGATCCACAGGTCTGGACTTATGACACCGGCAACAGCGGATTTGGCAACCACGAGCTGGAGAACTACTGCGCCTGGGGAGCGGATAATGCTCCGTGTTCCACTTCTTCCTCCAACGCCTACGTCGGCGCCGACAATCTTCTCCACATTGTTGCCCGCCAGCCCTCGGCAGGCGTCTATACGTCTGCGCGGCTCAAAACGCAGGGCCTGTTCAGCTTTCAATATGGACGCCTCGAAGCCAGATTGAAGCTGCCGGAAGGGGCGGGAATGTGGCCCGCCTTCTGGCTGCTGGGCAACAGCATCGCCAAAGCAGGCTGGCCGGCCAGCGGCGAGCTGGACGTGATGGAGCACATCGACGGCAGCAATCCCAAGAACGAGGGTTTCGACTGGGTACAGGGTTCCATTCATGGAACCGGGCTGGATGGGGGCACGCAATATCACCCCGTGGGCTTCTCTGCCGCAGACTGGCACACCTACGGCTTAATCTGGAGCCCGGGGAGGATTGAATATTACGTCGATGACCCCTCCAACGTGTACGCAACGTTCACCGCTGCCACGCAAGCCGGAACATGGCCCTTCGACAGCGGACCTGAGTTTATTTTGCTGAACCTCGCCGTCGGCGGGGATTGGCCGGGTCCGCCTGATGGCGGCACGGTTTTTCCTACTGAGATGCAGGTTGACTATGTGCGGCTCTACACCAACTAGCTTCCGCCCGCGGATTGCTGATTCTCCATCGGCTGGTTACCATGGGGCCGGGTCCTGTTTCTTGCCGTTGGCGGGGCATTCTCTGCCGTTCGCTGCAACCATGCTTGATGGCTGATTTTCCAATGTGATAGAAACGAGTTGTTCAAGTTTGCCCCCAAAGGGCAGGCCTGAATTTCATGCAGAGTGGCTGAGGGACGGGCCCTGTGACGCCACGACAACCTGCCTGGGCAAACCAGGAGTATGGTGTCAACTCTCGCCCGGTAACGGGGAACATGAGATTCGGGGTCGCTCAAGCATTCATCGCAGCGGCGGCTCAAGAGTTCTTCGAGTCATTTCACGTTCGCTCCAGTCCGGAGCCGTCACGCGCCCGCGCCGCCCGTGTCACTCGTGCATCTGCGAGGGAAACGTGACGACTGCCTATGAGTTGCGATGCAGGGAGTGCGGCAAGACCTATGGGGTGCAGCCGCTCTCCATCTGCGATGAGTGTTTTTCTCCGCTCGAGGTGATCTTTGATCTTGAGCTGGCCCGTACCGGCTTTACCCGCGACACGATTCGTCAGGGACCGGCGAACATGTGGCGCTACCGCGCGTTGCTGCCCGTGGCCGGGGACTACGTTCCGCAAACTCCTGCCGGATTCACGCCGCTGATTGAGGCACCGCGGCTTGCCGCGCGCATCGGCGCCCGCAACCTCTTCCTGAAGAACGATGCGGTCTGCATGCCCACGCTCAGCTTCAAGGATCGCGTGGTTGCCGTGGCGCTGGCCAATGCGCAGGCTTTTGGGTTTGACACAGTCGGCTGCTCCTCCACGGGAAATCTGGCCAACGCCGTGGCGGCACAGGCCGCAAGGCTGGGACTGAAGACCTACATCCTCGTCCCGTCCGATCTGGAGCAGGCCAAGATTCTCAACACCCAGGTGTACGGAGCAATGCTGGTGCGGGTGGCGGGCAATTACGACCATGTAAACCGGCTGTGCGCGCAGATTGCCGACCGCTACAACTGGGGTTTCGTCAATGTCAATCTGCGTCCCTATTATGCCGAGGGCTCCAAGACGGTGGGCTTTGAAATCGCCGAGCAACTGGGCTGGCGGCTGCCGGACAACGTTGTGGTGCCGATGGCCGGAGGGTCGCTGATTACGAAGATCCGCAAGGCCTTTGATGAGTTGATTGCGCTGGGCGTGGTGGAGAACAAGCCGGTGCGCTTCTTCGGGGCCCAGGCAACCGGATGCTCGCCCATCGCCAGAGCCGTCAAGGACGGAGCGGAGCAGATTGAGCCGCAGCGCCCCAGCACCATCGCTCGCTCGCTTGCCATTGGCAACCCCGCCGACGGCATCTACGCGGCGTGTGTCATCCGCAATACGGGCGGCTGGGCCGAGGATGTGTCTGATGTCGAGATCGTTTCGGCGATTCAGGAACTGGCCGAAACAGAAGGCATTTTTACTGAAACCGCAGGCGGCGTAACCACGGCGGTGACGGCTCGGCTGTACGCGCATGGTCGCATCCATCCTGAGGAGTTGACTGTTGCCTGCATCACAGGCAACGGTTTGAAGACCACCGATGTTCTAGCCGGCGCCTACGATGAGAGCGATGCCATCCGCCCGCGCCTGACCGATTTTGAAGCTTTTCTGGAAGAACGCAGCGGAGCAGGTCGGGAGTGGAGCCTGAGAGGAGAAACCCATGTCAGTTAGAGTGTTGTTGCCCAATGCCTTTCAAAAACATACAAACAATGTGCGGGAGATAGCCAGTGCGGCGGCGAATCTGCCGGAGCTGGTGGCCGACATGGAAGGACGCTTCCCGGCGCTGGGCAAGCACCTGCGCGGGGAAGACGGCCAGATTCGGCGCTTTATCAACTTCTACGTCAACGAAGAGGATATCCGCTTTCTTGGCAATGAACAGTACAAGTTTCAGGATGGAGACGAGGTGCTGGTGATTCCCTCCATCGCCGGCGGGTGCCGCTAGCGCAGTAGAGGCCCGGCCAGACGATTCATCCGTTGATCCATGCGCCGATGCTGTTGATGCCCCGCCGCCTGAGCCAGGCCGGCGCGGCCTGCGTTAGCATGTACCTGTATGGGCTTCCCCATCAAAACATGCGTCATCTGTTCGCAGCAGTTTGAGCTGCGGCCCGATAAGCCGGGATTTGCCAATCGCTGTCCGGAGTGCTCGGCCGATGAGGAGCCGAATGCGGCGGCAAAAGACCATCGGGACGCCGACGGCCGCCGGGCTGATCACGAGCAGAACGCAGCCAGGCGACGGGCCATCCGCGACCTGCTCTATCGCAAAGACAATTAGGAATTGAGCCCGGATACTATGCGCCGGGTGGCGGAGCGGCTGTTGACTCGCGTATGACCAGGTTTGTCGATACCAGGAACTCCCGCTGAATGCGCGCGCTTCCACCCTCCTCCGCCTGCTGGCGAAGGGCCTCAAACGCGGCGCGTGCCAGGTCGGCGCGGGAAAGACGGATGGTGGTTAATGGAGGCAGCGTGAACTCGGCGAAATCGATGTCGTCGAGGCCGATGACGGAGAGATTCTTGGGCACATTCAGGCCCTGCATGTATGCAGCGCGCAGCACTCCAATTGCGGTCATGTCGTTCGAGCAGAGAATCGCCGTGGGGCGCGTGGCAAGCGACTGCAGCCTCTCGAAGCCGGCCACCCCGCCCTTGAGCGTGTGGTTGCACTCAATAATCCACTTCTTGTTGACGGGCAGCCTGGCAGCTTCCATGGCGGCGCTGAAGTCGTTTTCACGCGTGAGCGCAGAGTGCAGGCTGTGGGGGCCGGCCAGAAACGCAATCCTGGTGTGACCCAGTCCGGCCAGGTGGTTGACCGCGGCCTTGATGCCCGTAGTGTAATCCAGCACGATGGTGCTGGCCTTGGGGTCTTCGAGGTGGAACTCAGCCAGCACAATCGGAATGTCATGGAAGGCGAGCTGCTCCAGTACGGTTTCCTCCTCGCCGAAGGTCAGCATGGCCACGCCTTCCACCTTGCGCTCAATCATGCGCCGCACGCAGGTGGTCAACACGGCCGGATCGCTGTTTGACGAGCTGACCAGAATCTCGTAGCCGTGCGCCACCGCGATCTCTTCAAAGCTCTGGATCAGCTCCGGGAAGAACGGATTGGTGATGTTTTCAACGATGATGCCGAGAATGCGGCTGCGGCCGGACACTAGTCCGCGGGCCTGCGTATTGGGGTAGTAGTTCAGCTGCTGGATGGCCTGCCATACGCGCTTCGACAGCCGGTCGCTGACTACGGGCGATCCGTTGATGGTGCGTGAGACGGTGGCGATTGACACCCGTGCCAATGCAGCCACTGCGCGGATGTCAGGTGTTTTGTCGGCGTTTGTGCGGGTTGCTCTGCGAGCCACTTGCGGATCCTAAATTGAAGACTGGGTAAATTCCAGCTTATATCACCGGAGCGCCGGCAGCACCAGACGATTGCCGCGCCCCGGCAGGCTTAAGCGCGCTACGGAGCTTCTGAGATGAGCAGCCGCAGATCGCGCAGGTTCTGGCCGGTTGGGCCGGTGACGATGGAGTCGCCCAGGGCGGTGAACAGCGGACATGCATTGAACGACAGCAGCGAGTCTTCCGGATTAAAGCCGAACGACCGAGCGCGTGCCACGGTTGTCGGGTCGGCGATGGCGCCAGCCGACCGGGTATTGCCGTCAATGCCGTCGGAACCGGCGCTGAGCACGGTCAGCAGCTCTCCGGGGTGGTTGGCGAGTTCAAGAGCCGCGCACAGGGCAAACTGCTGGTTGCGGCCGCCCGCGCCCGGTGTACGGTCCAGGGTCACGGTAACCTCGCCCACTGAGACCAGGCAGAATCTCTTGTGGCCGTGCCGCTGTTCGTGGAACCGCGTCAATAGATAGTGGGCCGCGTCAGCATAATCCCAGTCGTCGCAGGAGTTGTCCACCGCCACGAAATATCCGGCCTTCTGCGCCAGAGCACGCGCATTCTCAACCAGATCGTGGCTGGATAACAGGAGTTCGTAAATTGAGCCGCGGAAAGCCTCGTTCCCGGGAGATGCGGCCCTGGCGGCCGCCTGGCGTTGCCTTGCCGCCTCGGTCCAGGGCAGCTTGGGGAGAAAGACTCCGGGCCTCTTCTCGCCCGGCGACTCAGGCAGGTCCGCGCGCTCAAAAAATGCCGTCACCGAAGGAGGCAGTTTTGAACCCAGGTCATATTTCTTCAGGATGGCCCGCGCATCCTCCACGGTCGAGTGGTCGGGAGAGGTTGGTCCGGAAGAGAGCGCATCAAGCGTGCGCAGCGGCACGTCCGGCACCAGGATCGACACTTTGGCCGCGCCGGGAGCCGCCATGGCCAGCCTGCCGCCTTTCACCGCGGAAAAATGCTTGCGCAGAGTGTTAATCTCGCTGATGGGCGCGCCGGACGCCAGCAGCGCCTGATGAAATGCCGCCGTGTCCTCCAGGCTGATGTGCTCATCGAGGGGCAGGTCAAACATGGCGGAGCCGCCTCCGGAGATGAGGAAAAACACCAGTGTATCTGGTCTGGCCTTGCGCAGCAGGGCCAGCGCCGCGCGTGCCGCCGCAAACGACTCCTCGTTCGGCAGCGGGTGCCCGCTTTCAAAGTAGCGGAAGCGCCAGTTGCGCTGGCGGGACAGAAACTTGGTGCTGCAGATGCCGCGCAGGCCCTTGCGCCGCTTCATGCGGTCAAGCAGGACTCCGAGCATGGGGCCGGCCGCCTTGCCGAGAGCAATGACAAAAATGCGCTTGTACTCGGCGAGGTTGATGGCTTCAGGTCCCATGCCGTCGGGCATCAGGCGCACCAGCATGTTGCCTTCAAATCGTATGCGCCGGTCGAACGCCGTCTCGATATTGCACGCCTTAATCGCACCGGTGAAAATGCCGGCTGCCGCGACGTGCAGTGAATCCAGCGCGGTATCGCTCACTGGGGTCATGGCAGTTCTTCCTTAAGCCAACGGGAGAGCGCGGACTGCATCTCCTCCAATTGACCGGTAAAAAAGTGATCGGCGCCGCGAACAAGCATAAGCTTCCGGGGTTGAGCAGATTGAGAAAGCACTTCCCTGAGGTCGGCCTCGGATGCGTATTGATCCGCGTCACCGCTCAGGAACAGCTTGGGCAGGGAACAGGACGCGACCAGAGGATATTGATATTGGCGTCCCTCGGCACGGGTTGGCAGCCCAAGCAAGGCCAGGGCGCGAATGGCGGGTGATGCCGAGTGGCCCATGGAGCCGCAGCAGGCAAGGAGCGTCATCGCCGCTCCAAAGCTGAATCCCACCGCAACGATGGGACGCCCGAACTGGGCATCGAGCCATTTGAGCGCGGCCGTGACGTCTTCGGTCTCGGCGCTGCCATCGTGGCTGCCCTCGCTTAGTCCTGTTCCACGGAAGTTAAACCGTAGCACAGGCCAGCCGAAGCCCCACTCCGGCGCGTTCAGCACCTT
>DASSHM010000043.1:0-6451 GCA_035692885.1 Occallatibacter sp.
AAAGGACTCCACGCTGAGCGCGGAAATTGATCGTTTGCAAGCCGAGCATCGTCGCTACGCTCAGCGGTTGGATGAACTGGTTCGGAAGCCCTATCTCTCCGTGGAAGAACAACTCGAAGAAGTACGCCTCAAGAAGTTGAAATTGCACGCCAAAGACCTGATTCATGCCCTTGAGAGCAGGCCAACGGTGGTTGCCTAGCGACAGCTTTTGGATCGACGAAAATCAGACGGCGGGCGGTGATGGTCCGGGAGCCGCTCAAGTAACTTGGCCTGTGTGCCGCACCGGCTGTGCGGTGGGCAGTTGACCGTATAATCGTTGGGAACCATGGTTCGCGACGGTTACATATACGGGATCAGCCTGGTGGCTGTGGCCGTCTTTCTGGCCTGGATTACGGGCGGCTGGGCATGGGGACTGGCTCCCATCCTGCTGGCGGCATTCTTTTTGTGGTTTTTCCGCGATCCTCATCGCACCATCCCAACCGGACAAGGCCTGATTGTTTCGCCGGGTGACGGCGTGGTGACTGAAGCCGTGCCGGTGTCCACGCCCGCCGGTCCCCGCCAGCGCATCAGTATATTTTTGAGCGTGTTTGACGTGCATGTGAATCGCGCTCCCATCAGCGGCGTTTTGAGCGCCGTGAGCTACCAGCGGGGACAATATCTGAATGCCATGAACCCGGTCTCGGCCGACCGCAATGAGCAGAATATCGTCACCGTGCGTGGAGACGGCGTGGAGGTGACTTTCAAGCAGATCGCAGGCTTGCTGGCCCGCCGGATTGTCTTCAACCACATGGAAGGCGACCGGGTAGAGCGGGGCCAGCGGGTGGGGCTGATTAAATTTGGCTCGCGGGTGGACGTGGTGGTCCCGGAGGAGGCGGAACTGAAGGTGAAGGTAGGCCAGCGCGTGAAGGGTGGCGCCAGCGTGCTCGCGGTGATGCCCGGCGGAGGCCGCTCGTGAGTTCACACGCTCCAATCCGCCGCAGGGGCCGGGCGCACGCCCGGATACGCCGTGGAATGTACCTGCTGCCCTCGCTCTTTACGGCCTGCAACATCGGCGCGGGCTACTATTCGATTACGCAGACGATTGAGGCCATCAGCAACAACGCGCCCATGCATCTGAATTGGGCGGCAATCGCCATCCTGTTCGCCATTCCATTTGACGCGCTCGACGGCCGCATTGCGCGCATGACCAACACGTGCAGCGATTTCGGCCGGGAGCTGGATTCACTGGCGGATGTCATCACGTTTGGCATGGCGCCAAGCCTGCTGGCTTTTGTGTGGGGATTTCATTTTCTGCCGGACACGATGAACGTGGCTCTGCGCGGCCACCTGCTGAAAGCGGGCGCCTTCTTCTGTTTTCTCTATCTCATTGGCGGCGCCTCACGGTTGGCCCGGTTCAATATCAGCCACGACGCGCAGCCGCATAATCCCGGCCTACCGGGCCGCAAGTATTTTGTAGGGATGCCCATTCCAGCGGCCGCGGGATTGCTGGCCGCGTGCGTGCATTTCTTCAATGGTTATCCCGTGGAGGCGTGGTGGGTGGCGATTCCCTGGCTTATCCTGGTCGGCCTCAGCGGATTCCTGATGGTAAGCAAGTGGCGCTTCTGGTCGGGCAAGGAGATTAATCTCTCGCGCAGCCATCCGTTCCAACTGCTTCTTGTGCTGGCCCTGGTGCTGTATGTCATGATCCGCTTCTCGGATGTGGCCTTGTTTGTGACTGCGCTTGTCTATATGTTTTCAGGCATATGGGCGCGTGCCGTCTACTCCTGGCGGCGTCGTCTGAGGCATCCTGAGCCCGCCGCTGCGCCCTTGCCGAAGCCACCGGCGCCGGAGCCTGACCCAGCCACCCGTTCCTGAAGTTCATTCCTCAACAAAAGGAAGATTTGTGTACAAGATTGCGATCGCCGGAGCATCAAGCCTGCTGGGCAAGGAATTGAAGGATGTGATTTCAGAGTCGCCACTGGCGGCGGCCGATGTCGGATTGCTGGACGAGGACGAGGGACTGGGGCGGCTGGACCAGATCGGCGAAGAGGTCACCTTTGTGCACGCCATCGAACCGGATGCATTCGAGCGCGTGGACTTCACCTTCTTCTGCGGATCTGAGGAGCTGACCCGGGAGCACTGGCGCAAAGCGCTGCGGGCAGGTTCCACCGTGCTGGATCTATCAGGCGCGCTGGATCAGGAGACGGGTGTTCTGGTGCGTGCTCCCTGGCTCAACGCTGACGAGCTGAGCGCGGATCTTTTTACACCCGCCGTGGTTCCAGCGCATCCAGCCGCGGTGGCGCTGGCGCTGGTGATGGAAAGATTGCAGTCGGTTGCGCCGGTGGCGCAAGCCGCGGCGACTCTGCTGCTGCCCGCCAGTGAATTTGGGCGGGCTGCCATGGATGAGTTGCACCAGCAGACGATTAACCTGCTCAGCTTTCAGGGAATTCCCCGGGCTGTCTACAGTACGCAAGCTGCCTATAATCTGCTCTCCGGCCTGGGCGAAGGCGCAAAGGTAAGCGTGAGTGGCACGGAGGCGAGAATACGCCGCCACTACGCCGCGCTCGCTGGCCGCCGGCTTCAGGGGGTTTCCATCCAGGCGGTTCATGCGCCGGTGTTTCACGGGCACACGTTTTCGATGTCTGTGGTGCTGGAGCGCCCCGTGGAGGTCTCCGCGCTTGAAGAGGCCCTGAGCGGCGACCGCTTGGACCTGGTGCTGGAAGACACTGATTCGCCCTCGAATGTGGCGGCGACCGGACAAAATGACGTAATGGTCAGGTTGCGCACCGAGCCGGGGCAGAGGAATCCCGCCGAGACCACCCAGTTCTGGATTTGGGCAGCATCAGACAACCTGCGCATGCACGCTCTGAATGCGCTGGAGTGTGCCATGGACCTTCGGAGGCTGCGCCCGAAGGGGAGCGTCCAATAGGTCTGGAAGGTGCGATTGGCCGGGCCCTCTAACGATGCTGGCAGCGCTGCCACTCGTTTGAAATATAACTGTCCGTCATCCCCGCAATATAGTCGGCAACCGTGCGCGCGAGTCCCTGGGAGGCGATGTGCCCCTGATGATCAGCGGGCAGCATGGCAGGCTTTTCAAGCAGAAGATTGAACAGGCCGAGCACAATCTCATGGGCCTTCCGGTGCGCATCCTCCATGTCCTGCGAGCTATAGAGGTTCTCAAAGAGGAATTGCTTGGACTCTGCGCGCGCTTCGTCCATCCGGGGGCTGAGGCCAGCCAGCCGGGCGGGGGCGTGGCGGACATCGTTGAGCGTGGCGATGCCGAGTGATGCGACTCCGCGGTGAATCTCCTGCATCAGATCGGTCACCAACGCATTCAGCATGCGCTTGAGCGTCTCGTTGGCGCTGAGTGTGGGCGGCGCGGCCGGGTAGAGGCTGGCTACCTCGTCGTGAAAGCCGCGGAAGAGCGGGACACACTCCCGCACCTGCCCGAGTGAGAGGATGCCCGACTCGAGTCCGTCGTCGAGGTCGGCGGTGAGATATGCAATTTCGTCAGCCAGGTCGATGATTTGAGCCTCAAGCGGCGGGCGGAGATCGAGGAAGTAGCCGGCCAGTTCGGGATAGGCGGCGGCCGCGTAGTCGCGGGAGTGCTTGATGATGCCCTCGCGCACCCCGAGCGTCAGATTCAAGCCGCGAAAGCCCGCATAGCGCTCCTCGAACCAGGTGACGATGCGTAGGGCATGGAGGTTGTGGTCAAAGCGCAGACCATGGGCTTTCAGGGCATGATCGAGCGCTTTCTCGCCGGCATGGCCGAAAGGCGGGTGGCCGATGTCGTGAGTGAGGGCGAGCGCCTCGACCAGTTCGCTGTTCAGCCCCAGGGTGTGCGCCAGGGTGCGGGAGATCTGCGTGACCTCCAATGTATGAGTCAGGCGGCTGCGAAAGTGGTCGCTGATTGCGTCGCCCGGAAGCCGGGTAAAGACCTGGGTCTTGCCCGCGAGACGGCGAAAGGCCCGGGCATGCAGGACACGGGCGGCATCGCGGTCAAACGGGGTCCGGTAGGGGTGGGGAGGCTCATCGTGGTCACGGCGGGCAAGGTCGCCGGAGGAGTCAACGGCGATGCCAGCAGGGAGCATCTCAACCGGCTTGGAGGCAGGACTCATCGTACGGGTGGGGCCACGTTCAGGTTATACCGCCGCCAGCCGGCAATGCGATGAACGAGCGGCATCCCGCACGCCCTGACTGACCAGCGGAACCGGCAAAAGTGGTATAAGAGTCCTTTGTGCGCAGGCATTGGACAAGGGCAGTTCATCGGGAGTACCATCCAGCCGGATTTTTCACAAAGCGCGCAAGTCACTTGATTTCGCGGCGGTACAGACTTCAAAAAAAGGCATCAGGACCGGGGAGGAAGGCATGAAAACGGCAAAATGGGTTGCTCTGGCAGCATTGGCTGCCGGAGTTTTCTTTGTCTCAGGATGCAAGCGGCATTCAGTCAAAGAGGTCTACTATCTGGTCTCGAACAACACCGGACTGCCCTACTGGAAGACGGCAGCGGCTGGTTTTAATCATGCGGCAGCGCAACTTGGGGTTACAGCCAAGGTGGTGGGGCCGCAGAACTACGACATTCAGGACGAACTGTCCGAGTTTAAGAGCGCCGTGGCGAGCAAGCCCTCAGGCATTCTGGTGACGGCGCAGGACGTGGCTGTTCTGCAGCCGGAGATTGACGCTGCGATCCAGGCGGGAGTTCCCGTGATCACCATCGACTCGGATGCGGCAGGCAGCCATCGGCTGTTTTTTATCGGAACCAATAACCTGGATGCCGGCCGGCTGGGCGGGCGGCGGCTGGCGGAAAAGCTGGGCGGTAAAGGCAATGTGGTCTTCTTTACCATCGCCGGGCAGCCAAACCTGGAAGAACGGCTGAAGGGATTCAAGGACGTGCTGGAGACGCGGCCCGGCATCCACATCGCTGAGGTGGTGGATATAAAAGGGGATCCGCGGGTGGCATTCGATGAGTCGCAGAAGCTGCTGGCCCAGACGGGCCCCAAGAAGATCGATGCGTTTGTGTGCCTTGAGGCCTCGACGGGCAGACAGGTTGCGGAGGTAATCCGGCGCATGAACGTGAAGGATCGCGTGGTGATCACCTGGGACACAGACCAGGCAATTCTGGATGCGATCAAGGCTGGAACCATTGACTCAACCGTGGCGCAGAAGCCCTACACCATGGGCTTTGTGGGGCTCAATGCCCTGGACAACATCTTCCACAATCCGCCCAAGCAGCTCGACCACAACTACAGCGCTGACCCGTTCTCACGGTATCCGGTATTTATCGATACCGGCACGTCGCTGGTGGATAAGGAGAACGTGGACCCTTACATCACGGCAGCCGCGCAGATGGAGAAGTAAGCCCGGAGATACCACCGGAGTGGCGGAGATCAACTCCGCCCACTCCGCCCCATGAGCAGGGCGGAGGACTGGGATCGCGTGTCCAGGCGGACATTGAAGCGTGATTCGGCCACAGCGATTCTGCGGCCGCGCAGATCGCCGCCTGAGCCGTTCAGATGGCGAGGATTATTCCGGCTTCGGGGGGGCGGTGAGGCTGTCTTCCTTGGCCAGTTTCACGCGCGCGTTTTCCAGCTTCTTCTGAACCTTGCTCACCTCTGCCGGCTCCACGTCAACGGGCGCCGACTTGGAGAATTCAGTCAGAGAGAGCTCCCATTGTGCGGCTGCAAGGCGTATGCGGCCCGTCTTTTCGTAGAGGTCGCCGAGGTGATCATGCACTGTGGGGTCGGTCTGGTCCCGCTCCACGGCTTGGCGCAGGTTCTCCTCGGCCAGCTCATACTGGCCGAGCTTGAAGTAAGCCCAGCCGAGCGAATCAAGATAGGCCCCGTTCATCGGCTCCAACTGCACGGCCTGGCGAATCAGCTTGAGCGCCTCGGGAAGTCGCGTCCCCTTGTCAGCCAGCATGTAGCCGAGATAATTGAGCGCCATGGCGTTGGAGGGGTCAATTTCGAGTACCTGGCGGAAGTATTTTTCCGCCGGTTCATAGTGCTTTTGCCGCTCAGCCAGAGCTCCGCGCAGAAAGAGCAGGTAGACGCGGTCCTCCTTCTTTTTTGTGACCGCCTCAGCCTTGTTTAAGGCGTCTTCCGCATCCTTCCAGCGGTGAAGGCGGGTATACATCTGCGCCAGCGTCAGCCAGACGTTGCGGTCATTGTCGGTATTGCTGAGAAGGCCCCGGGCGAGGGTGATTGCCTCGTCAGAGTGCCCATCGTCGGTGAGCTCGCCGGCAAGCATCAGCTTCAGGTCGCGATTCTTGGGATTGGCAGCGACCGCCTTGCGCGCCACTTCAATCGCCTTGTCGTACATCCGGGCGTCACGGTAGGTATCCACCTGCCCCTGGTAGCCGCGTACCGCCAGATCCCCGCCGAGGTCAATCATCTTCTGATAGGTGGCGATGGCCAGGTCAACCTTGTTCTGCTCGTGATAAACCGATCCCAGCCTCTCAAGAAAGATGCCGCGG
>DASSHM010000044.1:0-9316 GCA_035692885.1 Occallatibacter sp.
GCTGTGGATGAGGACTGCGATCAGGAAGGAAGTCACTTCATTTGGGACGTTCCTGAGCACGCTGTGCCATGAGTTCTGCCATCACCTCGACTACCACAAGTTTAAGTTCAGCGATACCTGGCACACAAGGGGATTTTATGAACGCGCCGCCGTGCTCTACCATCACGCGCGGGGAACGCGGTACAAGCAGCTTTTCTGGGCCCCTGTGGGAAAAGAGCGCTGGCGAATTGACTGGCCAAGAACCAACAAGAGCGGCTAGCCGGAGCGCGGTTCCGCGTTGAGCATGAAGCATCCGAGCGCGTTTATCCTGCCGTGCTCCCGCAAA
This sequence comes from Occallatibacter sp., assembly GCA_035692885.1. Classification (GTDB taxonomy): domain Bacteria; phylum Acidobacteriota; class Terriglobia; order Terriglobales; family Acidobacteriaceae; genus Telmatobacter. The sequence continues at coordinate 326 of DASSHM010000044.1, forward strand.
TGCTATGAGCCCGCGCGAATGCCGAGAAAGTTTCCGTACCCGACGATCATGGTGGAGCCCACAAGGGTGAGAAGCGTGAGAAACACCAGAATCTTGGTGCGGAGGCTCACGCCACGCCACTCCTTCAAGGCAATTCCCCAGAGGGTGCTGAAGATGATGATGCTGGCCATGTGAAGCGTCCAGCTTGAGAACTTGTAGCGGCCCATCTGCGTTTCGCCCATGGTATAGAAGAAGAACTGCATGTACCAGATTGTGCCCGCCAACGCTGAAAAGAAATAGTTCCAGTACAAGGACGGCTCACCTCTGAGACTCGGCGTCATTTCCAGCGCCATCTCGGTGGATGCGGCATCGGTGATGTTCTCGATTGGAGGATGTTCGCTCGATGCTGTCCGCTGGCGCGCGGCGGGTATGCGCAGATATTCGCCAAAGCTCCGATGGCGAACGTTAAGGATGAGGCACCATATAAAGTTGGTCGTGAATCCGCCAATCAGCACCACGACGAGCACCGGCAATCCTTGCCACATGATGCTCGTCCCATGCTGCAGAGTGAGCGCCTTGATTGGATTGCCGGCGTCGAGGCCAAACGCAAAGCAAGAACTCATGATGCCGCAGAACGTGGCCACTCCCAGGCCAAGCTTCAGGTTGTATTCCTCTATGTTTGCCAGCTTCTGTTCGCTGGTGAGCTCTCTCTCTTTTGAGATCCCCGCCGCGCCGGCAAAGACGATTCCGAGTACGCAGATTCCCACGCCGACAAGAATGATGATGCCCGAGCGATGAGCGAGCAGTTGCATGAACTGCCGGTGAAAGATGGGCGGAACGAGAGTGCCAAAGACGGCGGTGTAGCCGAGCGCCACCGCCATGCCAAGGGAGAGGCCGAGGTAGCGCATGGTCAGGCCGAAGGTCAATCCACCCAGCCCCCATAGAACGCCGAAAAAATAGGACCAGAAGAGGGCTGAGGGCGGGGCTGCGCGCAGTACGGGAATGAGATCATGCGTGAGCAGACCGGCAATCAGCCACGGAACGACAATCCAACTGGCCACTCCTCCGGCGAGCCAATAGGTCTCCCACGACCAGCCGCGCACCCGGCGAAATGGAACATAGAAGCTTGCTGACGCGAGCCCTCCCAGCCAGTGCAGAAATACTCCCAACAGCGGATTCGCGCCCAAAGTGTCTCCTCCCTTTCGAGTCAAGCGGAAGCGGCTTGATCGTCTCTGCAGCCGGTCTGAATACGTTCCATGACCCCACTGGGAAGACTTCTGTCAGGAGTCGTTTTGCCGTGATGAGCCGATCCGCTCAATTCGCGCTGCGAACAGTGGCTTGTTTTTCATATCGGCTGATCAAACTCCGAGGCGGCCAGAAGGCCGCCATCCACCACATGCAGCACCCCCGTAATTCCCGCTGAGTCCTCAGACACGAGGTAGAGCGCCGCGCGCGCGACATCTTCGGGTTGCAGAATTGCACCGAGCGGAACACGGGATAGCCGGGCTCGAATCCGCGCCTCTCCTTCGTCGCCGTGGCCGAGATGCTCGCGGAGCATGGGCGTATCCGTGATACCCGGACAGATGCAATTGACGCGAATGTTGTCGCGCCCGAGATCGAGCGCGAGCGATTTCGTGAGCAATGCGATGGCTCCTTTTGACGCGGAATAGGCCGGGGTGCCAACCTGCCCGGTAAAGCTGGCAATTGAGCCGGTGTTCAGGATTGCGCCGCCGCCATTGCGCCGCATGATGGGCGCTACGTGCCTGGTGGCCAGAAATGCCGACTTCACGTTGATGGCCATCACCAGGTCCCATTCCTCCTCCGTCGTCTGCTCAACAGGCTTCGCAAGGACCACCCCGGCATTATTAAAAAGGATATCGATCGTCCCCCAGCGTGCGGTTGCCGCATCCACCATACCCCGAATGTCGCTCTCCTTTGACACATCGGCATGGGCAAAATAGGCGAGCCGCTGCTCCGCCACAATGTCGTTGACCGTTGCCTGGCCATCCGCAGCGTTACGATCGACAACAACAACCTTGGCGCCTTCCCGCGCAAAGGCAATGGCGCTCGCCCGCCCGATTCCGCTGGCCGCGCCTGTCACAATCGCAACTTTTCCCGCAAGCTTCATCTGGATTGAATTTCGGCTGCATGGGATTAAAGCAGTCGCCGCCACATGATTTCAAGGGGGGTCACATTCCCGGCAACAGCCGGGGCACGGTGAGGCAAATCCGCGCACCCCTCCGGGTCTTGATCAGTGGCGCTGCATGTAAACCATATGGGTCTGCATGAACTCGTACAGTCCATGCTTTCCGTCAGCGCCCCCAATGCCGCTCTTGCGCCAGCCCGCATGGAAGCCCTGCATGGCCTCGAAATTTTCGCGATTGATATAGGTTTCGCCAAAACGGATTTCCTGGCAGGCTCGCAGAGCAACATTCAGGTCTGTGGTGTAGATTGACGATGTCAGGCCGTACTCGCAATCATTGGCATACGCAATTCCCTCGTCCAGATCCTCAAATTCGACCACCGGAATGACCGGCCCGAAGACTTCCTTGCGCACAATCTCCATCTCCTGCCTGCATCCTGTGAGCACGGTTGGTTGAAAGTAGAATCCGCCGGATCCCTCGCCCCGCTTGCCGCCTGTACGCAAAGTCGCTCCCTGCTTCAGTGCGCCCTCAACCAACCGCTCCACCTTGCGGAAGCCCGCTTCGTTAATCAATGGGCCATATTCGACTGTCTCGTCATGCAGCGGATCGCCGTAGTGCGTCGCGCTCATTGCCGCGCACAGCTTATCGGTGAATTCCCCGGCAATGGACCGCTGTACGTAGACACGCTCAGCGCAGTTGCATACCTGGCCGCTATTGATCACGCGGGATGCCTTGATCGCCTTCACCGATAGATCAAGATTGGCATCGGCCATTACGATGGCCGGCGCCTTGCCGCCCAATTCAAGATTGACCTTGGTAATATTTTTAGCCGCCGACGTCATGACGGCAGATCCGGTTTCCACGCTGCCGGTAAAGCTGATCATGCCGATGCCCGCCGACGATGCCAGCGTCCGGCCCACCGTGGGCCCCCGCCCGTGCACAACGTTGATCAAGCCGGGAGGAAAGTCCAACTCTGCCAGCAGCTCACAGAACTTGACGGCATTGTGCGGGGTTTCCTCACTCGGCTTGATCACGATGGTGTTGCCGGTAATAAGCGCAGGGCCTGCCTTGCGTGCAATCAGGAAGAATGGGAAGTTCCATGGCAGGATTCCGCCTATCACGCCGATCGGCCTGCGAAAAAGAAAAATAGTCTCCTCGGCGCGGTCGCTCTCAATGATTTCGCCTTCAATCCGCCGGCCCCACTCGGCCATGTAGTCCATGTAATCCGCGGTAAAGTCCACCTCAACCCGCGCAAGGCCGAGCGTTTTGCCCTGTTCCTCGGTAATCACGCGGGCAATCGGCTCCACGTTTTGGCGAATCCGTGCGGCAAGCGACTTCAGAACCCGGGCACGGCTGGTTGCGGGCTGTCTCTCCCACGACCGTTGCGACGCTTCAGCCGCGGCGATGGCGGTGTTGACATCCGCGTCTGAACTTTCCGGGACGGTACAAATCACTTCGCCGCTGGCCGGATTCTTGACCTCAATCCGCTCGCCACTGGCGGACACCACAAACTTGCCATTGATGAAGTTGTCGTAGTGCTTCATGGTTCCTCTTCAGTACGCAGCCGGGGTTGGGCCTGAACGCAGGTCAGAGAGCGTGAACCTGCGAGTGCTTGGCCCCGCGCCACTTCAACTGGCCGGTACAGAATCGCGCATCCACCAGTATTCTGTCCGGCTCATTGCCTGCGTAGACCCAGATCATGGCCATGTCGGAATCAGCTCGATTGATAAAGCGATGCGGCGTACCTTTTCGTATGAAAGCGGTGTCGTATCCGCTGAGCTCATAGCTCCTGCCCTGTACAAAGCATACGGCCGAACCCTTCACAATCGTGATGGACTCATCGAAATCATGCACATGGCAGGGGAGTGATGCGCCTGGACTAAAGCGTCCATAGCCCCCGCAAATGCCTTCAGCGCCTGATCGCTTGGCGAAGAAGTCGGAGAAAAATGCATCTTCTGACAGTTCATAGATTGCACACTGATCAAAACGGGAGATGGACTCGGGATCCACTTTCGCAGGCACCGAGAGGCCCCGCTCATCCACAGGAAAACCGTGATTCACCAGTGTCCGCACCGGCCGCGCGCTCGCCGATGCCCAGTGCACAACCAACGGACGCTGCTGTTCGGCATTCTCCACCTGGTGCGCGATACCGGCCGGCACATGAATGCAGTCGCGCTCCCTCAGGATGTACATCCTGCCTTCCAAAAACATCCGCGCCGTTCCTTCGAGGACCGTCACGGCCTCGCTGAAGGCGTGGAGGTGATAGGGTAGATAGGCGCCGGATGCGAACCTGGCCAGTCCGGTGCTGAAACCGACAGCTCCACAATCCTCCGATACAAAGGTACGCAACACGACGCCCGTTGGCGTTATGACGCCCAGACCTTCGTCGCGCGCCGAGATTATGCTCTCTGTCAGCATGTCAAACACGGAAGTTTCATATCCTTGAGTGAATTTCAGGCATTCATGCCCGGAGATGTCAGACCATCTGATTTCCTGAGCATCACACAGGACGTTACTTCTGCTCGCGGGAGCTTGTCAAGCGAATCCAGAACTGCCGGGCGTTTCCGCGGGCGATTGAGGGTCCGAAAGTCGAACGAGCCTATTGACAGAAGCTTCTCTCATGACCAATGATCGGATGGTCTGATAGGTTGCTCCTAGCAGAACTCCACATCAAATCGGAGATTTTTCAGATGGGTGAACCAATTTCCAGGCGCACGTTTGTGAAGTCAGTGGCGATGAGCTCGCTGGCCGGCGCTTCCGCTGCCCGCGGCTACGCGGAAGACAGGGTGGCCACAACCGGAATGGCCACCGAGTGGTCGTATGCGAGCGGCAAGCAATATGCCGATCCGTTCAACCAGGTTGATGTGGATGCGATCGTGACCACACCGGCGGGCGCTGAAGAGCGCGTTCCGGCATTCTGGGCGGGCGGTACCATCTGGCGCGTGCGCTATGCGCCGCAGTCTCCGGGAGCGTATAAGGTTCGATCCGTCTGCTCGGATGCATCCAATGTTGACCTGCACAACCAGACCATGACGCTGGATGTGCGCCCCTACAATGGGGATAATCAGCACTACGAACACGGCGTGCTGCAGGTTCGCGCGGACAAAAGGCACTTTCAGCACGCTGATGGAACGCCCTTTTTCTGGCTGGGCGATACGTGGTGGATGGGACTCTGCAAGCGGCTGACCTGGCCGGATGGTTTTGAGACCCTCACGGCCGACCGCCTGCAAAAGGGCTTTACCATGGTGCAGATTGTGGCGGGTCTCTATCCCGACATGGAGCCTTTTGACGAGCGCGGAGCCAATGAAGCTGGGTTCCCGTGGGAGAAGGATTTTGCCCGTATCAATCCGAGATACTTCGACATGGCCGATGTGCGCATTCAGCATCTTGCGGATCACGGCATGGCTGCCTGCATCGTCGGCTTCTGGGGCTACTTTATTCCGCGAATGGGGCTGGCGAAGGCAAAGCAGCACTGGCGCTATCTGATTGCGCGCTGGGGCGCCTATCCTGTCGTGTGGTGTCTGGCCGGCGAGGGCACAATGCCCTATTACCTTTCAAAAACGCCGAAGCAGGATGCTGAGACGCAGAAGCATGGATTAACCGAGCTGGCGCGCTATGTTCATGCAACCGACCCTCACCGCCATCCCATCACGATTCATCCATCAAAAAGCTCGCGCCTCTGCGTCGATGACCCGTCGGTACTGGACTTCGACATGCTCCAGACCGGCCACAGTGATCGCGCGAGTGTGCCGAACACCATCGAGACCGTCAACCAGTCGGTTGCGGCCACGCCCACCATGCCCGTGCTCATTGGAGAGGTCTGTTACGAAGGCATCATGGAAGCAAGCCGGCAGGAAGTGCAGAGATTCATGTTCTGGTCAAGCCTGCTGAGCGGAACCGCCGGCCACACCTACGGCGCGAATGGAATCTGGCAGGTAAACACGCGTGAAAAGCCCTATGGACTTTCGCCGCATGGCCATTCATGGGGCGGGCCCGCGTGGGATATTGCAGCGCAACTGCCCGGGTCGCGGCAACTGGGACTCTCCAAGAAGCTCCTCACGCGCTATTCCTGGTGGAAGTTGCAGGCCGAGCCGGATCTCATCGATCCCAGATGGTCCAAGGAGGACTATTGGAAGCCATTCGCGGCACGGATACCCGGCGAGGTCATCCTTGCGTACATTCCGGCTGCGTTCAAGGGATCCACATTTCACCATCTTCCCCAGGCATCGTACCGGGCTGTCTTCTTCAACCCCACCAACGCAAAGGAGACTGAGATTGGAAGGGTCACGCCCGATGCCAGCGGAACCTGGAAGATTGCCGAGGTCCCCATCTTTCAGGATTGGGTGGTTATACTCGAGAACGTCGCATGACCCCCGCTCGACAATCCGGTTCAAGCTCTGCAATGGGCAAGTTTCGAGTAGGATTTTCCGCAGACTTTCTTGGCGAGGATGGCCGGCCGGTCTTTCCTGACATCGGCATCTCGATTCTTGCGGACGAGCAGAACATCCATCACGAGTTTGTGCGCGAGTACCGGCCCGAGTACACCGCCGCGCAACTGGCGTCGTACGACGTTCTAATCTCGCTCAAGCCGAAGGTCACCGCGGCATCGCTGGAAGGGAACACTCGTCTGTGCGCTATCGGGCGGTGTGGAGTTGGATACGACAATGTGGATCTCGGAGCGTGCACGGAGCATGGCATAGCCGTCTATATCACGCCCGGTGGAGTGATGCGCCCGGTGGCGGAATCGATTCTGCTGCTGATTCTGGCTCTGTCTCATCGCCTGCTCGAAAAAGACAGGATGATCCGCAGGGGGAAATGGGCAGAGAGCACTCACCGGCTGGGTCGTGAGCCGCGGGATCGTGTGGTGGGCTCCATTGGCCTGGGAAATATTGCCGGTGAGACCATCCGCCTGCTCCGCACCCTGGATGTGCGCCGCTTTCTGGCTTTTGATCCCTATGCGTCAGCGCAGCGCGCGGCGGAGCTTGGGGTTGAGCTGGTGGCCTTTGATGAACTGCTTCAGGCCTCAGACTATGTCCTGGTCAACTGCCCGCTCACTCCGCAGACCCGAGGATTGCTGGGAAAAGGGCAATTCGCTTTGATGAAGTCCGATGCAGTTCTCATCAATACAGCACGCGGACCCGTCGTAGACGAGGCTGCGCTGATCGAGGCACTCCAAAGTGGGCAGATTGCCGGCGCCGCACTGGATGTCTTCGAAAAGGAGCCGCTCAGTACGGAGTCCCCCCTGGCTGCCATGGAGAACGTCATTCTCACCTCGCATTCCATCGCATGGACAGAAGAACTGTTCCGAGACATGGGCAGAATCGACTGCCGCGGTGCGTTGTCAATCTTTCGCGGAGAGGTTCCCGCGGATGTCGTCAATCCGCAGGTCTTGGCGAATCCCCTCTTCATTGAGAAACTTGAGAGGTATAAAACCCGCTCAACCGTGCAGGAGAGCAAATGAGCAGCTTTCGACAGCGCCTGCAGCGCGGAGATGTTTTACTGGGCCAACTCTTGCTGGATTTTTTTACTCCGGGCATTGGTCCGATGCTGGACTCATGCGGCCTTGATTTTGTCATTTATGACATGGAGCATGGCCGGTGCAACGTTACCCTGCTGGAAGGGATGATCGCATCCTGCAGAGGCAGCGGCATCGTGCCCATGGCCCGCGTGCCCGACCCAGCCTTTGCGCCCCTCGGGCGCATTCTGGACCTGGGCGCGCGCGGGGTCATGGTGCCGCGCGTTGAAACGAAACAGCAGACCGAAGATATTGTGGCTCAGCTCAAGTACGCCCCGCAAGGCAGGCGTGGTGTTGCTCTTGGAGTGGCCCATGACCTGTATCGTGCCGGTGGGCCCGGCTTCTTTGCGCGGGCAAATGAAGATACGACGGTTATTGTTCAGTTGGAGACAGTGCGGGCGTTTGAGAACCTCGATGCCATCGTGTCGGTGCCGGGAGTTGACGTCGCCTGGATGGGTCATTATGACCTGACGGTCTCGATGGGCATTCCCGCCCAGTTTGATCATCCACGGCTACTGCAGGCGATGGATGACCTTGTGGCTGCCTGCAGGCGTTACGGCGTTGCACCTGGATTTTTACCGCCGACGGCGGAGTCGGCAGCGCATTGGATCAGCAAAGGATTCACCATGCTGAGCATGGGAAGCGATATTGGAGTTTTTCTCGATGGTGTAAAAAGATTCAAGGCTCACGTCCAGCAGAAAGGAAAGAAGTGAACTTTTCAGTCCAGGCATTTAACGGCGGCACATTCTGGGTTCCCGGTCCTGAGGTGTACTGGATGGAAGCGTGGAATCAGCGCGAGGAGATGAACACTCTTATTTATCTTGTTCGTGGCGGAGGCCAGAATATCCTGATTAATACCGGCCCGCCGCAGGATCTCTCCGTCATTAACCGTGCATGGCGCGACTTTTTTGGATATCCCGAGGCCCAGATTGTCCGCTCGGAAGCTCAGTTGCCCCAGAACATCCTGGCTTCGCAGGGCCTCACGCCGGGGGATATTTCCATGGTTCTGGTTACTCCGCTCCAGGCCTATGCCACAGCCAATATCCATATGTTCAAAAATGCCACCATCGGCATCTCGCGCCGTGGCTGGATTGAGGACTTTCAGGCACCCTACTACCATCTTCACGTACCGCGGCACCTGCGTATCCCGCCCGAAGTGAATCACTACCTGCAGAATGAGGGGTGGGAAAAGGTTCGCCTGCTGGCTGATGAAGAGACGGTTCTGCCGGGCATTCGCGTATTCTGGGCCGGCGTACATCACCGTTCCTCGATGGCAATCGCCATCGATACCGCGAAGGGCACCATCATCATCACCGACTGTTTTTTCAAGTACGGGAACATCGAGTCAAACCG
>DASSHM010000045.1:0-2911 GCA_035692885.1 Occallatibacter sp.
CACCTATCCCGCAGACCCCGACCAGGTGACGTGGACCTACACGCAGGGTACGGAGTTGCGCGACCCGACGGGGAAGGAACTCGGCGACTACTATAACCGGCTGGTGAGCTGGTATGTGGATGGCGGCTTCACAGACGAGAATGGCGTGCGGCACGAGTCCGGACACCACTACAAGTTTCCGGTGTGGGAGGTGCTGAACGAGGTTGAGTTCGAGCACAAGACGACGCCCGAGGACTATACCAAGCGGTACGACGCGATTGTGGAGGGCATTCGCAGGGCGAGCCCGGACACCAAATTCATGGGCATGGCTCTGGCGACGCCAAGCATGGAGCCCGCGTACTTTGAATATTTTCTGAACCACGCCAATCACAAGCCGGGCATACCGCTGGACTACATTTCCTATCACTTCTATGCCTCGCCGAACAAAGGCCAGACCATCAACAACTGGCAGTACACGTTCTTCGATCAGGCGGCGGGATTTCTGAATACGGTTCGCTACGTCGAAGCGATCAGAAAGCGACTGTCACCGGAGACCATGACGGATACCGACGAGCTGGGCGTGATTCTGCCCACGGATAACAAGCCGGGCGACGATATCGCTCCTCCAGACGCCTATTGGAACCTGGCGGGCTCGCTGTATGCGTATCTCTATATGGAGCTGTCGCGCCTGCAGATTGACATTATCGGTGAATCGCAACTGGTTGGTTATCCCACGCAGTTCCCGAGCGTGAGCATGATGGACTGGCGGAACAATAAGCCAAACGCACGCTACTGGGTGCTGAAGCTGATCAAGGACAACTTCCATCCGGGCGACAAGCTGGTGGAGACGGAAATGAGCGGCCCGGAGGAATCCGCCGTGGCGGCACAGGCCTTTGCCACGCCGGCGGGGCACAAGCTGCTGCTGGCCAACAAACGCGATCATGCCATCGAAGTTGCCCTGCCCGATGCCGGCCAGGCGACCGCCCTGACCGTGGACGGGCAGACGGGCGACGGACCGGCACGCAGCGTGGCATTGACGGGAGGAAGGCTCAGGCTGGAGCCGTTCGCGGTAACCGTCGTGAGCTGGTAATGCAACCCGCCCGGACGCTGCCTACGGGTTGGCGTTCGGGCCAAGCTGTTGCGGAGTGACTTCATCCGTTTCGCTCGGCTTGCGCAGCGTGACCGGGGTTGAGCTGTGCAGCTTTCTGAACTGGACCAGCGCTTCCTGCTGGCCTGCCTTGTTCCCGGCCGCCCGCTCAGCCTGCGACAGGCGATACCAGGCCACTTCGTCGTCCGGCCGCAGCTTTGTGGCATGCCGCAGGGCGGTGACGGCATCGGCCGGCTCCTTGCTATCGAGATCGACTCCGCCGAGGCCGACCAGCGCCTCAACAAAGTCGGGATAGCGCTCCAACACGTCCTTGTAGCGCTGGCGCGCCTCCTTGAGGTTGCCCAGGGCTGCATCGATGTTGGCCAGCTCGTAGCCGGCGTTGCCGTTGCCTGGATCAATGGCCAGCTCCGCAGTAAATTCCTTCATGGCGGATTCCCGGTCGCCGGCGCTCTGGCTGATTCTGAACCGCGCGAGATAGATGCGTCCCAGGCGATAGTGGATGCCCGGACGCCGCGGATCGAGCTGCAGCACATGATTGAACGCCACGATGGCGGCATCATAGTTCTTCTGGCTTTCGTTCACCTCGCCCTGCGCCTGCAGCATCCAGACAGAGCCGGGCGCCTTGTCGTGCAGCCGCTGCATGATGAGGTAGGCGTAGTTCCCGTAGATGCGGCCCGTGTGATAGAGCACCTCGGGGTCATTGGGATAGTACCGGTTCAGCGCCAGCGAGGTTTCAACGGCATCCGAGTCGCGGCCGAGGCCAGTGTATGCGCGCAGCAGTTGCAGCCCGCACATGCGCCGGATTTCGGGGTCGGCGGTCTGCTTGAAGCCCTGTTCAAGCAAAGGTAAAGCCTCAGTAAAGCGGCCCAGCTCAGACAATGAGAGCCCCAGGAGGCTGCCCAGACGGGGCAGACTGGGTTTGAGCCGGCGGGCAGTCTGAATCTGCTCCACGGCCTGCTCGTACTTGCGCAGCTTGAAGTAGATCACGGCCAGGGTGGCATGCACCTCAGCCACGCCGGGATCCAGTTTCGCCAGAGCCTCGAAGCTGGACTGCGCCTCGTCGTAATGTCCCTCAGCGAGCGCCCTCTGCCCCGCCGCAGCGTAGCGCTGCGCCGCATCGTCATTGCCGGGCTGTCCCTGGAGCGGAGCCGCCAGACAGCACCCGAGGACGAGAGCGAGGCCCAGAATTGCTGCTGTGTACTTCATGGCACGAGTGTATCTCGATGGAGCAGAAAAATCCGCCACGCCGGGAAGGCGTGGCGGAGATGTGAGCCAGTGGTTCAAGAATTAGAAGGTCAACTTACCACTTATTTGCACGATACGTGAGGCAGATGCATTGGTAATCTGCCCTGCGGTAGTGCTGTTGATGTTGTTACTGATGCTGGAGCCGCCGCCGGAACCGCTCCCAATCAGAGCTCCGGTGCCGATGGCGTACTGGTGGTGGTTGAAGGCATTGAAGAAGTCGCCCGCAATCTTGAACCTGAGCCGTTCATAGATGGTGAAGTTCTTGCTCAGGCCCATGTCGAAGTTGTTGATTCCAGGCTGACGCAGCCAGTTGCGGCTGGAGTTGCCATAGACGCCCAGAGCCGGCTGTGTAAAGCAGGCGAAGTTGAGGCGCTGCATCACCGCAGTCAGATTGGAATGCAGGTCGCATCCCTGCACCCGGTCAGCACGCTGGAAGAACGTTCCCAGTGCGCCGCCAAGATCGCTTGCCGTAATGCTGTACGGGAAGCCCTTCTGGAAGGTGGCGATGCCGGTGGTCTCCCATCCGCCGATGATCAGATCAGCCGCCCGGCCGATGTTCGATGCCAGGTGCTTTCCGCG
>DASSHM010000046.1:0-16943 GCA_035692885.1 Occallatibacter sp.
TGTAGATCTCGCCCTGCATGAGGTAGTACTCATGATCAACATGGGGCAAGCCCCCGGCTGATTCGACCAGGATCAGGCCGTACATGCCATTGGCGATATGTTGGGCAATCATCGGGCTGCCGCAGTGGTACACATACAGCCCCGGAGTGGTGGCAAGGAAGGTGAAGGTCTTTGACTGCCCCGGGGGAACCTGTGTCATTTCAGCTCCGCCGCCCGGCCCGATGGCTGCATGAAAGTCGAGTGAGTGGACCATTGTGCTGTCTTTGGGGTTGACAAGGGTCACTTCGATTGTGTCGCCCTGCCGCACCCGGATGAATGGCCCTGGAACCTTGCCGCCAAAGGTCCAATAGCGGTAAACAGTGCCACTTGCCGGGTCGAGTGTGCCCACGAGTTCCTTGGATGTGAGGGTTATCTTCACCACGCCGGGAGGGCGATCGCCCACTGGCGAAGGCAGGTCAGACGGGTCACGAACGATGTCCGCGGCTTTGATTGTCTGGGGTGTACTGCCTGTGTGCGTGGCATGGCTCTGGGCCCACGTGATTGAGGATGATCCCAAGCAAAAGAAGAGAGCGAATAGAACTAATGCGATTGAAGGATTTAGATGATGGCCGGAATCCATGACATTCCTCTTTCCGGCTGAAACGCATTTTCTACTTTCCAGCCAATTTATGGTTGGCTGGTAAGGCGCGAAAACTCAATGAATTGGCCGTACCGGTGGGAAAACATCTGTCATGATTTGATTCCGGGCGTGGAGCAAGGCTGCGTGCGCGAGGCCAATGGGGGATATGGACGGCCATCCGGCGAGTAGATTGACACCTACCCCTTGGCGAACGAATCGGCAGCCGGGGCCGGATTGGTCGATGGCGGATCACTGGCCGGGAAGGAGTCGGCAATCGTCTTGTCGAGCATCTTTTCGCGAACCTCGGCGAGATCCTGCTCATTGACTCGGCGGTCTTCAGGGTCGCGCAAATCGGAGTCCGGGACGTGCATCACCGCTTCCACCCAAGTGCCTCCCTTCGGTGTTCCTGCGCTGCTTCAGCCCACCCGATCCGTCCGACGTCCCACCATTGATACAGCACCCAGAAACTCTCCATATCTGCGGAATATTCGACGAATTGCAAGGATACGCTTGCGAAGCACTGCGTTTCGAACAAGGTTGACTGTAATCATCAGGCACCTGGCAAGGCCCTCATCGCGTAACACCTGCCACGGCTCCAGAAAGTTGAGATCGGTTTCGTCACGCCAGGCTACCTCAAACCCATTCTGCACGAAGAGCCGCTTCCATTCGCTCAAGCTGAGTGGTTTCACGCCGACGTGGATTTCCTTCGACATCTCCGTCTCAATCTCGCGCCGCATGCTCTCTGATATCCCGTCTGGCCGAAGACAGAGTTCATGGATGCCATATCGTCCGCCGGGGGCGAGGAGCCGTCGCGCTTCTGCGAATATTTTATTCTTCTTTTGCGTGGGGTGCATGCTCAGCATGGCTTCTCCGTAAACCACGCTCGCGCATGCATCGGACAGTGCGGAGTTCTCAGCCGGCGCGACGACGATTTCGGCGATATCTCCGGACAATCGGGATTCAAGCCGCGCGGCCGCGGCTGGTTCCCGCTCCACTCCCCAGTAGTGCGAGGGCTTCCTGCGCAATACCATCTGCGCTGTCACACCCATTCCCGGCGCAAATTCGACAACCCTGTCCGCAGAACAGATTGATAGCGCGTCAATCATTCTCCGGGTCAAGGTCAATCCGCCGGGCCGAAGAACCCGTTTGCCCACCCGCGCCAATGCCCAATGCCCCTGCATCTTTTCCGGGTTCTGACCAGCGCCGGGTAACTGGGAACGTAACTCCGGCCACTCGCGGTGATCGCTGTAGGTATCAACAAGCTTTGTCATTTCCTTCCCCAAGTCACATCTGTGCCGGACTCGTTCTCAAGCCGGGTGAGACTTTGAATGTGTTTTCTGAGCAGCATAACGACCGGGTTGGAGACCGTGGCGTTGCTGGACTTCCGTTAGTCCGTTCGATAGAGTGAACTCGGTGGCGCACTGGTGAACGGCACAGTCCGCAATTCCGGTAACGTCTTTTACATCAAGGCTTTCTCCATAGGAACTAGCGATTCGCTCCATATCCCCTCCTGGATTCGCGGAAACTAGCGGATTTTGGACCGCGATGCCCAGGTGCAGTTTCAGGGTCGACCTGTGAGAATCCGGTGGCAATGAACCGGTAATACCGCAACGGTTGACGTTTGTCATCTTCAGAGAATTCGGGCAATGATTTGAAGAGATGCAGGTGAGGTGAGAAATGAAAGAAGACGCCAAAGTGCGCATTGAAAGTGACAGCATGGGGGAGATTGCCGTACCCGCGGATCACTACTGGGGAGCCCAGACAGAGCGCTCGCTTCACCACTTCGCAATCGGGGACGACCGCATGCCGCCGGAGTTAATCCGCGCTTTTGCGATTCTGAAAAAGGCGGCTGCGCTGGTGAACCAGGACCTTGGCAAGCTCCCGCGAGACAAGATGGATTTGATAGTGCAGGCGGCCGACGAGATCATCGCGGGCCGGCACAATGGCGAGTTTCCCCTACGAGTATGGCAAACCGGCTCGGGCACGCAGACCAATATGAATGTCAACGAGGTCATTTCAAACCGCGCCATTGAGCTGGCCGGTGGAAAGAAGGGTAGTAAGCAGCCAATTCATCCCAACGACCACGTGAACATGTCGCAGTCGTCGAACGACACCTTTCCGACCGCAATGTATATCGCGGCGGCAACCGAGGTCACTGAGCGGCTGATTCCTGCGGTGCAGCGGTTGCATACGGCAATCACGCTCAAAGCCGGGGAGTTTCAAGATGTCGTCAAGATTGGGCGAACGCATCTGCAGGACGCCACGCCTCTCACGCTGGGGCAGGAGATGAGCGGCTGGGCCAGCCTGCTTGAACGTGACCTTGCGCGCATCAGAACAGCACTGGATGGAATTTTTGACCTGGCCATTGGCGGAACCGCGGTGGGCACAGGACTGAATACGCATCCGGAGTTTGCCGTGCGTGCCTCAGCCAAGGTGGCGGAATTGACGGGTTTGCCGTTCCGCTCGCATCCAAACAAGTTTGCAGCACTTTCGGCGCATGACGAACTCGTATTCGCCAGCGGAGCTTTGGAGACGCTTGCGGTATCGCTGATGAAGGTTGCAAACGATGTTCGGTGGCTCGGATCGGGGCCGCGTTGCGGACTGGGTGAGCTGCTGCTGCCCGAGAATGAGCCGGGCAGTTCCATCATGCCGGGCAAGGTCAATCCCACGCAGTGCGAGGCGATGACCATGGTCGCCGTGCAGGTGCATGGCAATCATGCAGCGATTGCATTTGCCGGAAGCCAGGGAAACTTCGAGCTGAATGTCTTCAAGCCGGTCATGATTTACAACTTCCTGCATGCGGTGCGGCTGCTCAGCGGCGCCTGCCGCAGCTTTACAGAGTTTTGCATTGAAGGGATTGAAGCGAATCTTAAACGAATCCAGGAGAATGTGGAGAACAGCCTGATGCTCGTGACCGCATTAAATCAATACATTGGTTACGATAAGGCTGCAAAGCTGGCAAAGACCGCGCACTTGAAAGGCATCTCATTGCGCGAGGCAAACCGCGAACTGGGGTTTTTAACCGAGAACGAGTTTGACCGGTATCTGCGACCTGAGAAGATGATCGCTCCGGCATAGTGTTGAGCAGTTCTCGTTTTCCAGCTACAGACGAAGCTATTTTTCGGGCCTCTCGGTCACAGTCAACCCTCCGGCTCCGGGCAGCAGGGATTTGCTTCCGCCGGTGGCCTCCCCCGCAAGCAGCGCCTCAAGAGATGGGTAGGCGTATATGGTTGGCGCGTGATTCTGCATCAGCCCGCCGGTATCCGCGGTCGGGCCGTAGTTGCTGTGCAGATCACGTTCGAGCATCCGCAACATGGCCATCAACTGTCCGCGGTGGTGGGCGGTATGGGCAATTCTCCGTGTCATGATCCAGGCACGGGAGCGCGCGACATCAAAGAACTTCGCTTCACCCTCCCACCATCCATCATTCTTCGATTCGAGCTCACCCAGCCTCTTTGTGCTGTCTTCAGCATAGCGGCGGATGAAGTCAAGCCGGGTCTCCGAGCGCGGCAGTGGCTGATCGCCCACATTGATTCCAAGCATGTTGATGAACCACGTGCTTTCACTCACACATTGATGGACCATATGCTCGTGAACGCTCCTCCCCCGCTTGTCAGTGCTGGATGGCCGGACTGCCAGATCCTGATCCTTGAATTCGCTCCAAATGCTCAATACCTTCAGACGCTCGGTACCGTACGTATCAACCAGAAAGCCATAGCGCATTTTATTCTCCAATCAGTAGTGCATCATAACGCCAGAATTGTAAGCCTCAATGGCAGCCAAGGCTCCGCGGGACCGGCGGGTTGCCAATTTGTTGTACTTCGCTGAGCCTATCCATGTCGATGGATTGACGAGGAGGGACTGATTTGCGGCTTGCGAAAGCGACGACTGTACCAATCCATCTGACAATCGTCCTAAATCCTCTCTACGGGTCGGCTAGACAAAATGAGGAGTTCCGGCTTACGGTTGATGAACGTTGGACCACGAACAATTGCGGATGCAAAGTCTTATACCCGTGCATGGCGAGTGCCAACTCGCGATTCGTCCGGCCGGTGGCCCCATTTCATCTCAATACATTCGCTTCCGGGCGAGCACGCAGTCGAAACGAATTCGGAGATGTGCCTGAAGGCTGATACCGTAGGGAACCAGGTGATCCAAATTGAGTACTAACGGAAATGGCGGTGGAGGGCAGGAGCACGTGATTGTGCTTCTGGGGCGTATTCGACTTGCATGGCTGCTGCAGCATTTTTCTCCTCGTGCGGTTTGGTCGCTTTACGTCCTCGTGAATGGATTTTTGACGATTGCGCTGCTGGCGCTGCTTGCTGTTGTGACAGACAGCCCTTTTGTATTTCCTTCACTTGGGCCGACGGCCTATCTACTCTTTATCTCTCCGCTTCACGCGAACTCCAGTCCGCGCAACACGATTCTTGGGCACGCCATCGGCCTGGTCTGCGGCTACGGGGCATACGTTCTGACCGGGTCGTCGAGCGTGCCCTATGGCATGCATCCCGGGGTTTACTGGCCGAGGATTCTGGCCGCCGCACTCTCTTTATCTTGTACCGGCGCATTGATGGTGCTCCTGCGCGCTGACCATCCGCCTGCCGGAGCGACCACGCTCATCGTTTCGTTGGGCATTATCTCCACGCCCAAGGAGCTGTTCATTATTGAGGGGGCAGTTTTTTTGCTGGTGGCGCAGGCTCTCGTGATTAATCGGCTGGCGGGTCTGCACTATCCGCTGTGGAAACATTCCGGCACCGTCAATTCGAGTGGCAGCCTCCGGGCCTGACGTCCATTGACCAGGCTTGACGATGGATTCCTCTCTTTCTCCGAAAGGGTGATCAGACTACCAGTCACAGGCAGCGCTTGATTTATCTGGTTCAAAAAGGGCTCCATCAATCGCCTCGGCCGATATCGTAGGCGCCATTCGAAATCTGGTTTCTCAATTACAACTGTTTTGCATTGAGTACGAACAGACTATTTCCAGTCGCGCATGCGCGTGCAGAAACTGTTGGTGCAAAGCATTGGGGCTCTCAGAGGGAGTCACGAGATTTTGTTGGCCGCGAATTGTGTATTGGCGGGATGGTGCAGTTGGTCGCATCATGCGGCCGAAATGAACGCGTGAACTGATCCAAGCCCTGGATATTCACTTCAATTTCGACAGAGAGAAACCGGAATGCGAGATGAACTGTCGCCTCACGCTGTGGCCCGTTTACGAGCGCAATCAAGTCCTGTATTATTCCACCGTTATCGCCGGTTCGATCAAGCTGCACTGATGTGGTGATCCATATCGATGCCCTGCTTTCCAGATGGCCGTACAATCTCCACCTCGGAGGAATGCAACTGAGGTTCGGAGCAAGGTTTGACAGAATATCAAGTGAAGATGGCGTCAGGCTCATGACCGCTACGCTCGTGCCAAATCGTTACTGGTGCCACGCCGCCGGGCTGGTGTTGCTTTTGTGCCTTCCGTTGATTGGCTGGGGGCAGTTGCCTATCGATGCGCCGCTGCTCCCGCAGACTTCCCTGGGTTCGCCCTCGCGCGGCGAATCGTTGTTCACTGGACGCGCCCAACTCCACAATCGAGGACCAGCGTGCATTGCGTGCCATACCATCGGGAGCCTTCCATTCCCCAATGGAGGGACGCTTGGCCCGGATTTGACCGATGCCTACGCGGCACTGGGTCAACCGGGGGCGCAGGCAGCCATACACACCCTCTACTTTGGGGTCATGACGCCAATCTACGACCAACACCCGCTCACGACTGATGAACAAGCCGACCTGCTTGCGTTTCTGAAGCAAAGTGGAGCGGCTGCGCAGCCGCAGTGGACCACGCAGATATTGATACTGGCCGCGGTGATTCTTGCGCTGCTGCTTTTCATTATTACGGCAGTTTTTGGGCGACGCCGGTTGCGCTCTGTGCGCGGTGCGCTCGTCAATCGGGTTAGAAAGCAAGGAGTGCTATGAGCTGGATCAAGGACATCTTCAACCCGAAGATGCGTCAATGGGAGGAGTTCTATCGAAACCGCTGGCAGCACGACAAAATCGTGCGCAGCACCCATGGCGTGAACTGCACCGGCGGCTGCTCCTGGAACATTTATGTGAAGAATGGCATCGTGACCTGGGAGATGCAGGCCATTGACTACCCCAAGCTTGAGAGCGCTCTCCCCTTGTATGAGCCGCGTGGCTGCCAAAGAGGAATCGTCTTCTCCTGGTATGTCTACAGTCCGCTGCGGATCAAGTACCCCTACCTGCGCGGCGTGCTGATGGATTTGTGGAAAGAAGCGAAGGGTCAGTTCGAAGATCCAGTCGAGGCATGGGCATCCATCGTTGAAGACGAGGCAAAGCGCCGCAGTTAC
The DNA here is from genome assembly GCA_035692885.1 of Occallatibacter sp. Taxonomy (GTDB): domain Bacteria; phylum Acidobacteriota; class Terriglobia; order Terriglobales; family Acidobacteriaceae; genus Telmatobacter. The sequence continues at coordinate 6,973 of DASSHM010000046.1, forward strand.
CAGGTGGCGCGCGGCAAAGGGGGATTTCGCCGGGCCACTTGGGACGAATGCCTTGAAATCATTGTCGCCTCGATGCTCTACACCGCCAAAAAATATGGCCCGGACAGGGTGATTGGATTCTCTCCCATCCCCGCGATGTCCATGATGAGCTACGCGGCAGGTGCACGCTTTCTGCAACTGTTCGGCGGCGTGATGCTCAGCTTCTATGACTTGTACGCGGATTTTCCTCCCGCATCGCCGGAAACCTGGGGAGAAAAGACCGATGTGGCGGAGAGTGCTGACTGGTTCAACAGTAAATACATCGTCGTGATGGGAAGCAATCTGAACATGACGAGAACGCCGGACGCGCACTTTGTCATTGAGGCGCGATCCCACGGAGCCAAGCTGGTGGTAATCTCACCGGACTTCAGCCAGGTGTCTCGTGAGGCGGACTGGTGGATTCCCGCCAACGCCGGGATGGATGGGGCGCTCTGGATGGCCGTAAACCATGTCATCCTGAAGGAATTTTATGTGGACCGTCAGGTTCCCTACTTCCTGGAATATGTGAAGCAGTATTCAGATCTTCCCTTCCTTGTGGAGCTTGAAAAGACGAAGGATGGCTACCAGCCGGGAAGGTTTCTTCGCGCGAACAGGCTGCCTCGGTATCGTGATGTAGAAAATGGCGACTGGAAGCTGTCAGTATTTGACGCTCAGGGCGAAGTACGCATGCCGCAGGGCTCCATTGGCTTTCGCTGGCAGAAGCAGAAGGGCCAGTGGAATCTGGATTTAAAAGACGGCCTGGATGGGTCGGCCATCGACCCTGAACTCAGCCTGATCAATGCCCATGATGACGTGCTGCAAATTCCCGTCATCGACTTTGGCGGAGGCAATACATTTCAACGCGGGGTTCCCGTTCGCTACGTCGTGACAGTTGACGGGCGGGTCCCGGTAACAACTGGGCTGGATCTCCTGATGGCCCAGTTTGGCGTCTCACGAGGTCTCGCAGGGGAGGATCCGGCGAGTTATGACGATGAGAACATCCCCTGCACGCCGGCCTGGCAAGAGAAGTTCACCGGCGTGGGGCGAAATACTGTCGTTCAACTTGCCCGCGAATTTGCCATCACTGCCGAGAAGACGAAAGGCAAGTGCACGATTATTGTGGGCTCGGGGGTGAATCACTGGTTTCACAGCAACCTGAATTACAGGTCCGGCATCTCCTCGCTGATTCTCTGCGGCTGCGTGGGCGTGAATGGCGGCGGCCTGAATCACTATACCGGCCAGGAAAAAATCACCCCCATGGCCTCATGGAGCGCGATTGCCATGGCACACGACTGGGTGCGGCCATCGCGGCTGCAGAACGGTCCGTCGTTCCATTATGTGCATAGCAATCAGTGGCGATTTGAGCACAACCATGCCGACTATCATCCACCGGAAGGACGCTTTTCGCACGAGCACTTCATGGACCTGCAGATTGACGCGGTGCGGATGGGGTGGGTCCCTTTCTATCCGCAGTTCAACCGCAATCCCATGCAGCTCATTCGCGAGGCGGAGGAGGCGGGTCATCGAACGGAGCCGGAGGTCGCCGACTGGATGGTGGATCAACTGCGAACGGGCAAGACCCGATTTTCAGTTGAAGAGCCGGGCTTGCCCGAAAACTGGCCGCGCGTGTGGCTAATCTGGCGCGCGAATGCGCTTCATACGAGCGCAAAAGGGCATGAGTACTTTCTGCGCTACTATCTCGGAACGCACTCCAACGCCATTGCGGATGAAACTGCGCAGGATTCTGTTCAGCAGATTCAATGGCGGGAGGCGCCGACGCAGGGGAAGATGGATCTGGTCGTTGACCTGAACTTCCGCATGGATACCTCGGCTCTCTATTCGGATATCATTCTGCCGTCAGCGAGCTGGTATGAGAAGAACGATCTGAATACCACTGATCTGCACTCCTACTTTCATCCCCTCGGTGAGGCGGTTCCGCCCTGCTGGGAGTCGCGCACTGACTGGGATATCTTTCGGGCGCTCGCTGAAAAAACCAGTGAACTTGCCCCGAAGCACTTTCCTGAAACGTTTCGTGATCTCGTTGCCGTACCGTTGCTTCACGATACCCCTGACGAGATCGCGCAGCCTGAAGTGCGGGACTGGTCCAAAGGCGAATGCGAACCCATCCCCGGCAAAACCATGCCGCATTTCCGTGTAGTTGAGCGCGACTACGCCAACATCGCGCATCATTTCAAGTCGCTGGGCCCCGGCATCAAGAAGCATGGACTCGAGGATCATGGGGTCGACATGCATGTTGCCGATCTCTACGATGAATTTGCAAAACGCGTTCCGTCGTATGAATGGGGCGGGCAGCAGTATCCCTCGCTTGTCGATCCAACCGATGCCGCGAACGCCGTGCTCTTCTTCGCCCCTGAATCAAACGGCGAAGTGGCCTATCGTGGATTCCAGGACCGGGAACGCGCCGTTGGGCTTCCACTCGCCGACCTGGCTGAGGGCCACCGGGGCGTTCGTTATGACTTTAAGGACCTCGCCAGCCAGCCACGGCGCATCCTGACAAGCCCCTGCTGGTCCGGAATCGTCAATGACGGGCGTGCCTACAGCGGATACGTCATGAACATTGAGCGTCTGATTCCGTGGCGGACGCTTACTGGACGGCAGCAGCTTTACCAGGATCACGAGGCATATCGCGCATTTGGCGAGGCCTGTCCTACCTTTAAGCCGCGCATCTCACTGGAGGACTCCGCCAACCTCGTCAAAAGCGAGCCGTCTGACCGCAGCCTGACGCTTTCCTGTATTACGCCTCATGGCAAGTGGCACATTCACTCCACCTACTACGATGATTTGAGAATGCTCACGCTCTCGCGGGGAGTGGAGCCGCTCTGGCTGAACGACAAGGATGCGTCGTCGATTGGCATCTTCGACAACGACTGGGTTGAAGCCTACAACGACAACGGCGTCATAGTGACCCGCGCGGTGGTCAGCGCGCGGGTGCCGCGCGGCATCTGCATCTTCTACCACGCCCCGGAGCGAACGATTTCGTTTCCCAAGTCGCCAACCCGCAACAATCGTCGCGGAGGCGGGACGAACAGCATCACGCGAATGCGCTTGAAGCCCGTGCTGCTCGCCGGCGGTTATGCGCATAACTCCTATCGATTTAATGACTATGGCCCCCCGGCAACCGATCGGGACACATACGTACTCATCCATAAACTCGCCGGCAAGCCCCGCTGGGATTAGGCAGGAGGAATAAGTGAATATCCGCGCTCAGGTGTCCATGGTCTTTCATCTGGATAAGTGTATTGGGTGCCACACGTGCAGCCTTGCCTGCAAGAATCTGTGGACCGATCGTCCGGGCACTGAATATATGTGGTGGAACAACGTGGAGACCAAGCCGGGAACCGGATATCCAACGCTCTACGAGGATCAGGATGAGTATTGCGGCGGCTGGACGGTGGAGGACGGCAAACTTCGCCTGAAGCTGGGGAGCAGAAAAGATGAGCTGGCCAATCTCGCTTTCAACCCCCATCTGCCTGCGCTGGACGATTACTATCATCCGTTCACCTATCGCTACAGCGATGTGGTGGATGCGCCGCTGGGCGACGACCAGCCGGTCGCCCGCCCGATTTCGATGATCACCGGCGAAGATATGGACATCGAAGCCGGGCCAAACTGGGACGATGACATGAGCGGCTCGCCTATCTATGCCGCAAATGACCCGAATTTGAAAGCACTGACCGCGGAGGAGAGGAGAGACTTTTTTGAGCTTCAGCAGCTCGTTTACTTCTATTTGCCGCGCATGTGTAACCACTGCCTGAACCCCAGTTGCGTGGCTGCCTGCCCCTCAGGCGCGATTTACAAGCGGGGCGAGGATGGCATCGTTCTGGTAAGCCAGGACAAATGTCGCGGATGGCGCATGTGTGTCTCCGGCTGCCCGTACAAGAAGGTCTATTTCAACTGGAATTCAGGCAAAGCCGAGAAATGCATTCTGTGCTATCCGCGCATGGAAATGGGCGAGCCGCCGGCCTGCATGCATACGTGCGTCGGAAAGATCCGCTACCTCGGCGTCATCCTATACGATGCCGATCGCATTGAGGAGACTGCGTCACGGCCCGAGGCGGAGCTGGTTGAGGCGCAGAGAGAGATGCTTCTCAATCCCTTCGATCCTGAGGTGATCCGAGAGGCGCTTGCCAGCGGCATCGACCAGAAGATTATCGATTCGGCGCAGCGTTCGCCCATTTACAAATTTGTCAAGGAGTGGCGCCTGGCTCTGCCGCTGCATCCCGAGTGGCGTACATTACCGATGCTTTTCTATGTTCCACCTCTATTGCCGGTAACGGCGACGCTTACGCAGCAAGGCTGCTACGAATTGGACAAGGACTTTTTCAGTTCGATCGAGAACGCCCGTCTGCCCCTTCGATATATGGCCAGCCTGTTCTCCGCCGGCGACGAAGCCGTTGTGACCGCCGTCTATCGCAAGCTGCTGGCGGTTCGCATCTACAAACGCGCCGCCAGCGTGGGAGACATTTCCATGGAGTCCGCCCTTAAGGCATTGGAGGAGGCAGAGTTGACGCCGGATTCAGTGGAGGGAATTTACTACCTTACGGCGCTGGCCGGAGCCGACGAACGCATGGTTGTCCCTCCCTTTTTGCGTGAGCAGGTTGTCGAGATGGGCATCGACACTCAGGCATTTCAGGAACAGCGTGGGGTGGGAACGCTGGTCTGGCCGACGCGGGGGATGTAGGTCATGAGTCTCTTTCAGGTTTTTGCTCAAATGCTCGAATATCCGGCCGCCTCCACGCTGGAGGCTCTCAGCAGGTGTGCCGCCTCATTGGCGGAAGAATGTCCGGATGCTGCTGCGGCGTTGCGAGAATTTATGGCTGCCACCTCCGGCAAGAATCTGGGCGCGATGCAGGAGCTGTACATCAGCGCCTTCGATCTGCGGCCCGATTGCACTCCGAATCTTGGCTATCACCTGTTTGGCGATGACAGCAGGCGCGGCGTGTTTCTGGCTGAGCTGAAGGAGCGAATGGAGCGAGCAGGCGTGGCCGTTGGCGTGGAACTTCCGGATTACCTCCCTCTCATCCTCTCCTACCTGGATGTTGCGGAAGAGGAGCGTCCCGTTTTGATTGAGGATTGTCTTCTCCCGGCCCTGGCGCAGATGGCTAAGATACTCGATGGGACGGGAAATCCTTATCAAAATGTGGTGCGCGCACTCCTGTTATGGTTGCGTTTGCAGCATGAGTTGTACGCGGCGCGCGCCGATGCGGTCGAGGTGTAGGCGAATGCAGCGCGGCTTGGAGAAACGGAATGGATAATCTTCTTTTCATTGCCTTTCCATACGTTGCAGTGATCCTGGCGATTGGTGTCGGAATCTATCGGCATTCACATCGCCCATATACTTATTCAAGCCTTTCCTCCCAGCTTCTTGAAAAGCGCAGCCTCTTCTGGGGTTCAGTACCCTTTCACTACGGGCTCACGCTCATCTTGCTGGCTCACATCCTGCCAGCTCTTTTTCCCGGTGGAGCGGGTTGGCTTCTTGGGGATGAGGTTCGCCGCCTGATCCTGGAAGTGACTGGAATCGCGATTGCCCTCTATACTTTTTTTGGCTTGATTTTGCTGATACTTCGCCGTCTGATGCCGGGTTCGTTGGCTCGTGCGGTCACCAGCTACATGGACGGCATTATCCTCATCGCGCTTCTCATTCAGATCGGCAGCGGCATCGCCGTGGCAATCTTCAACCGGTGGGGCGGAGTGTGGTATCTGCACACGGCTGTTCCGTGGTTCTGGTCGCTCGCGGGGCTTCATCCTGAGATACGGACGGTTGCCTTGTTGCCGCCCTTTGTCAAGCTCCACTTCGTGTTTGGATTCGTTGTCATACTGCTGTTCCCATTCAGCAGGCTGGTTCATCTGGTGGCGTTGCCGATCCAGTACCTGTGGCGGCCCTACCAGGTCGCAATCTGGAATCGCCTTCCAGGCAAACTGCCTGCCGGCTCAAAAGAGAGGGTGCCATGAGCGAGGAAGTGCTACCGGAGAAAACACCGCCGAGCTCCGAACTGATGGGGCGCCGCAAGTTCTTAACGCGGCTGAGCATCGCATTGGGTTCAATTGGTGCTGCAATCGTATCAATACCCAGCATTGCCTTTCTGCTAGGTTTGCGAAAGACGCCTCAGATATGGCAGACAGTTGGCAAGGTGGAAGACTTCAAGATTGGCGACACCGTAAGTGTATCTTTTCAAGATCCCTCATCGCTTCCATGGGCGGGTGTCACGTCACAGACGGCTGCCTGGCTGCGCCGGACCGGCGAACAGCAGTTTATTGCATTTTCGATCAGCTGCACCCACCTCGGCTGTCCGGTTCGCTGGCTGGCGGAGGCTGACTTGTTCATGTGCCCATGCCATGGCGGGGTCTTTTATGCCAACGGGACGGTGGCTTCAGGTCCACCGCCAAGACCCCTGTCTCAGTATCCGGCGCGTGTCCACCAGGGCCAGGTTCAAATCCTTGCCAGCCCGGTACCAATTACCTGAACTGACGCGGTGAGCGGAGGGATAATGCAGATTCTCAAGCGCGCCTGGAATTGGCTGGACGATTTGACTGGTCTGTCAGCGTTGATTGGACCGGTGATGAGGCATCCCGTCCCCAAGGCTGGGAAGTCCGCGTGGTTCTACGTCCTGGGCAGTGCCACCCTGTTCGCGTTTCTCATCCAGGTCGTAACGGGAATTGCGCTGGCGACCGGCTACGTTCCATCCTCTGGCGAGGCCTATAGCACCCTTGTATTTATCAGCGGAACGGACTTTGGAAGGATTGTCCGTGGCATCCATTCGTTTGGTGCTTCGGCAATGGTCATTCTCATCGGCCTCCACGCCATTCGAGTTTACTTGATGGCGTCGTACAAGTATCCGCGCCAGGTGAATTGGCTGACCGGTGTCGTTCTGCTGGTTCTTACGCTACTCATGGCCTTTACCGGTCAGCTCCTGCGCTGGGATCAGACGGGTTATTGGTCGGTCATCATCGCGGCTGAGCAGGCGGGAAGGTTGCCATTCATTGGCAAATGGCTGGCGCACTTCATCCTGGCGGGAGACACCATCGGTGGAGCAACGTTAAGCCGGTTCTTCGCCGCCCACGTGTTTTTCATCCCGGCGTTCATCTTTGCCGTTGTCGCGTTTCATCTCTACCTTGTTCTGCATAATGGAATCTCCGAGCCACCTAAGACAAGCGAGCCGGTGGATCCCAGAACATACCGGGCACAATATCATTCTCTTCTTGCCCGGAATGGCGAGCCGTTTTGGCCGGATGCCGCATGGCGCGATATGGTCTTTGGATTTCTGGTGATTCTCACCGTTGTAGGCCTCGCAATCGTAATCGGGCCTCCTGCTCTCGGCAATCCTCCAGACCCCACAATCATCGATGCTTCACCGCGCCCGGAATGGTATTTTCTGTGGTATTACGCCATACTTTCGATCATCCCCAAGTGGTCGGAAGACTGGGTCATCATTCTTGGCCCGGTGCTCTTTGGGATACTGCTGCTGATCCTGCCGTTTATCGCGAATAAAGGTCAGCGCAGCCCTTCGCGGCGTCCGTGGTCAATCATCATCACCGTCTTCATCCTGTTCATGATTGCATACTACGGAGCCGTGGGACATATAGCGCCGTGGTCGCCTCGCATGGACGCGCCGCCACTGCCGGAGAAGGTTGTTGGCGTAACGAGTGGACCGATTGCCGATGGGGCGAAGGTCTTTCACGACAAGGGGTGCGAATACTGTCACAAGATGAGCGGCTACGGCGGCCTGCGCGGCCCCGACTTAAGCTATGCGGGTGATAACCTGAACGCGGCACAGATCACCACGCGCATCTTCAGCGGTGCAAAGAACATGCCATCCTACAATGGCAACATGACGCCGAAGGAGCTGCAGGATCTGCTCGCATTTCTTGAATCGCGTCATCGGCACCCCGTCTTCGAGCCGTCGCTTGGCGTCAAATAGGAGTGGAAGAGAATGAATGAAGAAGCCCACGGTCCACTGACCGAATGGACAAATCGTCCACTCGCCAGTGTGATTGAACACATCGTTGCAACTCACCACGCATTCTGCCGGCAGGAAGCTTCTTCGATTCCATTGACATTCAAGAAAGCCCTTGATGCGCATAAGAAAGAGCATCCGGAGCTGATCCGCATGCAGTTGCTCTTCTTCAAGATGAGCAAGGATCTGGCCATGCATTTACTCAAGGAAGAAGAGACGCTATTCCCCTATATCGAGCAGGTCGAGGATGCTACATCCAAGGGCTCAGCGATTTCGTGGCCTCCATTCGGCACGGTTGGAAACCCGATCAGGATGATGGTGATGGAGCATGATCAAACGGAGGAAGAGCTCAAGGAAATTCGCGAGCTGAGTCATGACTATGCTCCTCCCGCGGATGCATCAGAACCTTTAGTTGCGCTGTATCAGGCGCTGGCGTCATTTGACCGTGACATGCAGCGTCACATTGATATCGAGAATGACGTTCTGTTTCCGCGCGCGGTAGCGCTGGAAGACAAAGCCTGCGCCAAACATTGAGGTTGGCAGTGGCATGCCTTCAGCATGTTCACTTCTGCGGCACCATCCAGATGATGGCATCAGGCCACGACGTTGTGCGCCGGCGCTCCGGTGGATAATGCATGTCTGCCAAAGCGGTACAAACATACTGTTGCCCGTAGATTCGGCCTGACATGACACTGATCAAAGTTGAATCCAACTGAGGTGTATATGACAGTCCCAACACAAACCGTTCGTGAAATTGCACAGAATCAGCCGTCATCCATTCGCGTATTCGAACAGTTCGGAATCGAGTACTGTTGCGGAGGGGGTCAGCCGCTGGAGGACGCGTGCGCGGCCAAAGACGTTGACATCGAGACTGTGATTGCGGCGCTCGAGGCTGCAGCCGGCAATCAAAATGCTGAGGTGAAAGACTGGACCAGGGAGTCCCTCGAGAACCTGACGAACCACATCGCCACCACGCATCATGCCTTCTGCAAGGAAGAGCTTCCGCGCCTGTCCGGCCTGGCTTCAAAGGTGGTCAACGTTCATGGTGGAACAAATCCCGAACTCGCGGTCATTCGTGGAAAGCTGGCGGACCTTGCCGAGGAACTGATCGACCACATAGCAGAAGAAGAAGTGATGGTATTCCCGATGATCGCCAGACTGGAGAGGGCAGGCGCGGGCGATCGAGAAGCACTGGCGAAGACTCATTCTTCAATTGGCAAGCCACTTGAACTGCTGATCAGCGAGCACGATCACGCCGGTGTGCTACTGGCCGAAATTCGCGGTCTCAGCCAAAATTTCATTGCTCCTGAATATGCATGCTCCACCTACCACGCCTTCTATGACGGACTCAGGGAATTCGAGCGCGACCTGCACAGGCACGTCCATCTCGAAAACAATATCCTGTTCCCGCGTGCCCTCGTGCTTGATGCATCACTCAGTGAACAGAGAAGTCCGCAGGTGGCACGATAGCGTCAGTACGATTACGATGCGCTTGAAATAAAAGAGTGTTCCAGCACCTTTGGCACGTTGTCCACGGATCGCCGGGCTGAAAAGCGGAACCGTCCTGAGCCCACCTCGACCTGCGCATGGCTGAAGCCGGCGTCCTTGAGGCGTTGCACAAGACTGTCTGGCGAAACGAGCACCAGCGTATCGCGAATGTGAAAGATGCTCATCAGAAGCGATGGAAGGCTGTCTACGCCTGCGAAGATTCCACCCGGCCGCAGGACGCGGTATGCCTCGTGAAAGAATTGATCCTGCAGCTTGGGTGTGGGAATGTGGTGAAGCATTGTGAAAGCAACGACTGACGAGAAGCTGCAGTTCTCATATGGCATGGCGGCCGCATCGCCACAGCGCACACTTACATTTGTTGCCTGAAAGCGGCGTTGCAACGAATCCGCCAGCGAGGGGTCAACCTCAAGGCATTCCAGTTGATCGATGCGATGCCGAAGCCACTCGGTGGTTACTCCCGGCCCCGGA
>DASSHM010000047.1:0-5866 GCA_035692885.1 Occallatibacter sp.
TGGGGTTACGCAGGTCTGGTGGCGGAGGACGGGATCGAACCGTCGACCTTGGGGTTATGAATCCCACGCTCTAACCATCTGAGCTACTCCGCCGGAGGGAGAGGCGGCAAGCGGCGCGCCAAGTTAGATGATACGGGGGGTTGAAGTGGAGGTCAATCGTGCCTGAAAGCGGGTGTGACCGTGGAATCGCAGCCGTGAAGCGAGCGCGGCGTCTGCGGTAGACTCGGCTGCATGAACAAGTTGCGCATTGCCGCAGTGATTCCGGCGCGGCTGGGCTCGACGCGGCTGAGCCGGAAGGTACTGCGCGAAATCGCAGGGCGGCCGATGGTGGAGTGGGTGTGGCGCGCGGCGCAGTCGAGCGGACTGATGGCACCGGTGGTGGTGGCGACGGACTCCGACGAGGTGGCGGCGGTCTGCCGGTCGCGGGGAATTGCGGTGAAGATAACTTCAGAGCAGTGTTCGAGCGGATCAGACCGGGTACACGAGGCGGCGCAAACATTCGATGCGGATGTGTATGTCAACATCCAGGGCGACGAGCCTACGCTGACCGGGGATTTTTTCCCGCCGCTGCTGAACTTGTTTGAACGGCCGGAGGTGGAAGTGGCAACACTGGCCGTAGCGTGCCCGCCCCCGGACATCGTCAACCCGAATGCGGTGAAGGTGGTGACGGCGCGGGACGGCCGGGCGCTGTATTTTTCGCGGGCGGCGATTCCATATGATCGCGACGGAGCGGGATTCAAAGAGTATCGCAAGCATCTGGGCATCTATGCGTATCGAAAAGCCGCGCTGGAGCGGTTTGCGGCGCTGGAGCCGTCTCCGCTGGAGCGGCTGGAGCGGCTGGAGCAACTGAGGCTGCTGGAGAACGGCATTGCCGTGTATGTGGCGGAGGCTCCGCGGGACACGATTGGCGTGGACACTGAGGAGGATCTGGCACAGGCGGAGGCGGCGTTAAAAGGACGGTAGACCGCGGCCTTCGAAATCGGAATTGCAGGCAAGAACCGGAGTGTGCCGGGGCCGAAGCCGGGCGAAGATGCATGCATGAGCATGAGTGCGTTGGCGATTGTGAATGAAATGAAGGACGCAGCCATTGACGCGGGGATTGACGCGGAGCAGGCGTGGCGGCAGGTGGTGGCGCGCGATGCCGAGGCGTCGTTTCTGTTTGCCGTGACAACGACAGGGGTCTTCTGCCGGCCGGGTTGCAAGAGCAGGCGGCCGCGGCGTGAGAATGTGCGGTTCTTTGCATCGGCAGCCGCGGCGCGGGCAGCGGGCTACCGGCCCTGCAAGCGGTGCAGGCCGGCAACCGCGTTGAGTAGCCCCTTGGACAAGGTACGGGCTTATCTTGAGGACAACTCGGACAGTCGAATCCTTCTAAGGGAACTGGGGCACGTGGCGGGATTGAGCCCGTTCACGGTGCAGCGGATGTTCAAGAAGGCTATGGGCGTGAGTCCTTTGCAGTATCAACGGTCACTGCGCGCGCGGCGGCTGCGGGGGGCTCTGCGGCAGGGAAACCGCGTGACCGACGCCATCTACGAGGCAGGATATGGATCGTCGAGCCGGGCGTATGAGGGCGCGGCGCTGGGCATGACGCCGGTGCGGTTTGCCCGGGGCGGACGCGGGGAACGGATTCGGTTCACCACGGCGCGGACGCCGTTTGGCTGGATGGTGGTGGGAGCAACGGAGCGGGGGCTGTGCTGGCTGGCGCTGGGTGGTACGGCGGCCGAGGCGGAGGCGAGCCTGCGCGAAGAGTTTCCGGCGGCTGAGCTGCGGCGCGATACGGCGCTGCGAGAGTGGGTGAGCGCGGCTCTGGCAAGCGTGAGCGAGGGCGCAGACCTGTCTCGCGCGCGGAGCTTTGGCGCGGTGCTGGACCTGCGCGGGACGGTGTTTCAACTGCGCGTGTGGCAGGCTCTGAGGCAGATTCCGCGGGGCGAGACGCGTAGCTACGGCGAACTGGCCCGGGAGCTGGGCGAGAGCAGGGCGACGCGCGCCGTGGCGCGAGCCTGCGCCACAAACCGCGTGGCGGTCCTGGTGCCCTGCCATCGCGTCGTCGGCGCGGATGGCAAGCTGACCGGGTATCGCTGGGGAGTGGAGAGAAAGCGGAAGCTGCTGGAGGCGGAACAGGCGTAATTCTTATCTTGGCTTTGCGGCGGTTGCCAGCAGGGTCTGGAACTGGGGGCTTTTCGGCTCCCGGTCGGCAATGGCGGCGTGCGCGCCTGTGAATCCGGCGGCGGCGAGCATGGCTTCAATTTCAGATTCGGCAAAGCCGAGCCACTCGTCGGCATACATCTCCCGGGCCTCCTCAAAGCGGTGCCGGACGAGATCAAGGACAACCACGCGGCCGCCGGAGCGGAGAATGCGGAGCGCCTCAGCGAGGGCGCGCGGCGGATGCGCGGCGTGATGCAGCGACTGCGAGAAAAAGACGAGATCGATGCTGCCGGAGTCGATGGGCAGCTCCTCCATGTCGCCGTGACGGAAGTCGATGTTGGTGGCGCCGTGACTCCGGGCGCGGTCGCGGCCGACCTCAATCATCTTCTCCGAGGCGTCGACGGCGATGACGCGCTCGGCGCCGCGGGCAAGCAGGAGGGCAAAACTGCCGTCGCCCGCGCCGAGGTCGGCGATGGTCATGGGCGGCAGCAGGCTCAGGAAGGCTTCGGCGAGGCTCTTCCAGGACTTGCCCGGCGCGTAGTCCGGGCCGAGACGTCCGGCGACGCCGTCAAAGAAGGCGCGCATGCGGTCCTGGCGTTTTTTTACAACCCGACGCATGGCGGCGAGGTCAGCAGGGGCCTCGTCGATTTCGGCTTCAGCCTGAGCGGCAAGCCCGGAAAAAGCTCCCTGGCGGCTTTCCGCGGTAAGACGATACAGGCTGCTTTTGCCGGACCGGCGGACCTCAACCAGACCGGCCTGCCGGAGCTGCGAAAGATGCGTGGATATTGTGCTCTGGCCCATAACGAGAATTTCCTGCAGCTCGGCAACAGAGAGCTCCTCCTCCCGGAGAAGGAGCAGAATGCGGAGCCGGGAGGGGTCGGAGGCTGCGCGCAGGATTTTCGTGATTGACGGCATAACGGGATTCTGTTACATATCAACATATCACGATAAGTTGATATAAGGAGCAGGAAGATGGCGATAACAGCGGAAGCGGTGCAGAGCGAGTACAAAGTGGCGGATATGTCTCTGGCCGACTGGGGCCGGAAGGAGATTGCAATCGCCGAGCACGAGATGCCGGGACTGATGGCAATCCGGCACAAGTATGCGGCGGAGAAGCCTCTCAAGAGCGTGCGCGTGACGGGATCGCTGCACATGACGATCCAGACGGCGGTACTGATTGAGACTCTGGTGAGCCTGGGCGCGGAAGTGCGCTGGGCGAGCTGCAATATTTTTTCGACGCAGGACCACGCAGCGGCGGCGATCGCGGCGACTGGCGTGCCGGTGTTTGCGTGGAAGGGCGAGACGCTGGAGGAGTACTGGGAGTGTACCTATCGCGCGCTGAGCCACAGGGGCCGCAATGGTCCGGAGCTGGTGGTGGACGATGGCGGCGACGTGACGCTGCTCATTCACAAGGGATACGAGCTTGAGTCGGGCGACGGATGGGTGAACACGCCGAGCGGCAACCACGAGGAGCAGGTGATCAAGAACCTGTTGAAGAAGGTTTACGCGGAGGATCCCGAGCACTGGCACAAGGTGGTGAAGGGGTGGCGCGGCGTAAGCGAGGAGACCACGACAGGAGTGCACCGGCTCTACAAGATGAAGGAACAGGGCAAGCTGCTGGTTCCGGCCATCAACGTGAATGACTCGGTGACGAAGTCAAAGTTTGACAACCTTTATGGCTGCCGCGAGTCGCTGGCCGACGGCATCAAGCGCGCAACAGACGTGATGGTGGCGGGCAAGGTGGCGGTGGTGTGCGGCTACGGCGACGTGGGCAAGGGCTGCTCGCACTCGCTGCGGGGCATGGGAGCGCGTGTGATTGTGACGGAAATTGATCCGATCAACGCGCTGCAGGCCGCGATGGAAGGCTTTGAGGTGACGACCGTCGAGGACACGCTGGGCCGCGGAGACATCTACGTGACCTGCACGGGCAATACGGACATCATCACGCTGGAGCACATGCGGACCATGAAGGACCAGGCAATTGTGTGCAACATCGGCCACTTTGACAACGAGATTCAGATGGACAGGCTGAATGCCGCGCCGGGCGTGAAGAAGCTGAATATCAAGCCGCAGGTGGACACATTCACTTTTCCTGATGGTCACACAATCTTCATTCTGGCCGAGGGGCGGCTGGTGAACCTGGGCTGCGCGACGGGTCACCCGAGCTTTGTGATGAGCAACAGCTTTGCCAACCAGACACTGGCGCAGCTTGACCTGTGGCGGAACAAGGACACCTACGCGGTGGATGTGTATACGCTGCCGAAGAAGCTGGATGAAGAGGTAGCGCGGCTGCATCTGGAAAAGATCGGAGTCAAGCTGACCCGGCTCTCGGATAAGCAGGCGGACTACATCGGGGTGCCGGTGGAAGGGCCCTACAAGCCTGAATTCTACCGGTATTGACCACGCTGGATGGGCAGGAGAGGGGCCGCGGACGCGGCCTCGCTTTTTTGGCTGCGCGGGGGAGATTGCATGGCAGATGCGCCGAGGTTTTCGTTTGAGCTGTTTCCGCCGCGCACGCCCGAGGCGATGGAGAGGCTGCCGGGCGTGATTGGCAAGCTTGCCGCGGCGAAGCCGGATTTCTTTTCAGTAACGCATGGCGCCGGAGGCTCAACACAGAACGGGACCTACGACACGCTGATTACGGTGGTGAAGCATTGTGGCGTTGAAACTGCGCCGCACCTCACCTGCGTGGGCTCGACGCGGGCGAAGATCGGGCATCTGTTGCAACAGTACCGCGACGCAGGCGTGAAGCGGATTGTGGCGCTGCGCGGGGATCTGCCGGCCACAGCGATGAGCGCGGCGGCCCCGGGCGACTTCCACTTTGCGAACGAGCTGGTGGGTTTTATCCGCGAGCAGCACGGCGATGCCTTCCGGATTGAGGTGGCGGCGTACCCGGAGATGCATCCGCAGGCGCCCAATCCGAGCGAAGACTTCGAGAACTTCTGCCGCAAGGTACGGGCGGGCGCCGACGGCGCCTTGACGCAACTGTTCTATAACGCCGACGCCTACTTTGATTTTGTTGAGCGGTGCGCGAAGGCGGGCATCACGATTCCGGTGGTGCCGGGGATTATGCCGATTACCGGCTATGCGAACGCGGTACGCTTCTGCGCAGGATGCGGGGCGGACCTGCCGCGCTGGGTAAGGCTGCGGCTGGAGGAATTGCAGGATGACAAGGCGGCGCTGCAGGACTTTGGCGCGGAGGTGGTTACGCGGCTGTGCGACTCGCTGCTGAGGAATGGCGCGCCGGGACTGCACTTCTATACCATCAATCAGGCTGAGCCGACACTGCGGCTGTGGCGAAACCTGGGACTGACGGAGAGGGTCTAAGCGGAATCAGGAAGAATCTGGCAGGCAGGGGAAGCTCCGGTTTCGACCGGGGCTTTTTTGCGCTGGGAAACGCATGACCAGCACCGGGCGGCGAGAGGGCACGGCGAGGATTTTCGGTATTTTCTGAGGAAGCACGGCGCTTACCTGCAGCATGGAGGATCATTGCCTGCTGCTGGCCGCTTTGACTCAGGGCATCGGTATGGGAACACAGCAGCCGGAAGACGCCTTAGCTCGTTCCCAGGTAGATAAAGCGAAAAATAAATGCGGCGGCGAGGATATAGAGGAGCCAGTCCTGCCTGCGGTAGCGTCCGGTGGCGAGGTGGAGCACCACCCAGGCGATCATGCCGAATCCCAATCCATTGGCGATGGAGTAGGTGAACGGAATCAGCACGAGAGT
>DASSHM010000048.1:0-3151 GCA_035692885.1 Occallatibacter sp.
TCCACCTGCGTGCCGTTGGGAATATCCACGTCGGCGCCGCGGGTAAAGAGAGAAACCAGTCCAGCCGCTGCCAGACCGGCTCCGACCCCGGCTAGACCACCGGCGACAGCATGTCTCGACTCGATTCCGGCGATGGTTCCAACCGTGCCGCCGGTGGGAATACCAACTTTGGCCACCTCGCCGGCATGGCGTCCCTTGTGCCCCGCCTGCTCAATGGTGCCTTCGCCGTCCTCCTTCACGGTCTGTTGCTTCGCTCCGGGCAGGCTGTTGACCACGCCGGGAATCTCCACCACCGTGCCGTTGGGAAAGATCATGGACGTGAAATGCATGTCAAGCTGGGCCCTGCCGTGGAAGCGGCCGGCGCGCGCGACGCGGTCAATGACCCCCTGCACATAGACTCCAGGGGGGATCAGGACGCGGTTGCCAATGACCACTGGAAACGTTGATGCGAGATAGACGCCATCGCCCGGCTTTGCACTGCGGGTATCAATGGCGCTGCGCAGTTCGAGCAGCACCTTAGTTCCTGCCGGCACGGTGTACGCCGGCCTGTCTGCGGGGCTGCGGCTCTCTGCGTTCCGGGTCGGGGCGGAATCCGGTGCCATGTGCGGCGCCGCGGGAGTGACCTGAGCACAAACGATGCCCGAGGCTGTCCAAAGCAGCCCAGCGACTGCACCGATTGCCGCGAAACCCCTCATGCTGCGCATAGTCGCCATTTCCTGCTGCTCTGACTGCATAGACGGGAAACCCGTACACAAGGATAGCGCGAGGCACGCGAGGCAGGCACAAATTGCAATGGGGCTTGCCTTTGGAGTTACGATGCAGACAGGGATGAACCCTGAACCCAGTCTAGATGCAATCTCCGGCCTGCGCAGCGACGACGGCTTTGCATCCGCGCGCACGGTGCTCTCAGATGCCATCGCCTCTCATGCCTTCCCGGGCTGCGCCTACGGCGTGCTCCATCAGGGGAAAGTTGTGCTTGAAGAGGCTCAGGGCCGCTTCAGCTACGAATCTGAATCGCGTGCAGTCGCTCCCGGCACAATTTACGATATCGCCAGCCTGACCAAGGTGGTTGCAACCACCGCGATGGCCATGATCCTATTCCAGCGCGGGCAGCTCGATCTGGAACTCCCGCTGGGCGAGCTGCTGCCGGGATTCGTGGTTGGACGGGATGCCCGCGAACCGGCACGCCAGGTCAGACTGCGCCATTTGCTGGCGCACAATTCCGGTCTGCCGGGCTACGTGGAGTTTTTCCGCACCGTTGCCTCGCCTGCCGGCTTGCTGCGCGGCTGTCTGCAACTGCCCATCAAGTCCGAGCCCGGGACACAAGTTGAGTACTCTGATCCGGGTTTTATCCTGCTGGGCAAGGCTCTCGAGGTGCTGGCCCATGAAGGGGTCGTGCCCTGGACCCTCAGGGAGATCTTCCGGCCCCTGGAAATGAATGCGACTGGATTCTGCCCGGCAATTGCGCATCAATCGTCCATTCCACCCACTGAGATTGACCGGACTTTCCGCAACCGGCGCATTCAGGGCGAAGTGCAGGATGAGAATGCCTGGCTCCTGAAGGGTGCTGCCGGGCATGCGGGGCTCTTCTCGAACGTGCCGGATCTGCTGCGGTTTGCAAAGGCAATCCTGCCGGGGAAACCGGACCTGTTTGCGCCTGACACAGTGGAACGATTTGCCCGGCGGCAGGAGCCTGAGGGCAGCTCGCGCGCGCTCGGCTGGGACACTCCCTCTACCGAGTCATCGGCAGGCCAATACTTCTCCCCGCAGTCGATTGGGCACCTCGGCTACAGCGGCTGCTCCCTCTGGATTGACCGGGAAGCCGAGGTTGCTGTTGTCCTGCTGACCAACCGGACATGGCCGGACCGGAAGAGCCAACTCATTCGTGATGTACGACCTGCATTTCATGACGCTGTGCGGCGGGCCCTGTCAGCATTGCCTGATTAGTACCGGCGGGGAGAATCGGCCACATCAGAATTATCTTGGGTCTTGCCCATTGTTGAAGCTACAATCAGAATCTGGGGATACACTCGATGGTCAGCAGCTTAACCACAGCGGCAACGCAGGAATCGGCCGACTTGCACGCGAAAAATGGGCATGCGCAACGAGATGCCTCCTCCCTTCTGCAGACTCTGACGACCGAAAGTCACAACGAGGCGTCAAAGGGTTTTGATACCAAATCCGCAGCCGAGATTGCGCGCATTATCAACCACGAAGACGCAAAAGTTGCCGCGGCGGTGAAGAAGGCTCTCCCCGAGATCGCGGACGTGATCGACGAGGTTGCGCGATGTCTGCGGGATGGCGGACGTTTGATCTATGTCGGCGCAGGCTCCAGCGGCCGGATTGCGGCTCTTGATGCATCGGAGTGTCCGCCCACCTACTCCACGGCTCCGGGACAGGTGCAATACATTATGGCCGGGGGCCCCAAGGCGCTGGCTTCGGCCGTAGAGGTCAACGAAGACTCAGAGGAACTGGGCCAGCGCGATATAGCCCGCCGCCGACCCACGCGCAAGGACATCGTGATTGGCGTGTCTGCCTCGGGCCGCACCCCTTATGTGGTGGCTGCGGTAGCCTACGCCCGCGCCCGCGGCGCACACACAGCCGCAGTGACCTGCAATCATGACACCCCGCTCGCCGGCGCATCCGATAACACCATCATTGCAGAGGTTGGACCAGAGGTCATCTCCGGCTCCACGCGCATGAAAGCCGGAACCGCGCAGAAGATGGTTCTGAACATGATTACCACCGGGGCGATGACACGCCTGGGCTATGTGTATGAGAATCTCATGGTCAACGTACACATGCAGAACTCAAAGCTGGTGGAGCGCGGTATCCGCATCCTGATGAGCGCCTGCAGCATTGACCGGGCCACCGCAGTGGACACCATCAAGAGCGCAGGTCGCAGCGTCCCCGTCGCACTGGTGATGCTCAAGGCCAGGGTGGACAAACCCGAGGCGGTGCGCCGACTGGCAAAATCCGATGGCAATGTCCGTCTCGCCATTGAGGACAACGTACTCGAACTGTAAGCCTCGACGCCATGGATAAGTTCGTCATTCGCGGGGGCAATCCGCTGGCCGGCACCCTGCACATTTCGGGCGCCAAGAACTCTGCCCTGCCCTGCATGGCCGCCGGTATTCTCACCGACGACGAA
>DASSHM010000049.1:0-15817 GCA_035692885.1 Occallatibacter sp.
CAAGGAACGCTGGTGGAGCCCCGTCCATGACGACTACGACCTCTATCTGCGCGCCGGATCGGCAGGAGAGCTTGGCCGCGAGCATGGCATGGAGCAGCTCGGCTTCTGGCGCAAGATTGTTGCCCACCCGGCCTATGACGCCTTCTGGTCTGGTCAGGCCGTCGACCATGTCCTCAGGAATGACTTCGGCGAGGAGGGCATTAAGGTGCCCTTCCTGCTTGTTCACAGCCTCTGGGACCAGGAAGACATCTACGGGGCGGTTGCTGTCTACAAGGCCGTCAAACCGCTTGACAAAACCAACGACAGGGTCTGGCTGGTTCTCGGGCCGTGGCACCACGGGCAGGAGATTGAGCCGGCCGATCACCTCGGCGCCATCCACTTCGGATCCGATACCGGCACATGGTTCCGCCAGCACGTTCTGCGCAACTTCCTCGCCCACTATCTGCTCGATAATCCGCCGCCTCTGGACATTGCTCCCGTGACCGCGTATGAAACCGGAGTGGACAAATGGCAGCGGCTCGATGCCTGGCCGGTTGCCCCGGCCATGACACCACTCTACCTTCACGCGGGCTTTAAGCTCAGCTTCGCTGCTCCCGCAGCCGGGTCACCCTTCGACGAATATGTCTCTGATCCCGCTCATCCGGTGCCCTATCGCGCGCGGCCCAGCCAGCCCGTAGGCTATGACCTGCCTCTCACGTGGCCGCAGTGGCTCGTGGACAACCAGGTTGAGTTTTCTGGACGCACTGACGTGCTCACCTACACCTCTGACGTGCTCATCGCGCCGGTGCACATCCAGGGTCAACCACTCGTCCACCTTGTCGCCTCCACCAGCGGTACGGACTCTGACTGGGTGGTCAAGCTCATCGATGTCTACCCCGACGAGGTTCCCGGCGACCCCGGCCTGGGCGGCTACCAGCTCGCCATTGCGATGGATATCTTCCGTGGCCGCTACCGTGAAAGCTTCTCCCGGCCTGAACCCATTACGCCCGGCAAGCCGCTTGTCTATCAGTTCAATCTGCCGCCGGCAAACCACGTCTTCCTCCCCGGCCATCGCATCATGGTGCAGGTGCAATCCAGTTGGTTCCCTCTGTATGACCGCAACCCCCAGACCTTTGTGCCCAACATCTTCCAAGCCAGGCCGCAGGACTACATCAAGGCCACCCAGCGGGTCTACCACGCGCCCGGAGAAGCCACCGCAATCGAGCTGCCAGAGGTGCCGGCAAACTAGCGCCCCGTCGCACCGGCGCATTGACTATCTTCATTCAGCACAACATTATGAGGGCATTCCACCCTCGTGTATCCGTATGCTGTGCGGTAGGATGGAGTGTCCCAGCTTCTGTAAATTGTTTTGATAGTTAGCGGCCGCATGCACCTGCCTCCTCCAACCCTGCCCCCCGGACGGCCCGACCCGAAGTGGCTGCGAAGACAGCTCCTGGTTCAGCGAGTGGTCTTGGCGCTCGTTTTGCTGCTTTCGCTGGCCACGCTTTCAGTGTGGCAGTTCCCCCCCATCGCGGGGTATATGCCATTCCTTGCACACTCGAATATCGCCATGGCATTTGCCGCCATGTTCTGCGCGCTCAGCCTGATCATCGCCGAGCCCGGGAATCCGAAATGGGTGATTGCGATTGGCCAGATTCTGGCCCTGCTGCCCGCGGCGTTTACCACCGGAATCCTGGTGGCCAGCACGCTTCCTCAAATGGGTGCGCCGGGCACGGCGGTGGAAAGCCTGCAGCAGGCCTTTACCACTGACAATCTGTCACTGCTTCCGGTGTCCGTTCTCCTCCTGCTTTCCGTTGTCATGACGCTGGTGCACAGTGAGCGGACCTGGCTGCGCCGCGCCTCCGACCTTCTCGTCGCGCTCCTCTGCCTGCTCACTCTGATCCTTGTCTCCCAGGATGTCTTCGGCGCATTCGGATTCTTCCACCTGAACGCCGCCGACCTGATCTCCTTTCAGTTTCTCGGTTACGCGGTGTTGTTCACGCTGGTCGTGGCGCTGCGGCAGGCGGAATACGGCGCCTTCCGCATCTTTCTCGGCGATGGCATCGGCAGTCGAATCGCGCGGGTGGTTGCTCCCATTCTGGTGCTGTGGCCGTTTCTGCGCGAGATTGGTGAAAGTCAGATCATCGAGCACCATCTCATCCCGTCTCACTTCGCGCCCTCCATCCTCACATCCCTGGCCGCCGCGGTCTTCATGGTCTTCCTGCTGGCGCTGGTGTGGCGCATCAACAGCATGGAGCAGGAGATTCACGACCTCACCCTTCGCGACGACCTCACCGGCCTCTACAACATGCGGGGATTTTATCTGCTCGCCGAGCAGACTCTGCGCCTGGCCAAGCGCGCCAAAATGCCCTTCTCCGTCCTCTTCATTGACCTGGATGGGTTGAAGCAGATTAACGACCAGTTGGGCCATCGCACCGGCTCGCAGTACCTGGTTGAGACCGGCGAACTGGTGTCTTCGTGCTTTCGCGAGGGCGATGTGAAAGGGCGCTTCGGCGGCGATGAGTTTGTGGTGGCCGGCCAGTTCAGCATCGCTGGAATTCAGATTGCGGTGCAGCGGCTTGAAGCCGCGGTCGCGCGAAAAAACGAGCGCTCCACCCGGCCCTTTCCCCTCAGCTTCAGCGTGGGTCACGTCACCACGGATTACTATTCGACCGAAACGCTCGAACAGATGGTTTCAAAGGCGGACGAGGCCATGTACGAACAGAAGAAACATAAAAAGACGTCGCGCCTCTGAGAGAAAATACTCCCTGCCGCTGGGAGCCGGCACAAAAAATGCCGCGCCCCAGGCATGAGCGCCGCCCTGTTCGTAGCAGGGCAAATTGTGCGCTACGCAGCGGCCGGTGTGCGGCTCGCCACAATCCGGGTGACCACCGGCTCCGCCAGTTCCCTGTAGTCGGCCCAGCTCATCCGGATCAGCTCCCGGTGCGTGCCCGCGTTGAACGCAATCTCCCTGTCCCGCGCCAGGCTCTCATCCGCATACACAGGCAGGCCATAGAGATGACCGAGGGGCGGCATCGCGCCGGTTTCGCACTCAGGAAATCGATCCCAGAACTCATCCTCGCTGGCCAGCAGCACCGCCCGGGCATGCGCCGCCTTTTTGAGCATTTCCAGGTCCACATGGAACATGGCGGGAACCACTGCCATCGCCAGCTTGCCGTCCACCTTCACAATCACCGTCTTGGCAAGCTCCTTGCCGGAGATATGTGTAATCCCGGCTACGCCCTGCGCCGTGAATGCAGGCGAGTGGGTAATAATCAGGTACTTCGCGTGGTGCATGTCGAGATACCCCACCAGACTTGAGAGTGCCATGGCTTCCTCCTTCTCCGGCCCTCAATCCGTCCAACTTCCATACGGCTGCCGGTCTCCGGGTTCCTCTCTCCCGCTCGCCGAATCGGAATGCTGAATCGGCAGCGGGCTCTCCGGCTTAAGACCATCCGGCGCGCGCGGACTGCCGCCAGATCACGTCCTCGCCGCCTCCGGTTCCGGGCCACGCCCGCCCCGGAGGTATGACCCAGAGTATGCGCCGGTTTTGCCTGCGCGCCGTGCGCTGCGCCAACATTTTTTGGGTGGAATGGGAAGGATTTCCGCTGCGGCCATCACCCTGCCGGAACGCGGAGACTGGAACTCGACTGAGACGCTCGGTTTAGGCTCCGGAGCATGCTGCGACCGCTTCGGGACAGAATCTGCGCCCGGCATCTCGACCGTCCCCGGTGGTACCGAATCGGGAGTCCGGTGCTCTTTTGCGGCATCCCAATCTCGAACGGCGGCCTGTCAGAGTCTCAGAACGGCCCTCTGCGCGGCGAAGACATCCTGCAGCCCTGCCTCGGCCAGGTCAACCAGCTCATTCAGTTGGGCCCGCGTATAGCTGCCTCTCTCCGCGGTGGCTTGCGTCTCCACCAGCCCCCCGGAGGAAGTCATCACCACGTTCATATCCACGTCGGCCTGCGAATCCTCCTCATAGCACAGGTCAAGGAGAGACGTTCCGTTCACGATGCCCACCGAGGTCGCGGCCACCATCTGCTGCATCGGCGACGCCTTCAGGGTGCCCGCCGCCACCAGCGCGTGCAGCGCCAGGGACAGCGCCACCGCCGCGCCGGTAATCGCGGCCGTGCGTGTGCCGCCATCGGCCTGAATCACGTCGCAGTCCAGAATCACCATGCGCTCGCCCAGTGCCTGCAGGTCCACCACCGAACGCAGGCTGCGGCCGATGAGCCGCTGAATCTCGTGCGTCCGTCCGCCGATCTTTCCCCGCTCGCTCTCCCGCGGCGTGCGCGTCAGCGTGGAGCGCGGCAGCATCGCGTACTCCGCCGTCACCCAGCCGCGGCCGGAGTTGCGCAGCCAGCCGGGCACGGCCTGCTCCACCGTGGCGTTGGTCAGCACCCGTGTGTTGCCCAGCGTCACCAGCACCGACCCCTCGGCGACCTGCACAAAACCCGGGGTCAGCGTCAGGGGACGCATCTGCGTTGCGCCACGCCCCCCGGGCCGTAGAGACAGTCCGGCTCTCGAAACATCCATGGTGGGATTGTATGGGACTGCGCCGGCGTGACTCAGTTTTGCACAGGGCAAGTATCAGGTTGGGAATCATGGATTTTGGGGCCCATAAGAGGAATAATTGATTAACATGAACAAAAACAACGGGATGCGTTAATCTCCGTAGAAGGAAAATTCCTAATTCAGGACAGAATTGGCCGCAATCCAGTCGCCTGCGCTCGGGCAGTTCAAATTAAGTGATTCCATATAAATGGTTTAACCTTATATTCCGAGTTTGGCACGCGACGTGTATTCATAAGAAATAAGTTCAGTGCCGGGGATCATCTGCGGGAAAATCCAAGCGAGCTGTCCCCTCCGCGCGGGCGGAAGAACGCCATCGGGCGTGTCGACCGCTTTGCCAGTAAACGGTCGCTTGCAGGCACTGCGGAAGGGGGTGAGGATGCGCAAAACGGCTCAGACGATGACCCGGCGAATCGTGGATACGTACCCTGCGTCCACCGCTCTGCGATGGCCGAATGACCGCGCAGGCCACGAACATCCGGTACACGACCGTCCAGTACAGGGTCGCGCAGGGCGGGACAGGGCAGGCCGGAACGAGCTGGCCGAGGTGGCGCACGACGCCCGCAACATGGCCACCGCGCTCGATCTCTACTGCGACCTGCTGGCGGAGCCCGGCGTGCTGGCTCCGGGGTCGCTCCACCTGAGTGCGGAGCTCCGTCTGCTCTCCTCGGCCGGACATCGCCTGGTGGAGAAGCTCACGTCGCTCGATCGCTGCCGGCTCGCCGCGGACGCATCCGAGGACAATGAAACAGACGATGCAGCGCGGGGATTCCTCCACGTTCTTGATCCGTGGCCCGGGCAAACTGCCCGGCGTGGAACGCCGCCGGAAGAGATCCAGAACCTTGCCGGGCAGGTCCTTGCCCACCGCAAGCTGCTGGCTGCGCTGGCCGGTCCCGGTGTGAAGCTCTCCATGCAGGTGGTGGGCGGGCGGGAGCCGGTGCGGATGACCGGGGGAGATCTGACCCGGATCCTCGTCAACCTGGTGAAGAATTCAGTGGAGGCAATGCCTTCGGGGGGCGGAATCCGCATCGCGCTGCGCAAAGCTTCGGCGTCACGGGGCATGTCCCTGCTGCTGACGGTTGAAGACGATGGTCCCGGCATCCCAGCCGGTCTCCTGAATAAGGTCTTTGACCGGGGATTCACGACCCGGCCTCTGCACCGGCGGAATGGGTATCCGGACGTGGGCCGGGGTCTGGGCCTCTCCATCACCAGAACCATCGTGCAGGCTGCCGGCGGGCGTATCTCCGCCGGGAACCAGAGGACGGCGGGCGCCCGATTTCAAATTGAACTGCCTGTTGGCGTCGGCTCGGGGGGGCGGCGATGAGCATCAGCAAACAGATGCCGGGGCAGGGCTCGTACCGGAGTGGTCAATTTCACAGCGCGCGCGATACGAATACAATGCTCGAAACGGTCCTTCATTCCCGCGCCATGGAGCTGATTCCCCCATCCTCAGAGCCCATTCCCAAGCTGCACGTCCTGGTGGTGGATGCGGACGCGGCCATGCGATCGGCCTGTGTCGAGATTGCCGAGAGTCTGGGCTATGCCGCGGAAAGCACCGCGGACATGACCCAGGCGCGCGCCCTGCTGCGTGGCCGCGCGGTCGACATCCTGCTCATGAACATGCCCTACCGCAGCATCAGAGGCATCGAGCTCATCTCCGAGGTCAAGCTGCTCTATCCCCAGATCTCGGTCATCGCCATGACCGCTTCCGGCACGGTGAGCGCGGCCGTGGAGGCCATGCGCTGCGGCGCGACAGACTACCTGACCAAGCCGTTCACCATCGATGAGCTCTCCGCGGTGCTGGAACGCGCCGCGGCCAACCACCTGATGGATGCCGCGACCCGCCAGCTTCGCGAACGGCTGCGCCTCTCCCAGGGGCTGGGAGCGATGATTGGCCGTTCCGCGGAGATGGAAAAGCTCTACCGCATGCTCTCC
Source organism: Occallatibacter sp. (assembly GCA_035692885.1). Classification (GTDB taxonomy): domain Bacteria; phylum Acidobacteriota; class Terriglobia; order Terriglobales; family Acidobacteriaceae; genus Telmatobacter. The sequence goes on from DASSHM010000049.1 coordinate 6,487, forward strand.
AAGGTGGCGCAGAGCGCGCACCCGGTGCTGATCCAGGGCGAGAGCGGCACCGGCAAGGAGCTGGTGGCGCGCACCATTCATGCCTACGGGCCGAATGCGCAAAAACCGTTTCTTCCGGTCGACTGCGGCTCGCTGGTGCCCACGCTCATTGAGAGCGAGCTGTTCGGCTATGTCAAGGGCGCGTTCACCGGCGCCAACCGCTCCAAGGATGGGCTGCTGGTTTCGGCCGGAGATGGAACCGTGTTTCTCGACGAAATCGGCGAGCTCTCACTGAACCTGCAGGCCAAGCTGCTGCGCGCGCTGCAGGAGCGCGAGGTGCGCCCGGTGGGCGCCACGCACCGGGTACCCATCAAGGCCAGAATTGTTGCCGCCACCAACCGTGACCTGGCCGCAATGGTGGAGAAGGGCACCTTCCGCAAGGATCTTTTTTACCGCCTCAACGTGGTCAACCTGCGGCTGCCGCCCCTGCGCGACCGCCGCGAAGACATTCCTCTGCTGGCTGCGCATTTTCTCGACCGCATCAGCCGCGAGCACGGCACCAAGTTCACCCTGAGCAACGAGGCCTTGCGCACCATGATGCAGCATGACTGGCCGGGCAACATCCGCGAACTGGAAAACGCCGTGGAACGCGCCTGCGCCCTCTCGTCCGGGCCGGTGCTGCACCTGGGCGACCTGCCCACGCAGTTGCAGCAACGGGGCCTGGCCGCCTACCGCGAGGCGGCGCATGGAGGATTGGACGAGGAGGATGGCGGCGCGCGGGTGACGCCGCTGGCGGATCTGGAGCGCGACGCCATCCTCAGCGCCATCCGCGCCTTGAACGGCGACAAGCTGCAGGCTGCCCGGCTGCTGGGCATCGGCAAAACGACACTCTATCGCAAGCTGAAGGAGTATGGCATCGCCGACCCGCCGCAGGGGGAATAGAAGCGAACACAGCGCCGGGAATGACAGGCCCTGCGCGCCGGCAGGCAATCGTTCCTGCATTCTTCCGCTGGAACCTGGGAAGCCATAACCGCCCCGAGCGCGAGCAAGTGAGGATTTGGGTATGAGCATTCTGATCGTGACCGGGGTTGAAGGGCCTCGCAGCTTCGCGGCCGCGGCCGGCAAGCAGCTGGGCATGCCCGTCGAGATTGCCGAGGGCCGCAAGGCCGCGGTTGCCGCTCTGCGCGCGCAGGAATTTACGGTCGTGGTGGTGGACGAGACGATTGCCGAATGCGATCCGGCCACCGCCGACGCCATCTGGGAGAGGGCGGGCCTTGCCATTCCCATCCAGATCAGCTTCGCCGTCTCAAGCCCGGCGCGGCTTATCCGCGAGATTCGCGCCGCCCTCCACCGCCGCGAACGGGAGCAATTACTGGCACGGCGCGCCGCCGCCGCTGCCATCGAATCAGAGTTGAAGTCCACCGTTGCAGCCCTGCTGCTGCACGCGCAGTTGGTGCTCGCCGGCGATCTTCCCCCGCGCACGGCGGAACGGCTGCGGGTGGTGGTTGAACTGGCGGAGACGCTGCGCGAACAGCTCAATGCCCCGCTGGAGATTGCTCTCTGAGCCTCATCTCAGTTGTCCTCCCCCGCCCTGCGCGGGATGGGACCGCGCGGAGCCCGGCGCGGCTCGCCCGGCATTTTGCCGATGGCTCCGGAAACAGCGCCCGGCCATGCCTTAAGCTGAATGAAGAATGAAAGATTCAGCCGTTCTCCTCATCGACTGCCCGGATCGCAAGGGATTGGTGGCCCGGGTCTCCGGCCTGCTCTTTGAGCACGGCGCCAATATTCTGCATGCCGACCAGCATCAGGATCATGATCTGAACATGTTCTTCATGCGCGTCGAGTTTGCGCTCAGCGACGCGGCGGGCAATCCGGCCATCGGGCTGGAATCCTTTCTGCAGGCCTTTACGCCGCTGGCGGAGCAATTGGACATGCACTGGCAGATCAGCACCAGCGCGCGCCGGCCCCGGGTGGCTCTCTTCTGCTCGCAATATCTCCACTGCATGGCTGACCTGCTGCACCGCTGGCGCAGCGGAGAGCTGGAGTGCGACATTCCCATCATCGTCTCCAACCATCGCGAGGTGGAGCAGTTGGCGTCGTTCTACTGCATCCCCTTTGAACATATCGCCATCACCGCCGCCTCGCGCGCCTCGGCCGAAGACCGGCAGCTTGACCTGCTCGAAAAGCACGGCGTGGACCTGGTGGTGCTTGCCCGCTACATGCAGATACTCTCGGCAAAGTTTGTCGCCCACTACCCCGCTTCCATCATCAACGTCCACCATTCCTTCCTGCCTGCCTTCACCGGAGCGCGGCCTTACCACGCGGCCCATGCGCGGGGCGTCAAGCTGATTGGCGCCACCAGCCACTACGTCACCGAGGTCCTTGACGACGGACCCATCATCGAGCAGGACGTGGCCCGCATCTCTCATCGCGATCAGGTGGAAGACCTGGTGGCGAGAGGCCGCGACCTGGAGCGGCTGGTGCTTTCGCGCGCCGTGCGCTGGCACCTCGACCGGCGTATTCTCTGCTACGGCAACAAGACCGTGGTCTTCGACTGACGCTTCCACGGGCAGCAGCGGCCCACCTGCCCGCCTGCCTCCTTGACAGTGCCTGCCCCGATGCTTATTGATGGAAGGCGCTGGCTCCCGCGCGGCTTTCAGGCAGAAGCGGCGGGGAGACCACGCCGGCATCGTCTGCCGGTCACCCGAACACGCCAATACAAAACAGGACATAACCCGATGAAATCTTCCCGTTCCGTTTGCCTGCTTCTCATTCTCGCGGCATGCATCACGCTTGCCGGCGCCGTGGTCGTGCTGCATGCAGCACGACAGGCAACCACGCCGGGGTCCTCGGCGTCGAACTGGCCTCAGCCGCTCAAGGTTGAGCGAATAATCGACCCCGCCCTGGACAGGATCATTCCCTCCGGAGCGGTTCTGGAGCGGGTGGCCACTGGTTTTGAATGGCTCGAAGGTCCCGTGTGGGCCAACGGAAGCCTCTACTTTGCTGACATCCACAAGAACGCGATTCGCAAGTGGACGCCGGGCAAAGGCGTGTCGCTGTTTCTGCATCCCAGCGGCTATCAGGGCGCGGCGCCCTACGGCGGGCCCGAGCCGGGGTCCAACGGCATGACCCTGGATCCGCAGGGCCGCCTGACCGTCGCGGGCCATGCGCAGCGCGATATCTATCGTTTTGAGGCTCTGACGCCCGGCGCGCAGAAAACCATCCTCGTGGACTCCTACGAGGGCAAACGGCTGAACAGTCCCAATGACCTTGTGTACAAGTCGGATGGCGCCCTCTACTTCACCGACCCGCCCTATGGCCTGCGGAAGCAGAACGACTCCGACCCAGCCAAGCAGCTCAAGGTGAACGGAGTCTACCGCATCCCGCATGCGGCCTCGCAGAGGCCCGGTTCCGCGCCTCAGAACTCCGCGCTGCAACTGCTGGTCAGCGACCTGCCACGGCCCAATGGCATTGCCTTTTCGCCTGACGAAAAATATCTCTACGTGGACAACTCCGAGCCGCAAAAAATCTGGATGCGCTATCGCGTGCTGCCCGACGGAAAACTGGCGGATGGCAAGGTCTTCTGCGACGCGACCTCGGACAAGCGGCGCGGCGGACCCGACGGTATGAAGGTTGACCGCGAGGGCAACATCTACAGCGCCGGTCCCGGCGGCGTGTGGATCCTCTCGCCGGAGGGCCGGCACCTGGGCACTCTTCTGATACCCGAGGTCGTCGGCAACGTCGCCTGGGGCGGTCCGGATCACAAGACGCTCTACATCATGGCCACCGGCAGCATCTATCGCGTGCGGCTTAAGATTGCCGGCCAGATGCCGCCGCACGGCAAGTAGCCGGCTGGCTGGAGCCGTGCGCAACGGTGAAGCGCAGGGTTACGCCTCCACCAGCTCGTCGGCGATTCCGAGATGCCTGTCGAATGCGTCGATGCCGAAGTCCAGTTCCTCTTTGGTTACGATCAACGGCGGCGCAATGACAAAGTGGCTCACCCACGCCTGCTGGGCGACGCCATCGGCCATCATCCGGGCGGCAATCTGCTCCACCACCGCCGGCCTGCCCTCCACCTTGTCGCGCATGGTGTTGAAGGGCTGTTTGGTGACGTGGTTTTTTACCAGTTCGATGGCAAAGAACAAACCCATGCCGCGTACATCGCCGATGGAGGGATGCTTCTGCTTGAGCGCCTCAAGCTTGCCGCGCAGGTACGGCTCCAGCCCGGCGGCGCGCTCCACCAGCTTAAGCCGCTGAATTTCCTCGATGGTTGCCGCGGCCGGGCCCAGTGCGACGGGATGCGCCTCGTAGGTGTGGCCGTGCGAGAAGTAGCGATCCTCGAAGTGCTCGGCAATCTTTCGGGTGGTGGCGCAAAGGCCAAGCGGCACATAGGCTGAGGTGATGCCTTTGGCGGTGACCAGAATGTCGGGCTTCACGCCCCAGTGGTCCACGGCGAACCACCTGCCCGTGCGGCCCCAGCCGGTCATCACCTCGTCGGCGATCAGCAGCACGCCATGCTCATCGCATATGTTGCGAATCCGCGGAAGGTATTCTGGCGGAGGGATGAGCACGCCATTGGTCCCCACCACGGGCTCAACAATAATCGCCGCGACATCGCTCTCATTCCGGATCATGTGTTCGATGTAGTCCGCGCAAGCGACATTGCAGCCCGGATAGGTGTGCTTGATGGGGCAGTTGTAGCAGTTGGTCTCAGGAGCAAAGACGACGCCTCCGCCTTTGCCTCCCGGCTCCATGGCCCAGCGGCGCGGGTCGCCGGTGGCGGCGATTGAGCCCATTGTGGAGCCGTGATAGGAGCGATAGCGCGAGATGATCTTCGTCCTGCCCGTCACCATGCGGGCAATCTTGAACGCGGCCTCGTTGGCATCCGTTCCGCTGGCGGTATAGAAGAACTTCTCCAGCCCCGAGGGAAGCACCTCGAGCAGCTTGGCGCTGAGCCGCGCCCGGGCGTCGGTGGCATACGCCGGGCTCACAAACGCCAGTTCCCTCGCCTGCTTTGCGATGGCCTCAATCACATGGGCGTTCTTGTGTCCCAGGTTGACGCACATGAGCTGCGATGAAAAGTCCAGGTAGCGCTTGCCCGAGGCATCTGTCATCCAGCAGCCTTCGGCGTCAACAATGTGCAGCGGCTTCCAGGTCTTTTGCACGCGCCAGGTTCCATAGTTGGTCTGGCGGATAAAAGCGGAAATCTCATCCGGCGCCGGGCCGGACGCAATGGGTGAGTCGCTCATGATGGTCCTCGCAGCACGGGGGCTCACCTCATACTAAGCCATGCGCAGCAGCCGCGTGTTGACGCGCGGGACGCGGGCGAAGGTGTCCCGTCCTAGGTGCCGCGGCCCCGGCGGCCGAACTCCATGCATGAATCCGCGCATCCCTGCATCACAAATAGAAACCCCGGCCAGTTGAGCGCCGGGGTTTCGTGCAGGTTTGTGCCGCAGCGTCAGTTGCTGTAGAGCAGAACGCCCGCCGGCCTCTCCTCGCCACCGCCGTCGTCGTCGCTCACGGGGCGGTAGAAGAGCTGATTCCTGTCGAGATAGACCTCCAGGAATGCGGGACGCGCGGTAATCTGCCCGGCAATGAGGGCCTCGGACAGTGGGTCTTCCACATAGCGCTGCAGGGCGCGGCGCAGCGGCCGCGCACCGTAGCTGCGGTCGACGAGCGTCTTCTCGAGGATCCACTTCTTGGCCTCCTCGGTCACCGAGATGGTGATGGACTTCTGCGCCAGATTGGCGTTCAACTGCTGCACCAGAAGCTCCACAATCTGGATCAGGTCGGCATCCGAGAGCGACTGGAAGAGAATGACCTCATCGAGGCGGTTGAGGAACTCAGGGTTGAAGGTCTTCTTCACCTCGTTCCGCACCAGCTCCTCCACCTTTTCTGATACCAGGTCGTCGCGGTCGCTCTGGAAGCCGAGCCCCTGCTTCTTCTGCAGGTGGCGGGCTCCGATGTTGGAGGTCATGATGATGATGGTGTTCTTGAAGTCAACCGTATTGCCAAGGCCATCGGTCAACTGACCATCCTCGAAGACCTGCAGCAGGATGTTGAAGACATCCGGATGCGCCTTCTCGATTTCGTCGAGCAGAACCACGGAGTACGGTGAGCGCTTGACTCTCTCGGTCAACTGCCCGCCTTCCTCATAGCCGACGTAGCCCGGTGGCGACCCAATCAGCTTCGACACCGAGTGCTTCTCCATGAACTCCGACATATCGAAGCGGATCAGCGCCTTGTCTGACCCGAAGAGGAACTGGGCCAGGGTACGCGCCATCTCGGTTTTGCCCACGCCCGTGGGGCCGAGGAAAAGGAAGCTGCCGATGGGCCGGTGCGGCGATTTGAGCCCCGCGCGGCTGCGACGGATGGCGCGCGCCAGAGCGCTGATCGCCTTGTCCTGCGAGATCACGCGCTTGTGCAGCTCCTCCTCCACCCGGAGCAGCTTCTGCGTCTCTTCCTCTTTAATGCTGGTCACGGGCACGCCCGTCCAGCGGCTCACCACGTCCTCAATGTCCTCACGGCTTACAATTCCGGCCGCGGAGTCGTCGAGATGGTACTTGTCACGAAGCGCGCGCAGGTTCTCGCGCTCCTTGCGCTCCTCGTCGGAGTAAAAGCGGGCCTTTTCGAACTCGTGGTTCGCGATGGCGGAGTCCATGCGATGCACGATGAACTTGATGCGCTTCTGCACCTCGGTGATCTCCTCCGGCAGCGAGGTCTGGCGCAGCTTCACGCGCGCTCCCGCCTCGTCGATCAGGTCAATCGCCTTGTCTGGGAGGAAGCGGTCGGGGATGTAGCGGTTGGAGTGCGATACGGCGAACTCGACCGCATCGTCGGTATAGCTGACGGCGTGGAACTTCTCGTAGCGGTCCTTGATGCCGTTGATAATCTTCACCGCGTCTTCCTCGCTGGGCGGAGGCACCTTGACTGCCTGGAAACGGCGCTCCAGCGAGCGATCCTTCTCAATCGACTTGCGGTACTCGCCCGGCGTGGTGGAGCCGATGCACTGAATCTCGCCGCGGCTCAGCGCCGGCTTGAGGATATTGGCGGCATCCAGCGAACCCTCGGCCGAGCCGGCGCCGACGAGCGTGTGCAACTCGTCAATAAAGATGATGGAGTTCTGGTTCTCCATCAACTCCTTCATGATGGTCTTCAGCCGCTCCTCAAACTGGCCGCGATACTTGGTACCGGCCACGATGAGAGACAGGTCGAGCGCGAGCACCCGCTTATCGGATAAGAACGACGGCACCTCGCCGTCGGCGATGCGCTGCGCCAGTCCTTCCACAATGGCCGTCTTCCCCACCCCGGGCTCGCCGATGAGCACCGGATTGTTCTTGGTGCGCCGGCACAAAATCTGAACCACGCGCTCCAGCTCGCCGTCCCGGCCCACCAGCGGATCAAGTTGCCCGTCCAGTGCAGCCTGGGTAAGATCGCGCGAGAACTCCGCCAGCAGGCTCGACTCGCGCTGGCGCTGCTGCTGCGGTGCCTTCTCCTGGGTCACGCGGGCCAGCTCGTCGCGAATCTGCGCCAGCTTGAGGCCGCGCTCCTGCAGAATCTCCGACGCGAAGCACTTCTCTTCGCGCAGCAGGCCGAGAAGAAGATGTTCGGTGCCGATGTGCTTGTGACCCAGCCGCTCCGCCTCCTCCGCCGCATAGGCCAGCACCCGTTTGCACTCGTTCGACAGGGGCAGGTCCACCGAGGTGGATACCTTTTCGCGGATGGTGGTATGCGCTTCAATCTGCTTGCGGATCGACTCCACCGAGGCGTGCGAGCGTAGAAAACGGTTGGTTAACGCCTTGTCCTCGCGCAGGAGCCCAAGCAGCAGATGCTCAGTCTCGATATAAGGCGAGCCGAACTGGCTGGCCTCATACCGCGCGAAGAAGATCACGCGTCGTGCCTTCTCCGTGTAGCGTTCGAACATGATGTTCTCCCTTACCTCGGGCTCTCGGAGGGAGTAGCCGTCCGATGATCTCATCGGCTTCAGCCCAACCCGCACGCGCCCTTCTCTTTTGCTTCGCCGCCGAAGGCTCCCTTAGGAAAAGCCCGTGACTGCCTTCGAACAGCTCCCTGGATGGCTTCGGACTCTCCTTTTGCCCGGTTCCCAGGACGTTCACACTGCCCGGGGAATTCCCATCCTACGCTTCCTGGCCGGGACGGGATATATGCCTCTCGTTTCCCCGGCCCCTTACCTTAGTCAGACTCCAAACACCTGCCGGGCGGTGCAAATTCATCACCCCCCGGAGGGCTATCCAGCACAACCCCGGGCTAGCCTCCCACCGCAGCCAGACGCCCGCTCTCCAGTCGCATGGTTCGCGTGCAACGCGCGGCCAGGTCGTGGTTGTGGGTTACGACGATGGAGGTGAGCCCGTGCGATAAGTGCAGGCGCTGCAACAGATCGAATACGCGGCCCGCCGTCTGTTCATCCAGATCGCCGGTGGGTTCGTCGGCCAGAAGCAGCCGCGGGCCGCCCACCAGGGCGCGCGCCAGCGCCACGCGCTGCTGCTCCCCGCCGGAAAGCTCACCGGGCCGATGCTCGCTTCGATCCTCCAAGTCCACCTCTCTCAGCCAGTTTGCCGCCAGCGCCAGAGCCTCGCGCTGACCAAGCCCCCGCGCCAGCAGCGGCATGGCCACGTTTTCCAATGCCGAAAACTCCGGCAGAAGGTAATGAAACTGCCACACATAGCCAATCTCACGGTTCCGGAATGCCGCGGCCTTCCGAGGCATCAAACTGGCCACATCGGTTGACGCGCAGTGTACCGTTCCCCGGGTAGGGGTATCAAGTGCGCCGAGGATGTGCAAAAGGGTACTCTTTCCCGCACCCGACTGGCCGACAATGGCCACCAGTTCGCCCGGCAGAACATCCAGGTTCAGGCCGTGAAAGAGAGTCAGAGACCCACGGGCAGTTCGATAAGTCTTCTCAAGGCCACGGACCTGAATGATGGGCGCATGCGCCTTAATGGCCCCCGCGGAACCGGCCGCATGTCCATCTGCCGCTGGAGTGGTCTGATCCATTTGAATGCAGCTATTTTACCGCCCGCGACATACATTCCACGCAATGACATCGTATGGCCCGGCGAACAATCGAGGCCTTTCCCGGAAGTCCTGCGAAAGAGCCATCAGTACTCAATCTTGTTGGGTGAGGCAATCCAGGCCGCAAAGCTGGCCCACGCCTCATCGCCCAGAAGCTGCGCCACGGGCAGCCTGCGCTCGGATTGCTGCTTGCGCAGTTCCCCGTAGAGAAACTCATCGTCAAAGCCTGCACGCGCTGCATCGGCGGCGCTGGCGCCGTAGTAGACGGCATCGAGCCGCGCCCAGTATGAAGCCGAAAGGCACATGGGGCAGGGCTCGC
>DASSHM010000050.1:0-18965 GCA_035692885.1 Occallatibacter sp.
AAACTGAAGGCTCTGAATCCCGAGCTGAACGTGGTGAAACATGAAACCGTGCTGAGCAGCGCCAATGCGCTGGACATCTTGAAGGACTACGACATGGTCGCCGACGGCACGGACAACTTTCCCACGCGGTACCTGGTGAATGATGCGTGTGTGCTGCTGGGCAAGCCCAACATCTACGGGTCAATCTACCGGTTTGAGGGACAGGTCAGCATCTTCGCAGCCCAGGATGGGCCGTGCTACCGGTGCCTCTATCCAGAGCCGCCACCGCCGGGCCTGGTGCCAAGCTGCGCCGAGGGCGGCGTATTGGGCATTTTGCCGGGACTGGTGGGCGTGATGCAGGCTACGGAGGTGCTCAAGCTGATCCTCGGCAGGGGCAACTCGCTGGTGGGGCGTTTGCTGCTGGTGGATGCGCTGAACATGCGCTTCCGCGAGTTGAAGCTGCGCAGGAATCCCGAGTGCCCGGTGTGCGGCGAACATCCGACGGTGACTGAGCTGATCGATTATCAGCAGTTTTGCGGCATCGTGCCGGAGACGCAGGAAGAGAAGAAGCTCAAGAACGGGATTCCGCAGATGAGCGTGAAGGAGTTGAAGCAGCGTCTGGATGCGGGGGACGACGTCTTCATCCTCGATGTGCGCGAGCCCTACGAGTATCAGATTGCCAATATTGGCGGAACGCTGATCCCGCAGAATGACGTGCCCGGGCGGCTGGCCGAGATTGATCCTCATGGCGACATTGTGGTGCAGTGCCGCAGCGGTTCGCGCAGCCAGCGCATTGCGGAGTTTCTAAAACAGGCAGGTTACACAAAGGTAGCGAATCTGGCCGGCGGCATCCTCGCCTGGGCAGATGAAATAGACCCGGCGGTGAAGAAGTACTGAGGGTGCGCGAAGACCGAGACCGCCTTGCCGCGTGAGAAGACGTGATGGAGAAGCTTGGCCTGCTTGGCGATACGATACGGCTTGAGCCGCTGGAGCCGCACCACGCCGGGGATCTGGCCACCGCGGCCTCGGTGGACCCATCTCTCTACCAGTGGAGCCCGGTTCCACAGGGTGCGGAAGCAGCCGCAAGCTACATTGCCACGGCGAACGCATGGCGCGACGCCGGCACCGCAATGCCGTTTGCCATTGTCCGCCTGGATGATGGCGCTGTGATTGGATCCACGCGCTTCTGGAATATCGAGCGGTGGGCGTGGCCGAGTAGACATGCGCGTCACGGCCGCCCGTCCCCCGACGCCTGTGAGATTGGATACACCTGGTTCACGGCATCAGCGATTCGCACCGTAGCCAACACGGAAGCGAAGTATCTGATGCTGTGCCATGCGTTTGATCGCTGGGATGTATTGCGCGTCTGTCTGCACACCGATGCGCGCAACGCACGCTCGCAGGCAGCCATCGAGCGCATCGGCGGCCGGCGCGAAGGCATTCTTCGCGCACATCGCATGGCCGCGGACTTTACGCCACGCGATTCGGTGCGGTACTCGATTGTTGCCGGTGACTGGCCAGAGACAAAGAGAAGGCTTGCCGGCCTGATGAAGCGGCAGAAACCCTCCTGAACCCTCCTAGACCCCGGAGGGAGACTTCTCGAAGCGCGCCCGGGAGCTAATGCGCAAGATCGGCGGTGGCTTGCCGCGCAGGCTCGGTGGATTTGCCGTTCTCGTCCATCTTGCCGAAGATCATTTTGCCGCTGGCGGTCTGCAGCACGCTGGTGACGGAGATATCCACGGATTTACCGATCATCTTGCGCGCGTGATCGACGACGACCATGGTGCCGTCGTCAAGATAGCCGACTCCCTGGTTGTACTCCTTGCCTTCTTTCAGGATGAGCACATTCATGTGTTCACCGGGAAGCACCACGGGCTTGAGCGCATTGGCAAGATCGTTAATGTTGAGCACCTCAACGTGGTGCAGGTGGGCCACCTTGTTCAGGTTGAAGTCGTTGGTGACCACCTTGGCTTCCCATTTCTTGGCCAGTTCCAGCAGCTTGAGATCGACTTCGCGAATCGACGGAAAGTCATCCGGTACGATCTGCACCTGAATGGCCGGGTTGGACTGCATACGCTGCAACATGTCCAGACCGCGGCGGCCGCGCTGGCGCTTGGAGCCGTCAGCGGAGTCGGCGACAATCTGCAGCTCGCGCAGAACGAATTCAGGGACGACCATGGTGCCGTCGATGAAGCCCGCCTCCGCGATATCGGCAATGCGGCCATCGATGATGACCGAGGTGTCGAGCACCTTGACGCTGCGGCGGCTGCCGCGCTCGCCGCTGAAGATGACGCCCAGGGCCGCAGGGTTGAGCAGGTCGCCCTTGCTGGCGCCCACCAGCAGGCCCACGTAGGTCATCAGCAGCAGCACAAAGATTTGCAGAACGGCCGAGGTGGAGCTGGGCAGCGAAGCCGAGCGCAGCACGAGGCAGAACAGAGCCGCGCCGAAGATGCCCAGCACGCTGCCCGCCACCGCTCCGATGAGACGGCGAAGGGTGAGCGCGCGCACCCGCAGTTCGAACACGATGACGGCAACCGCGGCAACCGCGCCCGCGGCTGCGCCCACCCATCCTGACCACCCGAATGGGCGAAGGAAGTAGCAGACAGCGGCCAGCAGGGCGACAAAGAGAAGACGAATCAGAACGATATCCATAATGAGCCTTCTTGCAATTTGCGGAGCGTATCCGCGAAATGCGCAAGAGAAGTAGGAGGTACGGGGTACAGTTGGCGAGTATGCCTATCTGGGCGGCCAATCGTCAAGCGTGTTCAGCGGGATGAGGCCGGGCACGAACTCTCGTGACCTGTGGCGCAGGCGGCGGGAGCTTCCCCCATGAAGTGCGCCGGCAGCAGGCCTTCGCCCGCCCCTCGCGGCGTCAGGAGGCCACAGCCAGTTCTCCACCGGACGGCAGACGATGCACTCCCTTGCGGGGACCGCGCTTGCGCGCGCTCATGATCTTCACCCGCTCCAGCAGTTCCTGGGACGAGCAGCTTTTCTTGGCCAGCATGGCGTCGGCCCGGTGAATCTGGTCATTCATCTTCTGCGGGTCCCCCAGCAGGATCATGGGCACATGGGCTCCAATCTGCTTGAGACGAGCCACGATCTGGTCTGCGTTCATCTGCGGGCGGGTGTGGTCGGCCAGTACAAGATCGACCAGATGCTCCGTGAAGATGCTCACCGCCTCCTGGCTGGTTGTGGCCGCGAGAACCCGGTACCCGTTGGTGGACAGCATAAACTTGAGCACAGAAAGATCCTGCTCGTTGTTGTCAATGCAGAGGATGATTTTCTTTGGCCTCATGATGGGATGCAATGCTCCTGAAAGTTGAACTCGCCTGTCGGGATTTGTGAGCACACCTCTCCCGTGCCCCGGGAGAGGCAAGTTTGGCGGTGGATGTGCCGCCGGGTTACTGCAGATGGGGCCTGCCCCCACGGATGAAATTCCCCTAGCGTGCATGTGCAAGAACGCCAGCACGCTGCCGGATGACGCCCGGCTTACTCTGCGATGGAACGTAATCCAAGGAGAAAGGCCTTCGTGCACGGTCAGATTTCTTCTTGTGTGTCGAAAGGCCGGATCGGCAAATTTGCCGCCTGAATTGTTTCAATGCTTGGCAAGACTACGAGCAGATGCGCGCGATGAAAAGAGGGAAAGACAAGCGAAACTGAACCTGAAAACGAGCATGTAACACACGGCGATCCGTTAGCGTGAACACACGATGCCACTTGTCCTGATGAAAGTCTGTTGAAAGCGTGTGCATTACGGCAGGAAAAGTTGGCCCGCTGCAACAAGAACGGTGCTGCCCGCAACCCGCACTCGCGAAACCAGCGAGGCATCAGCGTGAGCACGCAGAAAAATGTCGCTCGGCCGTGCGACTTCAACGCCCTGCCGCAGGTGAATGCTCTGCTCCGAGGAGACAGCGCCGCGCGCCACCAGATAGCTGATGGCGCATCCGGCGGCTGAGCCTGTGGCCGGATCTTCTCCGCCATGGAATTGCATGCGTGCGCGCCATGCAGGCTGTTCGTCGCCAGTTGGGGCCAACACGTAGAACCAGCGTGCGCCGTATTCGCGCAGCCAGGCCGTTGCTTCACGGTGATTTACGTTGAGGGCCGAAAGGCCATCGAGCGATCGAAGCGGAACAATGGCATATGGAACTCCGGTGGAGACAACCTGCGGAGGCAGCAAGGGATTCAGGTCATCAACGCTGATGCCGGCCAGGCGCGCCACCTGAGCGGGATCAAGTTCCGCGCCGAAGACGGGATCGCGCTGCGTCATCTCTCCGAAGCTGCTGCCCGGCCTGAATTGAACGGGGATTGCGCCCACCCGCAGAGCCAGCGTGATGGTGTCACCACGCAGAACTTCAGGCGAGCGCGATTTAAGCACGCTGGCGGTGCCGAGCGTCGGATGACCGGCGAAGGGCAGTTCCTCCCTGGTGGTGAAGATACGGACGCGTATGCCTTCGACCTGCTCGACTTCAACAGGGCGGCGGAGGACAAACGCTGTCTCAGAGAGATTGAATTCTCGCGCGATGGCCTGCATGCGCGTGGTGCTGAGGCCCACCGTGTCAAAGACGACAGCCAGGGCATTGCCTGCGAGCGCCGTCTCAGCAAAGACGTCGACGATGAAGTAGGCCAGTTCAGACGGCGACGCTGACAGTGCGCACACGGGTTCATTATGCGGCTTCTGCCAATGGTGCCTTCTCCTGCCGGGCAGCTTTTCTATTTGCATGCCCGCGCCGGGACTGTGGAAAAGCAGGCGCGCATTCATGGGCTTACACGTGGCGTGAACCGGCGTAAGACCAGTAGAGACTGGATAGAGCGGTCCAGCGTCTGGTCTGGAGTAAGGTGACGTTAGTCATGCTTGACAGTATGGGGTGCTCGTTCTAGCCTACGGGTATTCATTAACATCGCACGGAGCAGCTCAGGTGAGCTGTGAGGCATAGGCGATGCTTCGCGCGTCTATTTGTACGTCGGCAATGGTGTTGACGATTCGCGGTGAGCATGGAAATCAACAACGGAAATTGTTCTTGACGTTGAATCGCAGTTCAAGTGCGTTGTCTTGGGATGACGCGGTGGTTTAAAGCGGTATAAGTGGAAGAAAGAAGTCAAAAGGCTTCCCGGCTGGCAAACCTGCAATTCTTTTAATGCTTGAACCAGCCAGCAGTGAAGCACAAGCACCGGTGGCGAAGTGGCAACGCGCAGGCCTGCAAAACCTGTATCCGTCGGTTCAACCCCGACCCGGTGCTCCAAGTTTTGAAGGAGCCGAAAGACCGACCAATTAGAGCCGGAATCGAGATAGTCAACAAGGCCGGAGGGCAAACCTCCGGCCTTATGCTTTGGTCCGCAGTCCTCGGGCAGGCGTGGCTACTGAACTGCAGGAGTACTCGAACCTGCACTGGCTTGCACGTAGAGGCGCGACTCGTGCCGTGCCATCACCATTGGATCGGAGGTTGCGCCTGCTGTGCAGCCTGGCGCCAAAGAGGGGGAGTTTGATCTGCCCCCCGGCCCGGGTGCCAACAGCGGAAAGCTGGAGAGTATAACTGCGGCAATCGCTATCAGAAGGGCAATCTTCATGAGGCTCCTCGAAGTAATCCGGGATCCGCTTCGCCCTGGGAGGCTTTGGGGGCAGAACGTCCTGAATGGGGTTGTGCATGTGAGGGGCCAGAGACGGACCGGAGATGTAGAGCGCAGAAAAAAGGTTGCACCTGCCTGATCCACAATGATTTGCAGAGTCGCTTGTGGGCCTCTGACCATGTGTGGAGTACGGCGAGCCCCAGCAAGCGGTGGGAATTTTTTTCTGTACTGGGAAGATTTTGCACACAGAGGCAGCGAGTGGCCTCAGAGATCACTGCGGAAAATGCAAAAGGACGCCGAACGATGCCGGCGTCCCTTTACAGTTCAGTACCGCATGCTATCGCTGCTTGAGCTGGGGGTCATTGCTCTGTGAATTGTCCACCTGTCCCGAGGGGAGGATGGTGACGTTGACGGTGATGGGGCTCTGGAGGCGGAAGTCTACGATCGATTCGGACGGAATCTGGACCTCCTCTCCGCGCGTAATGGCGTTGATTCCAGCGCCAGCGCCGCCGCCCGCCGCTGCGCCGATGGCTGCGCCTTTCCCTCCGCCGGCGATTGCACCCACGATAGCTCCCAGAACCGCTCCTCCACCCGCCTTTGCGGCGGTATTCTTGCCCCGCGCCTTGCCTTCCTTGCTGTAGGTGTCAGAGCTGAGGTCCACCTTCTGGCCGCGGGTGGTGAGCTGGGTAATCTGGATCGTCAGCAATGAAGTGCCCTTGAAGTGGGCTGCCCCGCGTGCGTCGGTGACCGTTCCCAGCACGGGCGAGCCGCGCGGAATGACCACCAGGCCGTTCTCGATCACATCCTTTGCCACGGAAGCGTGGAAGGAATCGTTGGGCTGCGCGGTCTTGCTGTCAATGGCCTCAGCGATGCGCACCGGGATTTGAGTGCCCGCGGGAAGAGAAATCTGCCGCACCGTGGGCATGGGCGTGGGTGGCGGCACAGGTGTTGAAACATGGCTCGGGGGCGGCGGGCCGGACGGCATGGACGCCTCGGCACGAGACGGTTGCTGCTGCGGGGGCGCGGAACGGCGCATGCGTTCCGGAGCGGGCCTGCGTTGCTCCATGGGGGCTGAAGCCGAAGCACCGGGCTGCTTCACAGGTTGCACGGTCAGGTTGTTTACCACTGTCTTGACTCCGTCAACCGCGCCGGTGTCGTTCCCGGCGAGCGCGCGCGAGGCATCGTCAGCAACCGTACCGCTCAGTGTGGCGACGCCGTTGGCGACACTTACCTGAATGTTCTGGCCGTTCAGGGCGGACTCACCCTGAATTTTGGCCTGAATGTCACTCGTAACCTGCTGGTCGGTTCGCGCGGCCTGCTGCTCGGCAGTCTTCTTGCATCCGGTTGCCAAACCGGCCGTGAGCGCCAGGATGGCGAGGCTGGTCAGCCAGGTATTTCGCAAATTCATAATCGTTCCTTTCATCGGTGACCTCACCGGGGGATAGAAATGGAGCGCGGATTCAAGACGGAGTGAGCGGCCTGAGCAAACCGGATTCTACTCTCACCTCCACTCGTCCGCCAGAATCCCCAAGCAACAGCCCGCCCCGGGCCGGTGGCAGGCAACAATATGGTTGAGATGCAGGTTTAGCTGCCGGAGTTGATTCAGGAAGCGGGATTCAACGTGCCGTCTCAGGTTCCCGGCAGCGGGGCAAAGTAGCCCTTTCGGACCTGCACGCGCAACTCCCTCCCCTGGTCGTCGTGGCAGGAAACGGCGATGTTACGGAAAGTGCCGTCCTGTCTTGCGTTTGTGGGCGTGTAGCTGGCGGCGTACTGGGTGCGGAGCTCGTCCTCAATCTGCCGGAAGGCAGCTTCAAGCTTTTTGCCGTTATTGCCCACGTTAATGACCCGCCCGCCGGTTTCCTGCGCCATCTTGTTGGCAGCCGAATAACCACTGTAGCCGAGGCCGAAGTTGCCGTAGAAGCCTGTATCGGCGATAAGTATTACGTAAATAATGGAGTTGGACCGCTGTGCCGCGGCGATGGCCTGGTTGATGCTGGTCTGGCTGCCCTGGTCGTCCCCGTCGGTGAGGATGATCATGGCCTTGCGGCCAGTCTCCTGGCTGAGTTTTTCGTTTGCGGCCAGAGCAACGGCGTCATAGAGCAATGTGCCCTTGGGAGTCCCTGAAACCGGAACAGGCCCTCCGCCGAGGCCGGGCGGCCCGCCCGCTCCGTTGCCCCCGGCGGTATTGATCTGCGCCTTGTTCATGGCGCGGGCCAGCATCGATGCACTGCTGGTGAAGTCCTGCAGCAAGTTGATGTTCACGTCGAATGAGACCAGAAATGCCTGATCCTTGGACTTAAGCACGCGCTCGAGAAAGTCGCTGCCCGCCTGCTGCTCGAGCGGCAAGACGCGGTACTGGCTGCCCGACGTGTCGAGCAGGACGCCGAGAGTGAGCGGCTGGTCGGTGACCGCCGCGAAGTTTTTAATCTTCTGCGGAACCTTGTCCTCGGCCACCGAACAGTCGTTTTGTGTGAGATGAGGCACCAGCGCCCCGTGCCTGTCCTTGACAGTGAAGAAAAGATTGACCAGGTTCACCTCGAGCTTGAAGGTGGCCACCGGCTGCTCATCGTCCGGCTGGGCGGGAGCGGCGCTCACCGGAGGAGCGTCGGGAGACGGAGCAAGCTGGCCCCGCGCCGCAGGCGAGAATAATGGCACTGCGAGCAGCAGGGCAGCGGCTCTGAGGGGGATGCGCATTCTGACAAGCTTAGACGGATTTCAGTACCTGAAGAGAGCATACCGCAGGGTTTGGCGCCACCGCGCAACCAGCGGAAGGCTGGTGCGTCTGATACTCTGACGAGGTGGTCAAGGTCAGCCATTTGAACCGCTGAAGCTGTCTGCACGGAATTGCTTTGAGGCTGAAAACGGTACCCGGGAGGATGGTAGTCCTGTGAAGTCTGGTTTTACGGGAAGGGCGCTGGCCTTGCTGGCAGGTTCAAGTTTGTTGCTCTGCACGGCGTGCTGGCCGCAGGCGCAACAGGCTCCTGTGCCGGATGCCCCTGCGCCGCAGGCTCCCGCTCCCTTGTCCGACGTTGCGGGGCCGATTACGCCGGGGATTGGCGCCGGACCGGCAAATGGACAAAGCGGGTCTTCCTCAACCGCCGCCGAACCGCAGCAACCGCCGCCGCCGCCCCCCAAGGAGGAGATCCAGACCACGCCGCCGGAGATTCCGGAGAGCGGCGAAGGCGTGGAAAAGACGGATGTCATCATTCGCCTGAACGTGAACTTCGTTCAGGTGCCGGTGACCGTGAAGGACTCCAAGGGAAACCTGGTTGCCGGGCTGACCTGGCGCGACTTCAAGGTGTTTGAGAACGGCCGGCGCGAACCTCTGCGCCTGTTTACCGTGGACCCATTTCCGCTGTCCATCGCCTTTGTCATTGACCAGAGCCTAACGCGCGACGTGATGGCCAAGGTGAATGATTCGCTGGACGCCATCCAGGGTGCGCTCACGCCCTATGACGAGGTGGCGGTGTTCTCCTATAGCAACGGGGCGCAGGAGCGCACCGGCTTTACCGGCGCGCACAGCGCGCGGCTGCCGGCGGTGCTGGCCTTGACCAAGGCCACGGGCTCTGAAGAGCTGGTGCCGATCAATAGCGGTCCGCTGGCGGGCTGCGATATTCACTACAACGGCAACTGTGCCGACCCCAACATCCAGCCCGGGCGTTCGGTGGGCAGCGGACCGTTCATCACGATTCCCAAGGAAATTCATACCCTCAACGACGCGATTCTGGCGGCAGCCAAGGAGCTTTCGACGCGGCCCAAGAAATTCCGGCGCGTCATCTATGTGATTTCGGACGGCAAGGAGTATGGCAGCAAGGCCAGCTATCGCGACGTGCTGCGCTATCTGCAGACCAACCAGATTGCGGTGTATGGCACGCTGGTGGGCGACTCGGCGCGCTGGGGCGTGGGATTTGTCAGCCGTTTCCATCTGCCCTTCACGATGTATGACAACATCCTGGCCAAGTACACGTTCAACACCGGCGGAACGCTGGATGCCGAGCGCGGGGTGAATGGCATTGAAACCAGCTACGCCAAGATTGCAGAAGAGGCGCGCACCCAGTACACGCTGGGCTATCTAAGCCACCAGCCAATTATTGACGGTAAGTTCCGCACCATCGACGTGCGCGTGGACCGGCCGAACCTTGAGGTGATTGCCAAGCGGGGGTATTACCCGTCGGCCAATGCTGAGGACATGCGCTGAGCCAGGCCACGGCCGGCTGGAGCAAAACGAAAGGCCTGTGCCGCGGGGCACAGGCCTTTTCATCTCTCGTGCTCACTCTTTCCAGGGGCTCCGCGGATACACAGATTGCACTTGCGCGCTGCACGGAATGGGGTGAAGCGCCGCTGCTACTTCTGCTCGGCAGGAGGATTGGCTGGCGGCGCGGAAGCTGAGTTCTGCTGCGTGTTCGGTGCCGGCGGGGCGGGCTCGTTCAGGCCTCTGAGACCTTCCTTGAAGCCTTTCAGGCCCTCGCCCAGTCCCTTGCCCAACTCGGGCAGCCGCTTGGCTCCGAACAGCAGAAAAGCCACAATGGCCAGTACGATCAGATGCCATGGCTGCAATAAGTCGCCCATGATTTTTCCCCTCCGCGCGTCCTGCTTGCCCGGCGCGCTCTATCAATGGCTATTGTCGCACAAAGCCGGTTCGAGCGCAGGGCGCGGGGCAACCCCTATCAGGGGCGGCTAGTTCAGGCGGGCCGGCTCGCCCAGCCGCCGGGTCACCATGGCAAAAAAGCTGCCAAGGTCCTCCTCCTCGCCCAGGGTGAGCCGGCGATGCACCTTCATGAGTGGAAAAAGGCGCGAACCGCGGACCTCCACGGCCGGAACCGCCAGCGTTGAGCCGGGATAGGGGGTCATCTCCCAGGCACCTGCATACCGCAGGCGCAGCACCTCGCCCAGATAGCTGCCCCACAGGCGCGCCTCGAAGTCCGGGTCATGGTCAGGATCTTCGCTGACCAGAACCACGATTTCGTCGAGTGCATCGACTGATTTCGATGAGAAATCGAGGGTGCGGCTGAGCTCTTCGCGGGCGCGGTCAATGGCCGCCTGCGCATAGGCCTCCATCATGGCTCCCAGGTCGGGAAAGGGATGTGCTTCCAGCCGTTTGCGCAGTTTCTGGCTCACATCTTCAGACTACACGCCCGGGGAGGCGAGCGCTGCGGATGCAGGGGCCATGGAGCTGCTGTGGCAAACTGGTAGTGCGAGGGGGTGCATGACGATGAAATGGGTAAAGCTGACGATGGCCGCTGGATTGCTGCTGGCGACGGTCACTTCCCACGCTTCCCGCAGGGTCATCTACCCCGAGCCGGCACAGGCAAAACCTGACGTCGCGGCCGCGCTCAAGACCGCTGCCGCCACCCACAAGCGGGTGCTGCTGGATTTTGGCGGGAACTGGTGCGGCGACTGCATCGTGCTGGACATGTACATGCACGACGCCGGCAACTGGCCGATTCTGCAGGCGAATTACGTACTAGTCCACATCAATGTCGGCCATTATGACGCCAATCTTGATCTGGCATCGCGTTATCAGATTCCGTTGAAGAAAGGCGTGCCGGCGCTGGCCGTGCTCACCGAGAAGGGCAACCTGATCTACAGCCAGACAAACGGGCAGTTCGAGGCGATGCGCCGCATGCAGTCCTCAGAGGTGACCAAGTTTCTGCTTCAATGGAAGCCGGTTAAGCCACGCGGCCGCTAAGCCCAGTCATCTGCCGAACCGGGACAGGATGCCGGGTCACTGGCTGATTGGCGCCATGTGTTTGGTTCTGGAATACGTGTAGATGACGCGGTGGACAACCGTGATGGTGGAAAGCACAGCGAGCACCCACAGCACCGGCGCCATCACTCCCGCCCAGTTGAACAGCGCACCCAGCAGGATGAGCACGATGCGCTCGGGGCGCTCCATGAAACCCACCTTGCACTGGCCGATAAGCGCCTCGGCGCGGGCGCGCGTGTAGCTGACCATGAGGGAGGTAATCATGACGAAGGCGACCAGAACCACGTAGCGGAAGCGGTTGATGCGCCCGTAATAGACCAGCAGGCCGAAGAAGAGCACGACGTCGGAGTAGCGGTCGATGACGGAGTCAAAGAACGAGCCGAAGACCGTAACCTGGTTGTTGCGGCGGGCCACGCGGCCATCCACCATGTCAAAGATGCCGGCGCCGAAGATGACCAGCCCGGCGTAGAAGAACATGCGGCCGGCGTTTGAGGCGTTGGCATGGCCAAACAGGAACGCGGCGGCGATGTTAATGACCAGGCCAATAAAAGTGAGTACGTTGGGCGAAATGCGGGTAAGCGCCAGACCATACACGATGCGGTCGAGGAGCCAGCCGCATCCGCGGCCGAAAGCACTGGTCCAGGTCATGCCAATCTTCCTAGCGATTGCTATTGTGAGCCGTTTCCGGCGTCTTCGTCTTCCTCATCCACCTCGTCGTGGATGGTGGTGAGCTTGAGAACCTCGAGTTCGCGTTTGCCGTTGGGCGTGTGGATAACGGCCACGTCGCCGACGCGTTTGCCCACCAGTCCCCGCCCGATGGGCGAGGTGGTGGAGATAAGGCCCTTGGCCACGTCGGATTCCTCGCTGGTCACCAGTCGATAGACCAGCTCCTCCTCCTTGGTGGCGTCGTACACCACCACGGTGGATCCAAATCCCGTTCTGTCGTGGGGAATGTTGGCCAGGTTGACCAGCGACAGCTCGGCCATGCGGCGCTTGAGCTGTCCCAGGCGCGCATTGACAAAGTCCTGGCGCTGCTTGGCCATGTGATACTCGGCGTTCTCCGACAGATCTCCCATTGCGACCGCTTTTTTGATTTCCGCCGGCAGCTCATGCGCAAGCTCGTGCTCAAGGAGATGAATCTCTTTGAGGAGTTGACTTTTAATATGATCCGGCATGCACGATCCGTGGCGGGGAGCTGGGACGCCCAATCCGCAAAAAATAATCAAGCTGGAGCCCTAATTATACGCTGAAGAGGTATGGGAGGCCGCCTGGCGGCTCATCCGGGGCCGGGCAGGCAGCGCAGAGAATTTACTGGTTGTCGAGGAAAGACTGCAAAATCAACGTGGCAGCCACTTGATCAACCACACGGCGGTGATTCTGGCGCACATGACCTGACTGGTAAAGAATCTGGTGCGCCTCCCCGGTGGTCAGGCGCTCGTCCCACATGTGAACGGGCAGGCCCGAGAGCTCGCCGAGTTGCCTGGCAAAGACCTGGATGCGGACGGACTGGGGGCTGGCTTCGCCGGATAACCGCAACGGGTTGCCAACCACGATTGCCTCCACATTGAACCGCCGCGCAAGCCGGGCCAGGGAACGCAGATCTTCGCGGACGCTGCGGCGGCGTTCCAGAGTAAGAACCGGCTGAGCGGTCAGGCCCAGGGGGTCAGAAACGGCGACCCCGATGCGCTTTGAGCCCACGTCAAGAGCGAGATAACGCGGTTTGGATTGAAAATCCAGCACAGATCCTGCATTCAGCTTATAGGTTCCCCCGGTGAGTTCGCGTCCTCGGATTGGGAGCAAGTGCCGATACAATCAGGTCAGGAAGAGAATCCACGGGGGGACTGACCGCGTCTTAACAAAAGACAGGCGTATTGAGCAGGACATGGCGCGCCGGGCAGGAAAGAGCAACAAGAGAAAGAACTTTGGCGCGGCGGGAACCCTGCTGGCGTTGTTCCTCGTATTGCTTGTGGGACTGGGGGCCGCAGCCTGGGTGGTATTGACCCCGTTCGGTCCGCAAAGCGAGACCTTTGTTGACATTGCGCCGGGGTCGTCCACGACGCGCATCGGCCGGCAGCTCGAAGCGGCCGGAGTGGTGCGCAGCGGGTTTGGATTTGCTCTGTTGCGCCTGTGGAAGCGCAGCACGTTGCGGGCGGGGGAATACCGGTTTAGCTACCCGGCGCCGATGACCGAGGTCTACGACCGCATCGCGCGCGGGGATGTTTATACAAAGACTGTGATTGTTCCGGAGGGAGCCAACATCTTTGAGATTGGTCGGCGCCTGCAGGAGCAGGGTTACGGCACGGAAAGCGAGTTTGTGAAGGAGCAGGCGCGGGAGGCGGGGCTCATCAGGGATCTGGACCCGGACGCCACCAGCCTGGAGGGGTATCTCTTTCCCGATACCTACCGCTTTCCACGCAAGGCGTCGATGACGCAGATTATCGGCACGATGGTGCGGCGCTTCAGGCATGAGGCGGCATTGCTGGGATTAAAGGAGAATGTTCACGAAGTGGTGACGATTGCTTCGCTGGTGGAGAGAGAGACAGCAGTGGACGCAGAGCGGCCCCTGGTGGCCAGCGTATTTGAAAATAGGCTGGCGAAGCACATGCCCTTGATGACCGATCCCTCGGTCATCTACGGCCTGGAGCTGGCTGGAGAATGGCGCGGAGAAATCTACCAGAGCAACCTGACGCGGGATACGCCCTACAACACCTACATGCATGCGGGACTGCCGCCGGGACCGGTGTCCAATCCCGGCCTCCAATCCTTGCGCGCCGCCATGCACCCGGCGCACACGGACTATCTCTATTTTGTGGCGGCGGGCCTGAACCCGCAGGGCCACTCAAACTTCTCCAGCACGCTTGAGGAGCACCAGCGTCATGTTGCCGGCTACCGGCGGGCGTTAAAGAAGGCAGGTGACCGTTGAAGACGAGCCTTCGCCCCGCATCGGCCCTGCTCACCGTGCCGCTGATCCTGCTTACGGGTTGCCTGTTTACCACGCGCAAGCTGCCCGTTCCCCGCGCGCCCTCGATTGTCCAGACGGTTTCTCCGGCTGACCTGGTGAATTGCATGAACAAGCGCTGGGACCAGATGAAGACGTTGAATGCGACCGTGGAGATCCAGGCCAGCGTGCTGAAGACGCATGAGGGCGTGGAGAAGGACTACACGTCGTTTCGCGGGCACATCCTGATTCGCAAGCCGGGGTTTCTGCGGGTGCTGGGGCAGGTGCCGATGCTGGGCACGCGGATGTTTGACATGGTAAGCGACGGCAAGAAGTTCATGCTCTACATCCCCTCAAAGGACAAGGTGGTGACGGGCTCGAATGAACTGCACAAGAAGTCGCCGAACCGGGTTGAAAACCTGCGCCCGGGGCCATTCTTTGACTCAATGGTTGTGCGGGGGCTGGAGCCGGGCGATTTGTACTCGGTGACCGCCGATAGCGACACGGTGGAGGATGCGTCCAAGAAGCACCTGCTGGTCATCCCCGAGTACATCCTGAGCATCATGCGCCAAAAGTCCGACAGCCAGGAACTGGAGCCGGTTCGCATTGTCCACTTCCATCGTGACGACCTGCTGCCCTATCAGCAGGATCTCTATGATTCGAACGGCAACCTGGAAACGCAGGTCTTCTACAGCAAATACGAAAACTACGGCGGCATCAAGTATCCATCCAGGGTGACCATCAAGCGCCCGATGGAGGACTACCAGGTGGTGATTACCGTGGATAAGCTGGTCGAGAACATGCCGCTGACCGATGATCAATTTGTGCTGAACTACCCTGAAGGCACCAAGGTGCAAACGCTGCAGTAGCGCGCCGGGACCGCGCCTCGCGCAACTGAACGCCTGTGGCTTGGGAAAATCAGCATACGGCAGCCGGAATGTAGATTACCGACGAATAGAATAGGCCTCGTGACCCGCAGGCTCTCATGCGCGAAGTGCTTTGTGCTGTGCTAGTATCCCGGCAAGCAACAGCCTCAGCTGCACAAGGAAACCGGCGTGGATTCAACCCTGCGACCTCTCAATTTGAGCGAGATTCTGGACCGGACGGCCCAGCTTTATCGCGAGAACTTTCTGCTGTTTGCAGGCATCGCTGCCGTGTATGCCGGCGTGCTGCTGGTGCTGAGCCTGGTCCAGGTAGGACTGCAGGAATTTCTTCAGTCACACCATATGATCCACCCGCTCATCTGGGCGACGGGCATCGGCATTCTGGTGCTGTGGATTGCCACGTTCATTTTTGGCGGGCTGGCGGTGGCGGCCAATAACCGGGCGGTGGCATGGGTACACCTGGGGCACCCGGCTACGATTCGTGGCGCCTACGCAAGCATTCTGCCCCGTCTGGGACGCTACCTGTGGCTCATGACCATCACCACGGCGGTGGTCTGGCTGCCGTGTATTGTGCTGTATCTGGGCTACGCAGCTTTTTACGTCTCGTATGTACGCCCCAAAGGGCTGCTTTCGCGTACAGGCACTGTGGCGGACGGACACGCGATCCTGGTCTTCGGGCTTACGTCGCTGGTATTTGTCGTGCTGTTGTTGGCCGCATTCGCCTACGCGGTGTTTATGGGCCTGCGCTATTCGCTGGCTGTGCCGGCCTGCGTAGTCGAGGAAACGAAGGCGCGCCCGGCCATCCGGCGGAGCATCCACCTGAGCAAGGGCGCGCGGGGGCGCATCTTCGTGCTCGGCCTGCTGGCCCTGATGATCCAGATAGGGCTGGTGACGGTAACCCAGGCGTTCTTTGTGGTGGTGAGCCTCAAGCACCATGGGCTCATGCCGTTTGGCGCCCGTGTTGCCCAGCAGATTGTGGCCTTTTTCACCAATAGCTTCGTGGCTCCCATCTATGCCACGGGCCTCACCCTTTTCTACTATGACCAGCGGATTCGCAAAGAAGGCTTTGACATCGAGTGGATGATGCAGGCGGCGGGCATGACGCCACCGCCGGAGAAGTTGGAGGGCGAAACGCTGCCTGCAGCGCTGCCGCAGCCGGAGCGCGCGCATGAATGAGCCGCTGCATCCGCTTGCGCTTGGCGAGACTCTCGACCGCACGGCCCAGCTCTACCGGTCACGTTTTCTGGTCTATCTGGGGATTGCGGTGATTCCGGCGGGTGGGATGATGTTTGCGCTTGCCGAAATTTTCGGCTTCGTGGCATGGATGGGTTCGTGGGGCGCAACACATCTGTCAAACGAGACCGGAGCCGCGCTTTCAGTTGCCGCAGTGGTCGTTCTGGGGATCCTGGCGGTGTCGGCCTATCTGGGCACCAGCGCATTGAGCTGGGCGGCGATGAGTCATGCGGCGGCGCGCGCATTTCTCGGCGAAGCAATCGGCATTCGCGACTCCTACCGCAGTGCGTGGAAACACGGCTGGCGCTATACCTGGCTTTACGCGCTGCAAATCTTCTTTGTCGTAGGCATTCCGGCCGGGGGCCTGTTGGCGGCTGCGTGGGGAATCAGGCTGGTTCAGCTGGCTTGGCCGGGCGCCGGCGTGGGCGAGCCCGCGTCGATGCTAAGGGGCATGTTTTTGCTGGTGATGGTTGCCCTTGGCGGGTGGATGATC
Organism: Occallatibacter sp.; assembly: GCA_035692885.1. GTDB lineage: Bacteria > Acidobacteriota > Terriglobia > Terriglobales > Acidobacteriaceae > Telmatobacter. The sequence goes on from DASSHM010000050.1 coordinate 16,800, forward strand.
TGGATGCTGCTTCGCGTTTGCCTGGCTTTTCCGGCCGCCGTGGTGGAATTGTCGGGCGCGTGGAGAGCGCTCAAGCGCGCGGCTACACTGAGCGTGGGCACGCGAGGCCGCATCTTCGTGATGTTGCTGCTGGGCACGGCGCTCAACTGGATATTAGCCATCGGGCTTTCATTCCCGGTCATGGTTGTGATGTCGCAGTTGCCGGAATCGAAGAATCTGCATCAGTCGCAGATGGAATTGATTGAGATCTATCTCATCTATGGGCTGTGGTTTGCTGTTCAAGCGCTCACCAAGCCCGTCTTCGGCATCGCGCTGACGCTGTTCTACTTTGACCAGCGGATTCGCAAGGAGGGCTTTGACATCGAGTGGGCCATGCAGCAGGCGGGCATGGTGACCGGGCCGCGCGCGCTGGTGATGCAGTCAGAGGCTGTGATGGCCGTGGAGGGCGCGGCGCCGGGACTGGCGTCCATCGAACTCGCCGTGCCGGGGGTGCCGCCGACGTGAGGCTAACCGCCCGATGTGCGAGTTCCGTCTGGGCCGTGGCCTTCACGGTGGCCATGGCCGCTTCCATTTCGTCAGCGGCACAGCTTCGGCCCTCGCTCTCAACTGAGAGCGGAGGACGCTGGAGCGATGCATCGTTAAGTGACTATCGGAACCATCTCACCGAGCTGTCAGGGCTGGTGGCGAGATGCGTCAAAGGCCGGAACGTGGAGAGCTGCAACCCGGCCCAGGTGGGTCATGATGATCGTGTGGCACTGGGCGGCGGGCACAGACTGGTGCGTTACGAGTGGCTGCGGTCCGTGCTTTATGGGGCAGAGAAGCCTGACGATAATTCCGCCGCGACGGGCAAGCCCGGGCAGGGGGCAAAAAACGACGCGAGCCAGGGATTGGCGCCAATGAGCGCAAGCGATCTTCTGCAGGCGGCGCAGACGCGCCTGGCGGTGGATATTGCGCAGGTGGACAGGCTGACCGGCACGGGGCAGACCCGTCTTTCGACGTATGCGCAGGCGCACAGCACGATGGAGCAGGTGCTGGCCGGTGCGGAGTTCCGCAGCGCGCAGCAGGTGTCGCTGCGCAGCGCATTGCTGGAGAAACTGGGGAACTGGCTGAATGGACTTTTCGCAAGCGCGGCAAAGCTGCGTGCGCGGTCTCCGTGGGTGGGCATCCTGTTCGAATGGGGATTCATTCTGCTGGTTTGCATCGGGCTGGTGTGGGGCTTGATGCAGTTGGAGCGGCGCTGGCGCGTGCGGCTGACACCGCCGCTCGAGGAGCCCGCGCCGGGTGCGGCCTCAGCCCGGGATTGGCAACTGTGGCTCGAGGATGCAAGGCTCGCAGCCGCGGAGCGGCGCTGGCGCGAAGCGATTCACTTCGTCTATTGGGCGGCGATTTCACGGCTGGAGTCGCGGAGGGTATGGCCGGCAAACCGTGCGCGTACACCACGCGAGTATCTGGCGCTGGTTTCGCAGGACGACCCGCGCCGTGCAGGCCTCACGCAGTTGACACACAGTTTTGAGCACACCTGGTATGGGGGGCGGCAGGCAGGCGAGAGGGAGTTTCGCGACGCGGAGGAGATTACCTCGGCGCTGATATCGGGCGGAACAGCAGGCGCAACACATGGCGGTGTGCGATGACGTTTCTCGCCTCGCTCGACCCTAAGGATCGCCGTTTTCTGCTGTGGAGCGTGGGCATTGCCATGGGGCTGGCGGTGATTCTCGGTCTGTTGATGCCCAGGGAGAATGACAACGACAATCCGGTACCTTCTTCTTACCTGGCCACACGGCATGGCGCTCGCGCTGCCTATGAAACGCTGCTGCGGTCGGGTTACCAGATACAGCGATGGGAAAGACCGATAAGCGATCTCGCCGCCACGGCTGGACCCAGCACCGTGGTGATATTTGCAGACCCAGCCTCACGCGATGCTGAAGCGATGAAAGCGGTGCGTCAGATTGTGGAGCGCGGCGGGCGCGTACTGGCAACCGGTCCGTTGGGCGGTTTCATTCTGCCCGGCGGTATGCCAGAAACGCCAAAGGACGTCACGTTTGCAGCGTGCCAGTTGGAGCCGGAGGGTCTTGATCCGCTGGCGGGATCGGGTGCCGTATGGATGGTGCCTGGGTCAACGTGGAGGGTGGGAAACCCAAATCACCGTATCGAATACAGTTGCGGCGG
>DASSHM010000051.1:0-31167 GCA_035692885.1 Occallatibacter sp.
GCGCGCAGGCGCGCGTCGCCTCAAGCACGGCGCTGCCCGGGATGGCCAGTACGGCGCAATCGACGCCCTCGGGCAATTCGTCAATCGCTCCCAGGCATTCCCGGCCGTGGATGACCGGGCGCTTGGGATTGACGAGGTAAAGCTCCCCGCCATATGCGGAGTTCATCAGGTTGAGCAGAACGGCTTCACCCAGTGACCCGGCCTTGGCGGACGCGCCAACCAGCGCAATCGAGCGCGGCCTGAGCAGGCGTTCCATGCGAACGCGAGTTGCACTTCGGTCGTCCATGTTCACTGGCAGACTTCCCCCCGCTTTCAACGGCGATAGCTTTCGAGTCCCGGCTTGATGCTCTTTTCATCCAGGAATTGTTTGAGGCCTTCTTCGCGTCCATGCTCGGGGTCGCGCAACTGCGACTGGTCAAACTTGGCGTAAAGGTAGTCCTCGCTCTGCTCCCAAGTCAGCTCGCGGCAGCGCTTGAACCCGTGCTTGGCGGCGCGCAGCGCAACAGGATTCTTTGCCGCCAGCTTGCGCGCCATGGCGATTGTCTCCTCACGCAATTTGTCCAGGGGGACGGCGCGATTCACAAGGCCCATCTCTGCCGCCTGAATGCCGGTAAAGGTTTCGCCGGTCATGATGTATTCAAGAGCCTTGCGCTGGCCAACCGTGTCAGCCAGGGCTTTGCTCACAAGGTTTCCCGGCGGAATTCCCCAGTTGATTTCAGACAGGCCAAAGACCGCCGTTCCAGCGGCGATGGCCAGGTCACATGCAACCAGAGGGGAGAAGCCGCCGCCAAAGCACCAGCCATTCACCATTGCAATGGTCGGTTTGGAGTACATGCGCAGCGTCTTCCATTGCCATGACGATGCTTCCCTGCGCACCCGCTCTTGAACAATCTCCGGGGCCTTCTCGATCTCGCGGAAATACTCCTTCAGGTCCATCCCGGCCGTCCATGATTCGCCCGCGCCGGTCAAAACCAGTACCTTTACCACGTCGTCCAGTTCCAGTGCGTCCAGCACTTCGCCCATCTCGCGGTTAAGCGTGGGGCTCATCGCATTTCGCTTCTCCGGGCGGTTGAAGATAACCCATCCAATGTCTTCCTCCACCTCGACTCGAACCGTTTTCCAGCGCGCTTCATAATTGGGCATTCTCATCATCCTTTCTGCGGCGGTGTGGTGCGGGGCTGTGCCTCGTCGAGATCGATCGCGGCGTCATTCAATAGGTTCCAGCGGCATCCCGACATAGTTTTCAGCCAGTGACGAGGCGGCGGCCCGGGAGTTCATCACGTACTCGAGGTCAGCAAGTTGTCGCTTGTGTTCAAAGCTCGAAGCATGCTCCAGGCGATGCAGCATTGAGGTCATCCACCAGGAAAAGCGCTGCGCCCGCCAGATTCTCCGCAGACAGGTGGCGGAGTATTTCTCCAGCTTCGCATCTCCCTCTCCGGCATAGTGGGCACTCAGCCCCTCGGCAAGGTAATACACGTCGGCGAGGGCCAGATTCATTCCCTTGGCTCCGGTCGGGGGCACAATGTGCGCCGCATCACCGGCCAGATAGAGCCGTCCATACTGCATCGGCTCCACCACTGAACTGCGCATTCCGGTAATGCCCTTCTGCAGGATCAGCCCTTCTGTTGGATGCCAGCCGTCATCGCATCCCAGACGGATCTGCAGCTCGTTCCAGATACGATCATCACTCCACTGCGCCAGATCTTCATCCGGCTCGCATTGCAGATATAGACGCGTAATCTGCGGCGATCTCATGCTGTAGAGCGCGAAGCCGCGGTCATGGTGCATGTAGAGCAGTTCCTCGCGCGAAGGCGGCGCTTCGGCGAGGATTCCAAGCCAGGCGAACGGATAGGTCTGCTCGTACAGCATTGACAGACGGGGCGGAATAAAGGATCTGCAAATGCCGTGCGACCCGTCGCAGCCGGCGATAAAGTCGCATTCGATGGCGTCAACGGCGTCCTCCTTCTCCACCTGGATGCATGGAGCGTCGTCAAGAAATCCGAGCAGGGCAACATTCCCGCATTCAAATCGAATGTCTGCGCCGTCGTGCAGGCGGCGGGCAATCAGGTCCTTCACAACCTCCTGCTGGCCATAGACGGTGACAGCCTTGCCGGTGAGCTCCACAAATGGAATTCGGTGGCGTCGTCCCTCTAGGCCAAGTTCGATTCCTTCGTGGCGCAGGCTCTCCCGGTCCAGCCGGTCCGCAACACCCGATGCGCGCAGCAGTTCCACGCTCGTCTGCTCCAGAACTCCGGCGCGCACGCGGCTCTCACAGTAATCGCGGTCTCTTGCCTCGAGCACAATGGATGCAATCCCGTGCTGATGGAGCAGGTGCGAAAGTAGCAGTCCGGCTGGCCCCGCGCCAACAATTCCCACCTGCGTCTTCATCTTTGCCATATCGCTCCGTCAGTGCGCGGCGTCCTGCTCGGCAAACACTTCCCGGGCTGCATGGAAAGCTGAGTTCGCCGCGGGAACACCGCAGTAGATGGCCGCCTGCAGCAGGACCTCGCTTATTTCCTCCCGCGTAACGCCGTTGTTCCGTGCCGCGCCCAGGTGCAGCCGCAATTCATCGCCGCGGTTCAGGGCCACCATCATCGCAATGGTCAGCAGGCTGCGCGTGTGGCGGGGAAGACCGGGCCGCGACCAGATCTCAGCCCATGCATAGCGGGTGATCAGGTCTTGAAAGGCTTCGTCGAAAGAGTTCGTGGCCGCTTCGGCCCGGTCGACGTGCGCATCGCCCAGCACGCTTCGGCGGATGTTCATCCCTTCCGCGTGGCGCTCGAGTTCATCCATTAGCGCCCTCCTTTTCAAGTAGAAAGTTGCGAACCAGCCCCGCGAACTCGTCGGGCCGCTCCCACGCCGAGAGATGAGATGCGTCCAGTTCCGCATACGCCGCGTGGGGCAGCCCGGAATGCAGTGCCCTCCCATCGGCAGGCGGGGTAGCCGCATCGTGCGTTCCCGCGATGATGAGGCACGGAGTTTGGATGTGTGCGAGATCGCCGCGCTGATCGGTATCGCGAAGCACAGCGCAACAGGCGAGGTATCCCGGCTGAGGCGTGCGCAGAACCAGCTCCCGAACCCGGTGCATCTCATCGGGATGGCCGGCAATGTATGGGCCAGTGAACCAGCGATCCGGCGCGGTGACGGCAATCTGCGCCATCCCCTGCGATTGCACTGTCGCCATACGCGCATCCCACGATTCGCGCGAGCCGATCTTCGCGGCGGTGTTCGCTAGAACCATTTTGTGGATGCGGTCAGGCGAATGAACACCCAGCCACAGGCCAACCTGCCCTCCCAGCGAGAGACCACAGAACCGCACTCCGTCCAGGCAGAGTGCATCGAGCAGGCACAGCAGATCCTCTGCCAGCAACCTGAGTGACCAGGGAGAATCAGGAGTGCTGCTCCCGCCATGCCCGCGTGTGTCATAGCGCAGCACGCGAAAGTCCCGCTCGAGGTGAGGCACAATCCTGTCCCACATGTGCAGGTCGGTTCCGAGCGAGTGGGAAAATACCACGGCGGGTGCGGACTCAGGGCCGCTGATCTCGTAGTGAAGCGACACATGATGAAGATCAGCGACTGGCATCAACATCCCCAAGCACGCGGCCGATATACCGTTGCGCGCTGCCCAGATACTGTCGCGGATCGAGCAGCCGGTCAATCTCCTCCGTGCGCAAATGCCCGGTCACGTCTGGCATGGTTTTTAGAACCGCGGCAAGATGCACGCCAGTCTCTGCTGCCTGCCGGCAGGCCCGTTGCAAAAGCTCGTGCGCAGTCTCCCGGCCCATCTCCCGCGCCAGCGCCACGCTCACCGCTTCTGCCTGGTTCAGCCCGAGCCGGGCATTGAGATTGTCCATCATCCTGCCAGCATCGGCCACAAGGTTGTCGGCGATTTCAATGGAGCGCTCAAGAGCCGCGGCCGCCAGTTGGAACACCGCGGGAAGAGTCGCCGATTCAGCCTGCCACAGCCCCAGGCCGCGCTCATGTTCCTGTGCCATCGCGCCCAGCAGCGTTGCCAGCAGGCCCGGAATGCGCGCGGCACAGGCCAGGATTGCGGCGCATCCAACAGGGTTCTGCTTCTGCGGCATCGTCGATGAGCCGCCCTTGTCCTCTCCTGCTGGCTCTGCGGCCTCTCCGACCTCCGCCTGCATCAGCAGTGAGATGTCTCGCGCAAACTTGCCCAAGGTGCCGGTGAGGAGCGCCATCACGGCGGCAAGCTCCACAAGGCTGTCGCGCTGTGTATGCCAGGGCGCCTCGGGCTCCCGCAGGTCGAGGATTCGGGCAAGTTCAGCAGATACGGCGGGCCCATCGCTTCCCAGCGCGGCCAGCGTGCCAACCGCGCCTCCAAACTGCAGCACGATGCCGCGCTTCGCGGCTTCAGTGATGCGTGTGCGGTGGCGTCGCAGCGCTGAGAGCGTGCCCGCAAGTTTCAGTCCGAGTGTCGTGGGGGGGGCAGGCTGCAGCCAGGTTCTTCCGGTCAAAATGATTTGCGCATGCGCGCGCGTCTGCCTGGCGAGCGCTCCGTCGAGCCGGTCAATCGCCTCAAGAATCAGTACCAGTGCTTCGCGGATCTGCAGCACCAGCGCGGTGTCAAGAACATCCTGGCTGGTCGCGCCCAAGTGAATGGTCCGCGCCATGGCCTCGTAGTCCATTTTCACGCAGGCTGTTAGCTGCCGAATGAATGGGATCGCAATATTGCCCGCGCTGCCCGCCCCCTCTTGCAGGGCTTTCTGATCAACGAACTTGGCATCGAGATGGCGCTTGAGCACGTCGCCTGAGCCCGGATCCGCCAGGCCCGCCCTCTCCAGCGCGCAGGCAAGCGCCCATTCAAACTCCGCCATGGCGCGCAACTGGCGCGATGGGCTGAAGGCCGCCGACATCGCCGGGGTGGAAAAGAGAAACTCCATGCCGCTCGAACTCATCGCGATTCTTTCTCTACCAGGCAAAAAATGCCGTTTCACCCGTGCCTTGCAGAACCACATTCCAGCGAAAGCTCCGGTCTCCGCTCTCCTCGGGATTCGCCATCAGAGTCTGCCTGCGGTCCGCCGGAACCTGCTCCAGAACGGGATCGGCCGCATTGGCGGCTTCGCCGGCAAAATAGACGCGTGTCATCAGATGCCGAAGGAGTCCGCGCGCAAACACAAGCACCACGCAATGCGGCGCCTGCACGCGCCCATCGCCAAAGGGAGAAGCGCCAGGCTTGACCAGCGTAATCTCAAAATGTCCGTTCTCATCCGTGCCTGCGCGACGAAACCCCGCAGGCATGTCCTCCGTCCCAGGCGCACCGTCTGGATAACGGCCGCTGCCGTCGGCAAACCAGAACTCCAGCATCGCATCCACGACGGGAGCGCCGTCGCGATCCATCACCTGCCCGTGAAGCTGAATGGCGTTGGATGGCGCGCCGCTTTCGGATTGGCGCTCGATCAAGTCATTCAGACCAATCGTGAAGAAGGGGCCAACGGTCTGAGAGCCGCTTGGAACCAGTGTTGAGGGCGGCGTCATCGGCGCACCTCCTCAAAGGGCGTATCCATGGGACCACGCAAAACAATATCGAACTGGTAGGCAAGCGCGTAATCGGGCTCCGTACGCTCCATGTCGAGCCTCGACACCAGCCTCTGACGCGCGGCCTCGTCGGGAATGCTGTTGAAGATGGGGTCAAGCGACTGCAGCGGATCGCCGGGAAAGTACATCTGGGTCACAAGTCTCGACAAAATTCCGGATCCGAACAGCGAGAAGTGAATGTGCGCGGGCCGCCAGGCATTGTGGTGATTGCCCCACGGGTACGCGCCCGGCTTGATGGTCTTGAACCTATATGCTCCCTGATCGTCGGTAATCGCGCGGCCCGCGCCGGAGAAGTTCGGATCGAGCGGCGCGTCATGCCCATCCACCTTGTGGCGGTAGCGCCCCGCTGCGTTTGCCTGCCACACCTCCACCAGCGCCCCGCGAACCGGCCGGCCGGCATCGTCCAGCACCCGTCCATGCACAAAGATTCTTTCACCCAGCGCCTCGCCTGCATGCTGTGTGGTCAGGTCACCATCATTTTCGCAGATAAGTCCGTGTCCAAACACCGGGCCCGTGCGCTCTGAGAGCGTATGGGGCAGGACAATCAGCGGCTGCCGCGGCGACCGCGCCACCGATGAGCGGTAGGGGGGATGGCAGAAGTCAGGCTGTGTGCCCGGGATGGCAGTCGGTACCACCGAAGAAATCATTGATGCGCTCTCCTCACACGCGCTCCATTGCCAATGCTATGCCCTGGCCCACGCCGATGCACATGGTGGCCAGCGCGAGCCTGCCCTCTGATCGCTCCAGTTGATGTGCCGCGGTCATCACCAGCCGCGCGCCGCTCATCCCCAGCGGGTGACCCAGCGCGATGGCTCCTCCCGCCGCGTTCACATGATCCGCGTCATCCGGCAGGCCAAGTTGACGCAGGCATGCGAGCGCCTGGCTGGCAAAGGCCTCGTTTAACTCAATCCAGTCAAATTCGTGGATTCGTTTGCCGAGCCGTGCAAGCAGCTTCCGCGTCGCCGGTACGGGGCCAATCCCCATCACGCGCGGCGGCACGCCCGCGGTCGCCATGCCCAGAATCCGGGCGCGCGGGCGCAGGCCATGGCGGGCGCAGGCCTGCTCTGACGCCACAATCATCGCGGCGGCTCCGTCGTTGATGCCCGAGGCATTTCCCGCCGTGATCGTTCCGCCCGGAAACAACGGCCGAAGCTGCGCCAGCTTCTCCAGCGTGGTGTCAGGTCGCGGATGCTCGTCCTTCACCACCACGGTTGCCGCCTTCCTGTCGGCAATCTCAACCGGAACAATCTCCTCGGCAAGGTAGCCACTCTCCGCCGCGCGCAGGGCCCGCATCTGGCTGCGCCACGCAAAGGCGTCCTGGGCGGTCCTGTCCACGCCGCATTCGCGGGCCACGTTCTCGCCGGTCTCGGGCATCGAGTCGGTTCCAAACTGTTCGCGCATCCTTGGGTTCACAAATCGCCAGCCGATTGTTGTGTCGTGCAGCTCTGTCTTCCGCTGGAAGCCGGCTTCAGCCTTGCCCATCACAAAGGGCGCGCGCGACATTGACTCGACGCCCCCGGCAATCATCAGATCCGCCTCTCCGCACTGGATGGCGCGGGCAGCAGTGCCCACCGCGTCCATGCCGGAGCCGCACAGGCGGTTCACGGTGACGCCGGCAACGCTCTCGGACAGACCCGCCAGCAGCAGGCACATGCGGGCGACGTTGCGGTTGTCCTCGCCCGCCTGGTTGGCGCAGCCAAGCATCACGTCGTCCAGTTCCGCCCAGTCCACGCCTGGGTTGCGCCGGATCAGTTCCCGCACCGGAACAGCCGCCAGATCATCAGTTCGCGCCCGCGCCAGCGCGCCTCCATAGCGGCCGATGGGTGTCCGAACTGCATCGCAGAGCATGGCATGCCTCATGCTGCGTCTCCCTGCACGCCGTGCGCCGCCGCGGTGCGCGCCTTCAGGTCGCGCAGGGTCGTCAGCTCCTGCGGATTCGGCGCGGGCGTTTGGCCGCAGTCACCGGCAAATTGGATTTGCCAGCCGCTGGCGGCCTTGATGGCGTCGCGGTCCACTCCCGGGTGAATCTCGGTCACCTTCAGTTCCCGGGTCACCGCGTCAGGGCGAAGAATGCACAGGTCGGTGATGACCGCGGTAGGTCCACTGCCGCGGAGTCCCGCCTCTTCACGCGAGTTGCCTCCGGTTAGGAATCCGACGGAGGTGATGAAATCGAGCTTTTCTACGAACGTGCGCTTCGATTGCTTGACGATAATCAGCACTTCCCGGGCCGACGAGCTGATCTCGGGGGCACCGCCCGCTCCCGGCAGTCGAACCTTCGGCGTGGAGTAGGGACCAATGACCGTGGTGTTGATGTTTGCATAACGGTCCAGTTGCGCCGCTCCAAGAAATCCCACATCGATCCGGCCGCCCTGCAGCCAGTAGCGAAAGATCTCCGGCGTTGAAACCACCGTATCCGCGGTCTCCGCCAGGTTGCCGTCGCCGATGGAGAGCGGCAGAACCGGGGGCTTGGCCCCCAGAGGGCCTGATTCGTACACAAGCACCGCGTCCGGAGCATGCGTCAAACGGGCCAGATTAGCGGCCGTTGAAGGCAGCCCGATGCCCACAAAGCACACCGCGCCGTTGGCCAGCATGCGCGCCGCCGCCACGGTCATCATTTCGTCAGCGGTGAACTCCACGCTCATTCGGATACCACCCGCACCCTCGAATCCTGCTGGAGGGCGAGATATTCCTCAAAATCATTCGTACCCAGAATGTTCCGCTCAATCCAGCCGGTGAAGCAGTCCCGGTCGCGGGCAATCGCATCCCACGAGCGGTAAAAGACGTTGTCGCGCTGATAGTAGCCGTGCGCATACGAGGGCGTAGCTCCGCGCGGAACCTTGCATACCGCGCTCACTACCCAGTGCGGCAGGATGCAGGCGTTGCTCGGTGCGTCCAGGGTCTCCACGCGCTCCTCCACAGTCACAATGGCGCGACGGGCTGAGAGCACGGCCTCCTTCTGCACGCCAAGGATCCCCCAGATCAAGACGTTTCCCTTGGCGTCGGCCTTCTGTGCGTGGATGATCGCAACGTCGGGCCGTACAGACGGCGTGGCCGCCAGCACCTCGCCCGTAAAAGGGCATGTGACCCACCGGATTCCGCTGTTGACGCGCGAAAAATCTGAACCCGTATATCCTCGAAACAAGGCGAAGGGCAGATTGGCCGCTCCCGCAACAAACGCATTTGCCAGGTCGCTATGGCTGCGTTCCTCGATCTCAAGCGGCGCAGGCCACCCATTCTCCACCGCATCACGAAACCGGTGCAGGGAGCCGACGCCTGGGTTCCCGCCCCACGAGAAGGTAAGTTTCGCGGCGCAGCCGGCCCCGATAAGCTGGTCGTAGATCAGGTCGGGCGTCATGCGGACGAGCGACAGGTTGCGCCGTTGCTGGCGAATGACCTCGTGCCCGGCTGCAAATGGAATCAGGTGGGTAAAGCCTTCCATCGCCAGCGTGTCGCCGTCATGTACGTGCGCCGCAACCGCCTCTGACAATGTCATCCACTCCGCCATCGCATCTCCCAGCAGCCGAGAGCAGAATTATTACGCGGTTGACCTCCGTTGTACAAGATGTGCGATAATCGGCCGTTGGGGCGAAGCCCATGACGCGAGAGAAGGCTGCAGCTTCGGAGGCGCAGAAGGCCGGGATGGACGGCTTCGCCGCCTATGCGGGCAACCCGGACTTCGTCCTCTCCCTGGCCCGCGGCTTGCGGGTGATTGAGAGCTTTGAGGGCCGCCGCAAAGGGCAAAGCATCGTCGAGATTGCGCAGTCCACGAGCCTGTCGCGAGCCGCCATCCGGCGCATTTTGCTCACGCTCGAGCTCCTCGGATATGTCGAGCGGGCGCGGCAGGTCTACCATCTCAAATCCCCTGTCCTGCGACTTGGATTCTCCTACCTGTCCTCATCCTCTCTGGTTGAGGCCGCGCAGCCCGTGCTCGAACGCATCACTGAGGCCGTCCACGAGTCATCGTCGATGAGCATGCTCGACGGCGATGAAATCGTGTATGTCGCCCGCTCCGCGGCCAGTCGCGTGCTGGCGGCCGGCCTCTCTGTGGGCAGCCGCCTGCCCGCGTACTGCACCTCGATGGGGCGCGTGCTTCTCGCCGCACTGCCTGAGCCGGAGCTGGAAACGTACCTGAGGCGCTTGAGGCCCAGGGCCTTCACGCCCCGAACCATCGTAAAGATTCCCGGGTTGCGCAACGAGCTTGCCCGGGTGCGCAGGCAGGGATACGCCATTGTGAACGAGGAGCTCGAGGCGGGGCTCCGCTCGGTTGCCGTGCCGGTGTATACGCGCGGCAACCAGGTTATTGCTGCCATCAACGTTGGCACCCATGTCGTCCGGGTGGATCGCAAAACACTCATCAACGTGTGCCTGCCTGCGCTGCAGCACGGCGCCCGGGAGCTGCGCGAGATACTCTGGTGAGCCGTCCGTTTACCTGCAATTACAAGTGTTCACGACACACTGACAAGGAGAATCATGACAACGAATTATCGTGCTGACCACGTGGGCAGTCTTCTTCGGCCGGCGGAACTGCTTGCGGCAAGACAGGCGCAGGCTCCCGAGGCTGAGCTTCATGCCCTTGAGGATCAACATATCCTGCGCGTACTTGAGAAGCAGAAGGCTCTCGGCTTCGGCATGGTCACTGACGGCGAGTTGCGTCGAACCAACTTCATGAGCGATTTCACTGATGCTGTTGAGGGCTTTGACTTTTACGATGCCATTACCCGCAAGTGGAGCGAAGATGCCGGCGATTCAGCCGCAAAGTCAAGCACCGTCAGCAAGGTGAGCGGGATTGTCACCGGCAGGCTGACTCAGCGCGAGCCGCTCACTGGCCGGGAGCTGCCCTTCCTCAAGCAGCATGCGCCGCGCCCGATCAAGATGACGTTGCCCAGCGCCACCCAATTTCCCGCCATCTCGTTCAAGTACGGAGTAACCGATGCCGTCTATCGCGATCCGTTCGCTCTGTTGAGCGCGATTGCAGACATTATGGCCGGCGACATCAGAACGCTCGCCGCCAGCGGCATCGCCTATCTGCAGATTGATGCGCCGCGCTACAGCTACTACCTTGATCAGAAATGGACGGCATGGATGGAGAAGGAGTTGCGTGTCGATCCGGCGCGGATGCTGACCGCCTCTCTCAAGGCTGACAACGCCTGCTTTGCCGCTGCGCGCCAGCCGGGAGTCACGCTGGCCATTCACCTCTGCCGTGGCAACAACCGCAGCCACTGGTATGCAGAGGGCGGATACGATGCGATTGCCGAGAGGCTCTTCCACGAGCTGGCCGTGGACAGGTTCCTGCTCGAGTATGATGATGCGCGCTCCGGCAGCTTTGAGCCGCTTCGCTTCGTCCCCAAAGGCAAAACAGTGGTGCTCGGGCTCATCAGTACCAAGCGCGCCGGCCTTGAACGCAAGGAGGATGTGCTGCGCCGCATCGACGAGGCGGCCGGAGTGCTTCCTCTGGAGCAACTCGCCGTCAGCCCGCAGTGCGGATTCGCTTCCACCATGGAGGGCAACCTGCTCACTGAAGACGATCAGTGGGCCAAGTTGGAACTGGTGGCCCAGGTTGCTAAAGAGGTGTGGGGATGATGCGGAGCAGATTAAAGTTTCCGGCTGCGGAGCCGCTGCAATGACGCCTCCCGGTCTGGAATTTGCCTTCGAGCTCAGGGTCACTGTCGCGCCCATGGTGGAGTTGGGGCAGATTCCCGCGGGCGTCCGGCGGGTTATCCCCATCACGGGTGGCGCCGTCGCGGGCCCGCTCATTCGTGGGCGTGTTCTGCCAGTTGGTGAGGACTGGCAGACCGTCGAGCCTGGCGGACTCACGATTCTGGACGCGCATTATGTCATCGAAACCGATGACGGCGCGAAGATTGAGATCCGCAATCAGGGCATTCGTCATGCGGACGCGGCGGTCCTGGAGCAGCTAGCCGCCGGCGGGAAGGTCGATCCCGGTGAATACTACTTCAGAGCAATCCCTCGCTTCACCGTTGCCGCGAAGGCATACCAGTGGCTCCGCAGGTCCATCTTCATCGCCACCGCCGAGCGACTCCCTGAGCTTGTCATCGTCAGCGTATGGCGCGTGCTCTAGCAGCGAGCGCGTCACTGCGGCGCGCAGGCTGCTGTCGCTGTTTCAAGCCGCTCCGATTTCGGTACAACCTCTTGACGCTTCACATCTACAATGTCAGTGGCGCGACTGTCGTCATAAGTCTTTGCAGGGCCTGTAGCTCAACGGTTAGAGCAGGGGACTCATAATCCCTTGGTTGGGGGTTCAAATCCCTCCGGGCCCACCAAGACATGATGGATGGGCATCAATCCATCCACTGGATCGCATTGCGCCGGTCGTGGCGTGAGCCGCATGGACTAAGGGATTTGCGGCACGCTGGTGAGGCGTCCATTTGCACCGGTCATGGTGCAGAAGTTCGGAGAATGACCGCCTCTGGCTGTCCATCACACCAAATGGGCAGTCGCCCCCGCAAGTTCTTTCCAAGACATTGCGTCATGGCAGGTCATAATAGAGGCAGGCTTCAACATTTCACTGGGAGCATTGCCAGGCAGGAAGGCCATTTCGGGCTCTTGCGCCTGCGGTCCCTCGCATAAAAATTGTTGTGGAATAAGCACTTGGCGTTTCAGGGCATCTCGTTTGCATCGGTTTGAACAAAGGCTTTTGATGGGCGAATTTCCTTCTCCGCATCGATCAGAATCAGCAACGAGAACCCATCGGCCTGCCATGCGGTTTGGCCCGGTGGCGTGTCTGCTCGTCTTCACTCTTCTCTTCACCCGCGGAGCCTGCATCGCTTCAGCCCAGGCCCCCGATGCCCAGCGTGAGGCCGCGGTGATGAAGGCGCGCAATGGAGATGCAAAAGATGCGCTTGTGACGTTGAAGCAACTTCTACAGCAATATCCTGATAATCCCAGTCTGCTCGCCGACACCACGATTGTCGCCAACTGGGCTGGCGACGATGCGTATGCGCTGGAGCTGTACGCCCGCGCGCAGACGCCAAAAGACAATGAGGGCGTGACCGAGGCCGCCGCGTGTTCGGCACGCAATCTGCATCAGTTTGATCTCGCGCTCCAGCTCTACCGGCGGGCGCAGGCGCTCTCTGCTGACCGCTGGCAGCCTCGCCTGGGCGAGGCGATGGTGCTGGTGGATAAGGGAGACATCAATGCAGCGGCCGCCATCCTGCCTTCTTTGCTCAAAGAGCATGGTCAGGAACCTGACGTACTGGCCGGCAATGCCTATTTGTGTGACCGTCAGCGTGATTTTGCCTGCGTCGTGGCCATGGATCAGCGGCTCATCAAGCTGAAGGTCCGCACTGCGGAGTCAGAGTGTCAGATGGCGCGGGCCCTTGCCGATGTCGGTGCAGCCTCCCTGGCGATGCAGAGGTGCGCGCAGCCCGGTGCCGGCCTGCAGCGCAGGCTGCTTGCCGCGCTCGGGGCTGAACAGGTTCGATGGGGTGAGGCATACGCTCCAGTTGCCCAGCAACAGGCCGACAGCCGCCGGGCGCTGGAGACCCTGAATCGCGTCATCGCCTCCTCGCCGGCCAAGGATGACATCTGGCAGCATGCGCAGTTTGACCGCCTGCAGGCTCTTTACGATCTAGGGCGCATGAGCGATGTGCTCGCGGCTTATCAGCAGCTGCGGGCGCAGGGAATCGCACTGCCAGACTACACACTCCAGGCCGTGGCCGGAGCGTATCTCGCCCGGCGCCATCCCGAGGAGGCCGAGGCGATTTACCAGAAGCTCGTTCACGGCGCGCCGGAGAACGGCCAGGCGTGGAGCTCGCTCGCTTTCGCGCAGTTTGAGAGGGAGCACATCGGGCAATCATTTCGTACCATCGACGAGGCTTTTGCAAAGGCACCCGGATGGTTGACCGCCCCGGGCTTGAAGGAGCCCCAGCCGAATCAGCTTCACGCCCGCCTCGGATTGCAGGCTGCCCAGATGCGGGGCTATGCAGGCCTGTACGCGCAGGAGCAATCGCTGTTGAACAGCCTTCTTGATCTCGCGCCAGCCAATATCGACATCCGGCGTCAGCTTGCCCTCACCTATCTCGACAGAGGCTGGCCCGGCCGTGCCATTACGGAGGATCGCATCGCCGAGTCCTACGCCGAGGCAGATGAGACGCCGTCCCTGGCCACCGCGGAGATTGATGAGGGAGCCGGGCGGCGCGATCTGGTGGATGGCATCGTGCCCACGCTGCTCGCGCGCGACGGCCAGACGGCGGATCTGACCAGGTTCCTCGCGCAGCGCAGCATCATCCGCGGCTGGCAGCTCGAGGTTGCCGGGGATGCTGCCTGGTCCAGCGGCGTCTTTCTCGCGACGACTGACCAGCACAATGAAGCGCATCTCTATACCCCGCTGCTCAGGAACCGCTGGCGTCTCTTCGCGCACGGGTGGGCTGACCACGGCAGCTTTGTTCAGGGGGATGTCACGCGATACCGCTCCGGCGGAGGCATCAGCTACAACTATGCCCGCCAGTCCGTCTGGGGCGAGGTGGCAGAGGATACCGGCACCGGTGGCGATACGCTGGCCGGCAGCCTGGGCGTCAATTTCAATCTGGGCGACCACTGGTCAGTGAGTGCGGTGGGCGACAGCGACAATCTGGCGGATGTGCAACTGATTGCCGGGCTCAACCGGGTTCGCGCCCGAGGCGTGAACGCGAGCCTTGGCTGGCGTGCCAGCGAGTTGAGGTCCGCGACCCTGGGCATGCAACGCCTGCTGTTCAGTGACGGCAACCAGCGCCTGGTGCTCTCCGGCGTGTGGAATGAGAGGGTGCACACTTCGCCGCATTTGAGCGTGACTCTCAGCCCCCAGGCATGGGCCAGTTTCAACTCGCGCGATGCCAGCCGGATCTACTTCAACCCCAGGAGCAATGCATCCCTCGGGCCGCAGGTCGCGGTTGACTGGCTCACCTGGAGACGCTATGACCGAAGCCTGCGCCAGGAACTGATCCTCTACGCGGCATCCAGTTGGCAGCAGAACTATGACTACGGAGCCGCGGGCTCGGCGTCGTACCTGCAACGCTGGAAGCTTGGCCGGCGCGTGGGGCTGTATTATGGCGTGCTTTGGAACACTCAGCCCTACGACGGCCACAACGAGCACTACACCGCCCTGCAATATGGGTTGACCGTGGGAAGCCAATGAAGAAGCTCTTACTCGCTCTCGGTCTCATCGCCGCCTGCCTGCGGGCCGGCGCCACTGACGTGACGGTGCTGTGCTATCACGATGTGCGCGATGACGTGGATGCGTCGAAGGTCCAGACGCTTCCCCGGGACCAGTCTGCAATCTATCCTGCCTGGAGCGGAGAGCATCTGGATCCGGATCAGTACGCCACCAGCACGCGCAATCTGGCTTCGCAGTTCGACTGGCTTCGCACGCACGGTTTTAATGTAATCAGCCTGCAGCAGTTGATTGACGCGCGCACGGGCCGCGGTCAACTGCCGCAGAAAGCCGTCCTGCTTACCTTCGACGACGGGCTCTCCAGCGTCTATACCCGGGTCTTTCCGCTGCTGCAGGCATTTCACTACCACGCCGTGGTCGCGGTTGTCGGCGCGTGGGCCGATCTCGCCGCGAACGGCAAGGTTGACTATGGCCCGCGCATGTTCACGCGTTCCGACTTCGCCACGTGGAAGGAACTCCGCGAGATGCAGGATAGCGGCCTGGTCGAGGTGGCGTCCCACACCTACAACATGCACGTGGGCATCCTTGCCAACCCGCAGGGCAACCTGATCCCCGCGGCGGTCACGCATGCCTACAATCCGAAGACCGGTCAGTACGAAACTGACAAGGAATATGAGGCTCGCGTGCAGGCCGACCTTGTGCGAAGCTCGAATGAGATACGCGCCAACCTGGGCCATGCCCCGCGCGCAATCTTCTGGCCCTACGGCGCGTACACCAAAGCCGGCGACGCCATCGCCGCTTCGCTGGGCATGGTAGCCAGCTTCACGTTGAACCTGCCCGTTGTGCTGCCCGGCAGGACGTTTGGAACCACCGGGCTTGAGGCGATTCCCCGCCTGGTGATGACCTCCAACCCCGATGTATCCAGCCTGGCATGGTCGATGCGGCACATCACACTCACCACCAATGTGCGCGCCGTGCAGGTTGACACGGATTACATTTACGATCCCGACCCGGCGCAGGAGGAGCGCAATCTCAGCGCGCTGCTTGATCGCATCAAGAAGATGAATGTCTCCCAGGTCTGGCTGCAGGCCTTTGCCGACCCCAACGGCACCGACAGCGCGTCCGCGGTCTATTTCCCCAGTCACATCATGCCCATGCGCGCGGATCTCTTTTCTCGCGTGGCCTGGCAGCTTCGCACGCGATGCGGAGTAGAGGTGTATGCCTGGATGCCGATGCTGGCCTGGCGGCTGCCCGATGCAGCAGAACAGGCGCGTTTGCAGATTCATCCCGTGGCCGGGGCGAAACCTGAAACCCCAGTGCGGCTCAATCCATTTCTGCCTGATAGCCGAAGGGTGATCGGCGACCTCTACGAGGAAATGGCCCGTTCCGCACCGATTTCCGGCATACTTTTCCACGACGATGGCGTGCTTCGCGACACCGACGATCTGGGCCCCCACGCTCCGCCTCCCGGCCCGCAGCGCACGCAGGCGCTGATTGATTTTTCTCACGAGCTGACCACGCGCGTGCAGATCTGGCGGCCCGAGATTTCAACGGCGAGGAACCTCTTTGCCGAGCCGGTGCTTCACCCGGAGAGCGAGAAGTGGTTTGCGCAGTCGCTACCCGCTTTTCTTGCCAACTACGATGAGGTTGCGCTCATGGCCATGCCGTATCTTGAGAACGCGCCTCGGTCGAAGGCCTGGCTGCGCCGGCTGGAGCGGAAGGTCTCTGAAGTGCCCGGAGCACTGGGCAGGACTGTGTTTGAAGTGCAGGCCGAAGACTGGCGAACAAGCGAACCCGTGCCCACGCGCACGCTCACGCTGCAACTGAGAACCCTGCAGGAAAGAGGAGCGTTGCACCTCGCATACTATCCTGACGACTTTCACAAGGACAGGCCCGCCCTGATGTTGCTGATGCCGGCCTTTTCCGCGTCGAACTTTCCCGCGTTGCGCCCGTAAGGAGAGCCGAAGATGTCGCTGCGAACATTGCTGCTCGGCTATTCGTTCTACTACCCGCTGACGATGTCCTTTATCTGGATTATCGGGGGGCTGTTCTATTTTCTGCGGCTGGAGCACAAGGCCTCCCATCCCGATGTGCCGCCCCGGCTGGACTCATGGCCCAGGGCCACGCTGGTTGTTCCCTGCCACAACGAGGCTGAGACCATTCGCGACACCGTTGAGTCGCTTGCCGATCAGGATTATCCGGATTTTGAGATTATCGCCATTGATGACGCCAGCAACGACGCCAGCCGCGCCATACTCAACGAGCTTCTTGGCAAGTACCCCAATCTGCGCGTGCTCCACTTCCCTGAGAATCAGGGAAAGGCCATGGGATTGCGCATGGCCGCGCTGGCGGCCAACAGCGACTTTCTCATTTGCATTGACGGCGATTCCCTGCTCGATCGTTATGCGACGCGGTGGCTCATGTGGCACATGGTCACCGGTCCGCGCGTGGGCGCGGTTACGGGCAATCCGCGAGTTCGCAACCGGTCCACCCTGCTCGGCCGCCTGCAGGTTGGCGAGTTCTCCTCAATCATCGGGCTCATCAAGCGCGCCCAGCGCATATTCGGACGCATCTTCACGGTCTCCGGCGTGATTGCCGCGTATCGCATCTCGGCGCTTCACCAGGCCGGCTACTGGAGCACCGACATTGTCACGGAAGATATCGATATCAGTTGGCGTATGCAGATGAACTTCTGGGACATCCGCTATGAGCCGAACGCGCTGTGCTGGATTCTGATGCCCGAGACCCTGCGCGGCCTTTGGAGGCAGCGTCTGCGCTGGGCACTGGGCGGGGCCCAGGTCGCGCTCCGCTATGCCCGCAATCTGTTTGACTGGCGCAAGCGCCGCATGTGGTTCGTTACCATCGAATACGCATTGAGCGTGCTCTGGTCCTACGTCATGCTCTTCGTGCTCATTATCAGCATTCTGGGCACTTGGCTGGCCATGCCGCGCGCCCTGCATTTTCCCGGACCCATTCCCGGCTGGTACGGCGTGGTGCTCAGCGCCGTTTGCGTGCTGCAGTTCCTGGTAAGCATGCTCATTGATCGCAGGTATGAGAAGAGCACGGGCCGCCAGTTCTTCTGGATTATCTGGTATCCGCTGGTGTTCTGGATGGTCGGCATGATCACTGCCGTGGTCTCCCTGCCCATCGCGCTTTACAAGCAGACCGGCGTCCGCGCCGTATGGGAAAGTCCTGACAGGGGGATACGATAATGACGGCAAAATCATCGCTGATCATTCGCCGCCCCAATCTCCAGACCAGATTCCAGCGCACGCTGTTCGGTTTTATTACCCTCGTGCTCTGGCTGCTCTGGATCTAT
Source organism: Occallatibacter sp. (assembly GCA_035692885.1). Taxonomy (GTDB): domain Bacteria; phylum Acidobacteriota; class Terriglobia; order Terriglobales; family Acidobacteriaceae; genus Telmatobacter. Next base: position 17,988 of record DASSHM010000051.1, read on the forward strand.
CTCTGGCTTCCGCTCATCACTGCCATCCTCTGGATTCTCGGAATCCGCGCGGCCTATCTCGATCTCTTTCTCGGGGCACGCGGCCTCGGGCTGATCGGCATCGGCTGGATCTCCCTCATCGCGCTGGTCACCATGACTTACTGGTCGCTCTACAACCGCTTCCGCTACGCAAAGAAAATGAGGCGAAAGAGCTCCGGTGCCGTGGCAAAATCCGAGATCGCCGCAGTCTTTGGCGTCACCGATCCGGGCATGATTGCCGACCTCACGCAAAAGCGGAGCCTGGTCATTCGATTCGGGAGCGCGGGTACCGTGGCCCGGGTTGAAGCCGGACCCGGCGTCATGCCATCGCCTGAACTCAATCCGTGAAGCACTCGCTGCGCTGCCGTGGCTGAAAGTCGCAGCCCTCAAGTCCATGTGGCCGCAGGTACGTCGACCTGCGTTCGGCATGACCGCCACGGAATCGCGCTCATCTCCCTCGTCTTGCGAATTGCTACTATCGCGGGATCGAGTAGAGCCGCAGGCGATAGAGATGAACAGCGTGCGGATCAAGGGTGAGTTGACGCCCCTGATTGCTCTGGTCGCCATTCAGCCGTCTGACCACATGCCAGTCAGGGCCCTTCCGCGTCACTTCCTCAATGCTTCCGATGCCCGCGAGCTTTGTGTCCGTGTCGGGGTCGCGCTTGATCTTGACGGTAAGCCCGACGCCCACGACGATGAACTCGTCCGGCGCGGATTGAATCAGGAGCATCCCGCCGTTGTCCGCCAGCAGCTTTCCCTCGCGCCACGACCTCGACAGACTTGCCTGGAACAGATACCCTCCCAGCGCCACTGTCTGCGTCGCGCGCGGACTGGCCGCATGCAGCTCTATGCCGCGTGTCCGCCCCGCATTCTGCGCCTGCGGCAGCATCGGCCCAAGGTTTTCAAGCGCCCCGTACACCTGCATCATCATAGGTTCAGGCTCATCGGGACCATCGGGAGCGTGCAGACTGTCAATCGCGAAGGGGCAAAACCCGAACGCTCGCGCCTCTCCGTATGCATAGAACGCGTTGAACGGCGCTGTGTCCAGCCGCGCCTCCGGAATGAAGAGAGGGTTGCCCGGCAGTTGGTACCTCCCGGCCCAGTATTCAAATTCCGGCCAGTAAATGTCGGGCGAGTAGAAGTCAATGTGCGTCGCCGCGGCTCGATAGATTGCAAGGTAGTACGGGTGCGGCCCTCCGCTCGGGTACTCGCCCGGACGCTCCAGCAGCGACGGCAGTTGAGCGTTCATGTAGAGCGGGAGCCCGTATTCGCCCTTTCCCGCCTTGGCAACCGCGTCGATGTAGGTGGCGTAGCGCCATGCCATGAAGGCCTCATTGGCCGCCGGGCCAAACACCTCTTGCCAGGTTGAACCCCGCGGATTAAAGTGTGCCACCAGCTCTGGAGAGAGGTGCTCGCGCTCCGCCGTCAACCTGTTCATCAGGTCTTCTGGCACGTGTTCTGCAAACTCGCGGTTCGCCTCGGGCGAGCGATCCCGTTCCGGCCCCAGATAGCCCACCTCATTCTCCACCTGCACCATCAGTACGGTTCCCTGCCTGCCATCCACGCGGCGCAGGTGCGCCATCAGCGCGGCAAAGGCCCGGCTGTCGCTGCGCTCGGTCTCCTTCCCAAATGTCGAGAGGATCTCCAGCGGCGCGCCATTGATCCCCAGCGCGCGGGGAAAGCGCTTTGTGTCTGCCTTCACCCAGCCCGGGGCGTATTCGGAGAACGCGTTCTTCCAGCTTCCGAACCACAGAAACACCAGATGCAGATTCTGTTGGCGGGCAACCGCAATCCAGTGGTCGGGAATACTGAAGTCGAAGTCGCCCTCGCGGGGCTCAACCTGCTCCCAGGCCACTGGCATCAGCACCGTATTCAGATGAAGACGCGCGAGATTGGGCAGAATCGAATCAGCTTGCGCCGCTGTTCCCGCCGATGAGTTGCCGAGTTCGCCGCCCAGAATGACGAACGGCCTGCCCTGCACCAGCAGTTCGCCGCTCTTCAAGTCCAGCTGGACGGGCGGGGCGGCGGTGCCAGCAGCTTCCGCGGCTGCCTGCCGTCCGCCTCCAGCGGCAGAGGAAGCATCTGTACTCATGCGGCCTGCCTCTGCGCAGACGGATTGGACGGCGATGCCGGAACCCATGCAGGCAATGATGAAGCAGGTCGTGACAAGATGGCGCACGAGAGATTCTCCAGTTCGTCAATCGGATGTGCCCGTCACGGGCACTCCTTGTGCGCCCATGGTACATGCTGAATGTTGTGCGGCGATACGGCCTGGCCCCGCAGGAGCCTGCCCGCGCCTCTCCCTCCTGCCCCGGCACGCGCCTCCCGGGAGCGTGGTGAACAAGCCGCCGGCGCGTCACGTTGATCTTGTATGATTTCCGCAACCGTGCAGAGATGCGCCACGGTCTGAAGGCGGCTTGACGATGTTCCCGGCATCCACCTCGCAGAGTTCCAGCCCGCAACTTCGCAAGACCATGGGCTTCTGGGACGTGCTGCTGTTCAACATTGCGGCGGTGCTGGGCCCGCGCTGGATTGCCGCCGCGGGGCACAATGGCACCTCCTCCATCAGCCTGTGGGTCCTCGCCGGGGTGTTCTTTTTTATTCCCGGCGCGCTCGTGATTAACGAGCTCTCTTCCCGCTTCCCTCGGGAGGGTGGACTGTACGCGTGGTCGCGTGAGGCGTTCGGCCCCTTCCACGGCTTCATCGCAGGCTGGACCTACTGGATATACACGGTCTTCTATTTCCCCGGGCTGCTGCTGGCAAGCGCGTCGATGTCGGCATATATTCTCGGCGGCCGAGGCTCGTCCCTCGCGGACAACCGCGGTTTCCTGCTCTCGGTATCGCTTGCCATGCTGCTCGTTGCCGTCGTTCTCAATATCGTCGGATTGAACGTGGGCAAGTGGCTGCAGAACGCCGGAGGCGTGGGAACCTATGTTCCCCTGCTCATCCTGGTGGGCGTCGCGGCGGTTGTCGGTCTGCGGCATGGCTCGGTCACACACTTTACGCTGGCCGGCATGATGCCCACGTGGAACTGGGATACCGTGAATTTCTGGTCGCAGATTGCATTTGCGTTCACTGGGCTCGAGCTTGTATCCGCGATGAGCGAGGAAATTCACAATCCGCAAAAGACCCTTCCTCGCGCGGTCTTCGGCGCCGGAGCCCTCATTGCCCTGATGTACATCGTGGGAACCTTTGCCGTGCTTTCATTGGCGCCCGCGGCCAGCCTTGACCCGAAAAGCGGCGTCTTTCACGCCATCACCATCGGCTCGGCCACGTTGCGCATAGGATTCCTTGGCGTTCTCGCGGCCGTGCTGGTCACGGTTGGCAACGCCGGGGGCGTGGGCAGCACGGTGGCCGGAGTCGCGCGCGTTCCCTTTGTCGTTGGCATTGATCGCTATCTGCCGGCCTCATTCGCCAGGATTCACCCGCGCTGGAAGACGCCGTATATTTCCATCCTCGTGCAGGCCGTGCTCTCCGGCGCAATTCTGCTCGTCAGCCAGATTAATGAGACCACGCGCGGCGCCTACCAGGTGCTGATTGATGCGGCCATCATTCTCTACTTCATTCCCTTCCTTTACATGTTCGCGGCCGTCATCAAGCTGGCCTACCGGCGGAACCGCACAGAGAACAGCAACGCGGTGCTCGTGCCGGGCGGCAAGGCGGGTGTGTGGATATGCGGCAGCCTCGGCTTTCTGGTGGTGCTTCTCGGCATCGCCGTCTCGCTCATCCCTCCCGGCGAGTCGGCAAGCAAGCTGGGCTTCGAGTTGAAGCTGGTAGCGGGAACGGTGATTTCAATCCTCATCGGCCTGGTGCTCTACTGGCGAGGGGCGCGCGCTGCCAGGAGCGGCCAGTAGACTCATCAGTTGCGGTGGTGACAGTACCGGCTGCCTCGCGTGTTGCCACGGCAACCGCGGTTGTGTATCACTAGTCAGCATGCTGATTGTGAAAACATCGTCCCGCCGGAATCTTCAACCGGGTTGGAAGTGGTGCGCGACCTTTGCCCTTACGACGCTAATAGCGTGCGCCACCGTGTGCGCCGCGGCAACCGCCGATTCCTCTCACCTGCGCACGCCCATCCTCCTGCGCTGCGATCATCAGACCAGTCCGCTCGCCGTCGCGGACGGGCATCCTGAGCTTTCGTGGACACTTGAAGCCGCGTCACCCGCGTTGCATGGCGTTGCACAGAGCGCATATCAGATTCAAGTATTCAAGGATTCGCGCGTTCCGTCTTCCAGCAAGTCTCCCCTGTGGGACAGCGGCATTGTCCGCTCAGGCGTCACGTCCGGCATCGGGTATGACGGGCCGGCCCTCATGGCCCTGCAGGAATATGTGTGGAAGGTGCGGGTCTGGGACGGGCAGGGGCATGCGACGGCGTGGAGCGATCCAGCCCGCTGGACGCAGGCTCCCGATTGGCGCGCCCGGTGGATTGCCGAGGATCAGGCCGAATCAGGGCCCGGCTCCGCGCGGATGCCACTTTTTCGCAAGGGCTTTACCGTGGGCTCGCGTGTTCAGCGTGCCATTCTTTATGCCTCCGGCCTCGGCCAGGACGAGCTTCGCCTGAACGGCAGGAAGGTCGGCAATGATGAGCTCACCCCCGGCTGGAGTGACTATCGCAAGACGGTCTATTACGACACCTACGATGTCACGGCCCTGCTTCGCCCCGGCAGCAATGTGCTGGGCGTGATGCTGGGCAACGGAATGTACCGCGTGCTGCGCACGCCGGGCCGCTACACCAAGTTCGTGGGCAGCTTTGGACCGCCCGAATGTGCCTTGCTGCTGCACCTCGAGCTCGCCGGCGGCGCCTCAGTCGATATATCCACCGATGCAACGTGGAAAAGTACTCCCGGGCCCATCACCTTTTCCTCCACGTATGGCGGCGAAGATTACGATGCCCGGCTCGCTCCCGCAGGGTGGGATTCGCCCGGCTACAACGATGCGGACTGGCACCCAGTCAAGCTGGTGGATGGCCCGGGAGGCGCTCTGCGGCCGGAGCTGGCCCCGCCCATCCGCGTGATGCACACCTATCTGCCGGTCAAGGTCACTCATCCCAGCGCTGGCGTTGCCGTGTACGATCTGGGGCAAAACTTTGCCGGCTGGCCTGAGATTACCGTGCAGGGAGTTGCCGGGGCCGAGGTCAAACTCATCCCGGGCGAGCTGCTCAATCCCGATGGCACGGTTTCGCAGCGAAGCTCCGGAAGTCCGCAGTGGTTCACTTACACCCTGCGCGGCACGGGCGTGGAGTCGTGGCATCCGCGATTCAGTTACTACGGCTTTCGCTACGTGCAGGTGGAGACCCCGGACCACGGCAGTGCTCAGGACCCGGTGCGCATCGTCAGCCTGCTTGGGCAGGCTGTCCACACATCCTCGCCGCCAACTGGCAGCTTCACGTCCTCAGACGTTCTGCTCAATCGCATCCACACGCTCATCCTGCGGGCCATTGAGAACAACGCGGTGAGCCTTTTCACGGATTGCCCCCATCGCGAGAAGCTCGGCTGGCTTGAAGAGACGCACTTGCTCGCGTCCGCCATGCTGTATGACTTTGATTTTGCCCGCCTCTACGCCGCCACCGCCCGGAACATCGCCGACGCGCAGGCTGCGAGCGGGCCTGAGGCCGGCCGGGTGCCGGAGATAGCGCCGCAGTACGTCGTCTTTGGCGTCGATAATGGGGCGTTTGATGACTCGCCGGAGTGGGGCAGCGCGGCCGTGCTGGCTCCCTGGTACGTCTACCAGCGCTACGGCGACCGGCGTTTTCTGGCCGCGCAACTCGACGTGATGCGCCGGTATGTGGCATACCTGGGCACCCGGGCGCACAATGGCATCATCGCGTACGGGCTGGGCGACTGGTTCGACATCGGCCCCGGCGAACCGGGAATGTCAAAGCTCACCACCGCCGGAGTGACCGCAACCGCCATCTACTACCAGGACATCAAAGTACTCGAGGCCGTCACGGCCCTGCTGGGCAGAATGGACGAGAGCCGCGAGTACGCCCGCCTGGCGGCCAGCGAGCGCGATGCCTTCAACGCGCGATTCTTTGACGCCGCGCGGCATCGCTATGACCGCGGCAGCCAGACGGCCCAGGCCATGCCGCTGGTGCTGGGACTGGTGCCGGAAGGCGAACACCGGAACGTGCTGGAGGCCCTTGTCAGCGACATTCACAACCACCACGATCACGTCACGGCGGGTGATGTGGGCTTCCACTATGTGGTTGAAGCGCTGCTCGATGGCGGCCGTTCTGACGTGCTTCTCGCCATGTTGAATCGCACCGATGCTCCGAGCTACGGCTACCAGCTTGCGCAGGGCGCCACGTCGCTCACCGAGGCGTGGGACGCGAACCCATCCAGCTCACAGGACCACTTCATGCTGGGCCATGCCGAAGAGTGGTTCTACCGGGGACTCGGCGGCATCAACGTGGACCTTGCCGCGGATGGTGACAAGCGGCTGGTGGTGCGCCCCGCGGCCGTGAAGGGAATTACGAGCGTCGACTGCAGCTATCGCTCGTCACTGGGCCTGATCGGGAGCAACTGGCGTCGCACCGAGGATGGCGTCACCTATGACATTACGATTCCGGTGAACGCCACGGCCACAATCGATGTCGCGGCATCCTCCATCACCACCGCATCCGTGGACGGCCTGCCGGCGGTCAAGGCGCCGGGCGTGCGCTCTGCGGTGCTGGTTGACGGGCACCTGCGGCTGGTGGTTGGCTCCGGCCATTACCTGCTGCGCATCGCGCAATAGTCATCAAGTGCAAAGAAAAAGGCACGCGGGACAAGAATCGTCTCGCGTGCCGCACTGGACAGCCAATTGAAGCAGGAAGTTCTGCGCCGGGAGGCATGTTCTACCATGCCTCCCCGCCGTTGCTACCGCGTTGTGTCGGCGTAGAACCGGACCGGGCCCAGCAGGCCGGAAGGCAGCAGAGGAGAATCCGACCTGTACGGTTTTACGTCGGCATAGGTGTATTTCTTTGCGCCCGGCTGCTGATCGCCGATCAGCCGGTTCACCCAGGCGTTCGTCACCTTGATGGTGATCTCATTCGCGCCCGGCTTCAGGTCCCGAGTCGCATCCACGCGATACGGAGCGTGCCACACGATTCCCAGCGACTTTCCGTTGACCAGCACCTCGGCCAGGTTCTTCACGTCGCCCAGGTCAAGCCACACATGCGTGCCGCGCTTGAACCATGAGGCCGGCGCGTCCACTGAGTGCGTATACGTCCCCGTGCCCGAGAAGTACTTCACGCCCGTGTCGGAGTTGTCGCTCCACGAGCTCAGACTGTCGAGGGTGATGGAGGCAGGCGCGCCCCAGTCCGGCGGGAAGCTTACGTTCCATGGGCCCTCCACCGTGGCCAGCTCGGTCTCGGTATGCTGCGGCGCGGTCCAGGAGGTTCTGCTGGTGGGCTTGCGAAAGACCACAAACACCGTTCCCCACGGCTCCAGACTCAGCGGAACCGTCGTGCGGCCATCCGCAATGGTGTAGGACACGGGCTTGGTCGTGCCCGTCTCTGCGTACCACAGCATGGGCTCCTTGCCGGTAATCCTGAAGGTGGCATCCACCTGCTGGCTGTTGTCGCCGCGGTTGTCCACAAAGTAGATGTCGCCATCCGCCAGCTTGCGATGCGCAAATTCGAGACGCGTGTCGCTGTTCGGCTTGGTGTAGTCAAAGTCGGGAGCGACGTGCATGTCATTGAACACCTCGCCAAGATCCTCCCCGGCATACACCGTGCCCTTGCCCACGTGGTGCACGCCCGTTCCATCGCCGAACAACTCGTTGCTGAGCCTGTGGAACTCAGCCAGGTTGTCCGCCAGGCTTGGATCATCGTCGGGCTTGGCCCCCGCCACGGATGCGCCCTCTTCCACAAGGTTGTAGATGGCGCGTAGCACCGGCAGAGACATGTGCTTGCTGTACGGCGCCAGACCGAGCAGGCGATATTCCATCCCGCCGGGCGTGGTCAGCCGGCCATTGGCAACATGCAGCTCGTGGATCAGGGCATCGGCGTTGATGTAATCAAATCCGTACCCCGCCGGCACCTCGGGCGACTTCTTGTTGTAGATGGCGGTCAGGTTCGAGTCTTCACCGTAGAAGTAGACAAGATCCGCGCCAAAGTGGCCCTGTTGCAGCATGTAGCTGGTGCGCGCCAGGTACTTGACCCACGGACCGGCCTGCTCCGCCCAGGTTTCGTTGCGGTTGAACCACTGGCCGAATGGTCCCAGCGTGAGGCCCGGCGCGGTGTGAGGTCCAACCATCGGCTGATGGGCCGACTCGTGAACCACGATGCGGTTGATGCCATTGATGAATTCCTGGTCGGCGGTCGGCTTCAGGGTCGTCGGCGACCATGCCCACGGTGCGGCCGCCGCGGTCATGGATTCCGCGGCCGCGATGTTCTGGCCGTAAATGTGAGCGACCGACGCGGATTCGCGATCGTCCGCGTTGTAGTCGTACTGGATGTTGTTGACGCCCGGCCTCTGGGTCCACATGGCCCCCATCGGCACCTCGTTGAACTTCTTCACTTCCATGCCGTCGGCCACAAACGCACGGCCGCTCTCATGCGACTCGCCATAGTGCTTCATGTGCCACTCGTGCAGAGTCTCCTCAAGCTGGCCATAGTGCTCGTCGGCAATCAGGTCTGCAATCGTCTTGCGGAAGTCCCACAGGAATCGATCACTGGCCTGCGCGCTTTCAACAATCTCGCCGGTCAGCACGGGCATCCACGGAACTGGATCGTATCCCCGGCGCTTTTTGAACTGCGCAATCATGTCGTCAGTCCAGTTCTGCGAACCGGCTTCCCAACTGTCGTTGATGACGTAGGTGACGCCCTTGGCGCCAATCAGGTCGGGTCCGACGGCCTTCTTGTAGCTGTCGAGATAGGTCTCCATGTACTGCTTCACATAGTTCCGGTTCAGCTTGTCCACTTCAAGGCCGGTGGCTTCAGCAGTGGCCGGATGATTGGTGATGCCCAGCAGGGAATAGCCAAAGCGCAGCACCACCCAGTTGCCCGGCGGCGGCGTCCAGTCCAGCGTTCCATCCGGACGCATCTTCGAGGTCAGGTTGATCACGTCCGACGGCTTCACCGCGGCACTTGCATCCACGGGATTCGTCGCGAACTCGTAGAGGTCTGGCGCCGTGACAAATGCGGCCTTCTCCTCAAAGTGGTTGACGCGCGCGCCGGGATGCAGAGCCAGCTCGGCAATCTCGTACTCGGTCGGCTTCGGTCCCGCGCGAAGTCCAAACGACTTCGGATCCAGCCCCACGGCCCATGCCGGCGGCTTGGGAGGAGGAGTGTGCTTGAAGACGATGCGGAAATACTTCGCGGTCACGGCCGGAAACGAAATCGTATTTTGCGGCGCTTCTCCGTTCGCCAGGTCTGTAACAGCGCGGAAGTTCTGGCCGTCGTCGCTCGTCTCCAGCACCTTTTCCGGGTCGGAGAAGCCGTAGATCATCGAAACAAATCTGTTCGGTCCCTTGGTCGAAATTGTTACCGAGCGGATGGTCGTCGGCTCGCTGAATTCATACTGGATCCACGAGTCATGACCCGGCTCGGGCAGGGGAACTCCCGTTGTCTTGCTCAGGTCGCCATCCGTCAGCATCGCCGCGTTCAGCGTGCCGCCGCTTGATGTGATCGTGGGGTGCAGCGACTCCACTGAGACATCATCCGCCGGCCTGCGATAGGCAACCACCACGGAGTCCGCATAATACTGCGGCGTCGGCTTTTTCCCTTCCGGGCCAGCCAGCGCGTCGCGGATGCCTACACTCTGAAACGCGCCGGTGACCGTGGGTGGATGAACGAGTTGGCCGGTGAAGGGCTGGCCGCCCTCGACATAGGTCGTGCTCCACACGTACTTCTTCATGCCCTGGGACGGGGGCACCCACGGACCACCCGATTCGCTCCACCCCGGCGAGCCTGCAATGGCTTCCTCCATGCCCAGTTGTTCCGCCAGCGTGGTGGCGTATTTAAAGGCATGCTGCCAGTCCGGCTCCATGTAGACCAGGCGCTTCTTCACCACCTGCGGCGTTGCCAGGGCCGCATCAAAGGTCTGAAATCCTCCCAGGCCCACCCGGTGCATCCATTCCAGATCCAGCTTGATGCCCTGTTCGGTGATGTTGCCGTTCATCCAGTGCCACCAGACACGGGGCTTGGCACTTTCAGGCGGGTTCTCAAAACCGCCCTTCAGAGCGTCGGTCTTGCTTTGGGCGGGCGCGGTGCCCATGCAGGTGATCAATGCCAGGCTTGCCACGAGCAATTTCATAGCAGGGTGTTTCATGGTTTCTCCTTTGCGGTCGACCATCTAGCCGGCGTCCCAGGCTGGGTTCAGGCGGCTGTACCGCTGTTCAGATGATCTTCAGGAAGCGAGTATGCGAGCGGAAAAAACATTAGCATGCCGGGCGTGAGGTTCGGAAGTGAAAATATTTTCCATTCGAATTTTCCTGTTCAAATCGGCTGGTTATGCGTAGGCTGGATGGGCAGATTCATCGCGTGAAAAATTGTGCGCGACGCCCACTCGTTTCGCCTCTGGGAATCATGGGGGCGCATGGGTTTACCTTGAAAAATTGCCCCAAGGGCGACCAGCATTGCAGGTGGCGGTCGTCTGCGGTCGCAGGTACTTCCGGCCAGAGCTGGTTTGACGCCCTGATGGGGCAAAAAATAGAAAGGCATGCTGTCATGGCTCAGCGTTTCTCCTTTGCCGTGTCTCCTCTCCGCATCTTCCGTACCGGCTGCCTGTTCGCCTGTCTCGGGCTGTTTGGCGGCTTGTTCGCCGGCCATCTTCTGCTCGCCCAGAGCGCACCGGCCGTCAGCGGCCTCCATCGCAGCTTTGCGAATCCGCCCGATTCCGCCCGGATCATGGTGCGCTGGTGGTGGTTCGGCCCCGCGGTCACTGACGCTGAGCTGGCGCGGGAGCTGGAACAGATGAAGCAGGCCGGGATCGGCGGTGCCGAGGTCGCAAATCTCTACCCGCTGGAGCTGGATGACCCGGCTACGGGCTTCAGAAATCTGCCCTTCGTTTCCCCCCGGCATCTCGCCGCGCTTCATTTCGCTGCCGACGAGGCGGCAAAGCTCGGACTGCGCATGGACATCACACTCGGCAGCGGCTGGCCGTTCGGCGGGCCGCACATTCCCATCACAGAGGCGGCGGGAAAGCTGCGCGTCGACCCGATCGACATCCCGGCAGGTTCCACCTCAGTTGCGGTGCCGTTTCTGGATACCGGCGAGGAGCTCATCAATGCCTTCCTGCTGCCGCGGAATGCCTCCGCGCGGGAAATGTCTCAGGCTGAGCCAATTCCCGCACCAACTGCCGGCCAATATTCATTTGCTGCCTCTGCGCGGCCAAGAACTTTGATCTGCTTCATCTCCAGCCGCACGGGGATGACCGTGAAGCGGCCATCCGTGGGAGCCGAGGGCTTTGTGCTTGATCATCTTGATCGCGCCGGAATCGAGGCGCATCTCCACGCGGTTGGCGATCCGCTGCTCTCGGCCTTCGGAAGTCACCCCCCATACGCCGTATTCAGCGACAGTCTTGAGGCCTATGGAACTGACTGGACCCCATCCCTGCTGAGTGAATTTGCCCGCCGCCGTGGTTACGACCTGCGGCCCCACCTGCTGGCTCTCATCGCCGATGACGGCCCCGATACGGCTGCGGTGCGCCACGACTGGGGCAGGACTCTGACCGAGCTGGCCGACCAGAACTACCTTGAGCCGCTTCAGGCCTGGGCCACGGCGCATCACACGCGCCTGCGCTCGCAGACCTACGGCTACCCACCTGTCAATCTTGCCAGCAACCGCCTGGTGGACCTGCCGGAGGGCGAGGGCAAGGCCACTTTCAACATGTGGCGCGAATTCTCTGACACGCGCTGGGCAGCCTCCGCCGGCCACCTCTTTCATCGCCCGGTCATCTCTTCTGAAACCTGGACGTGGCTGCATTCGCCGGCATTTCGAGCCACGCCGCTGGACATGAAAGCCGAGGCCGACCTGCACTTTCTCCAGGGCATCAATCAGCTTGTGGGGCATGGCTGGCCATACTCGCCGCCCTCCGCCGGCGAGCCGGGATGGCGGATGTACGCAGCGGCGGCCCTGAATGCGCACAACCCCTGGTTCTTTGCCATGCCTGACCTCGCGCGCTACCTGCAGCGCGTCAGCTATGCGTTGCGCCTGGGACATCCCGATAACGATGTCGCTCTCCTGCTGCCGGAGGATGATGTCTGGGCCTCGTTCAAAGCCAGGGTGGAAAAGCACTCCTCGCCGATTTCCGCGGCAGGCTTTGATGAATCCGGATCAAATGTCAGCATCGACGAGTCCATGCCTGCGTTCCTCGGCAGGCAGATCGTCGCCGGCATTCTCGATGCCGGATTCAACGTTGACTTTATCGATGCGGATGCAATCGACCGCGTCGGCATTCCTTATCGGGTGCTGATTCTCCCCGGCGTGGACCGGCTGCCCGCTGCAACCTATGAAAAAATTCTTGCATTCGCACAGAAGGGCGGCATCGTGATAGCCACTCGGCGTCTGCCCGCAACAGCCCCCGGGCTGCTGCACGCGCAGCAGGAAACGGAGCGCATCCGGCAGATCTCCAGCACCCTCTTCCATGGCGGCATACCCACGGCTCATTTCCTCAATGAGGACGGTGAGGTCGGATCCGCGCTGGCCACCTATCTGCCCGCGGAAATGAAGCTGACGCCCGCTGTGCCGGCCATTGGATTCATCCATCGCAAGCTGGCCGATGGCGATCTCTACTTTGTCGCCAACACCTCCAACGAGCCCCAGCACGTCCAGGCGAAATTCCGTGACGCCGCCCGTCACGCCGAGGCCTGGGACGCATTCACCGGCGCAATCACGGCCATCCCGGATCCCGGCAGCATCCGGCTCGACCTCGCCCCCTATGAGTCCCGCCTGATTTTCTTCTCTGAGGATGCGATGGCCGCGGCGTCACCCCGGCAGCGTCACGAGCAGGTGCTGGCCGACCTTTCACAACAGTGGCAGGTGACGTTCGATGGAATCGGGCTGACGACGGAGATGCAGCACCTTGTCTCATGGAGCATTGATCCCCGGACGCGCTTCTTCTCGGGCCTGGCTTCGTACACGAAAAACTTTCAATTGAAGAGCGGAACAGTCCGGCCGGGAACCGGCATCCTGCTCGACTTTGGCAAAGGTACAGCCGAGCTGATTCCGTCCCCGCCC
>DASSHM010000052.1:0-2010 GCA_035692885.1 Occallatibacter sp.
CCGCCAGCAGCGCGCCGCGCCCGATAAACGGCCCTTTGTCCAGCTTCAGCCAGCGCTCCAGCCCGGCCTCCAGCACATTGATCTCTTCTGAGATCTCGTGCCCATACAGGCTCATGCCGGCCTCCAGCCGCAGGGTATTGCGCGCGCCCAGCCCGCAGGGCCGAATGCCAAACTCCGCGCCCGCCTCCAGCAGCGTCCCCCACATCTTCACGGTCGTGGCTTCGTCGCTGGGCAGGTAGACCTCAAAGCCGTCTTCGCCCGAGTAGCCGGTGCGCGCAATCATCACGTTGTAAATGCCCGCCACCTCTCCCCACGTGAACCAGTAGTTCCTGATCTTCCCGAGGTCCACCTTGGTCAGCTTTTGCAGCGTCTCCAGCGCGCGGGGGCCCTGCAGGGCCAGTTGGGAGTAGTACGCGGAGTAGTCGCTCAGGTGAATTCCCGGCCGTCCGCCCGCCTGCCGCCGAATCCATGCATAATCCTTGTCCTTGGTGCCCGCATTCACCACCAGCAGATAGTCGTTCTCGCCCAGCCGGTGCACCAGAATGTCATCCACAAACGTGCCCTGCTCAGTCAGCAGCGCGGAGTAGTGCGCCTGCCCGTCCCTCAGCCGCGAGGCGTCATTCATCGTGATATGCTGCACCGCCGCCAGCGATCCCCGGCCGCGAAACTGGATCTCGCCCATGTGGCTCACGTCAAACAGTCCCACTGCTGTGCGCACCGCCATGTGCTCGGCAATCAGCCCGCCGCCTGCGCCGGGATACTCCACCGGCATATCCCAACCGCCAAAATCCACCATCCTGGCCTTCAACGCGCGATGGGTCGCGTTCAGCGCGGTCTTCTTCAGTGCGGCCTCAGCGGGTGCGGCGGGAGTGCTCATCAGGTCTTCCTTTCCATCAGGCGTCGTCTACCGTATTTACGATAGGGTGAGGCGTCCCGGGGGTCAAACGGCGTCGAAAGACGGCTGGCCGCACGCTCCCTGCCGTCAGCCCGTCAGACTCCATACACCCGCGTCGCGAGCCTTATGCCCCATCGTCGCACCTTCGCTTCCGCCGCCAGCCCGTTCCGGGGTCTCGTGCTCGCGCTTGCGGGCGTGTTGGCGCTGATTCGCGGCTTCACGCTCCACGATGTGCGCCATGCGCTCCTCGCCTGCGGTCTGGGTGTGGCCGCGCTTGCCCTTGCCGTTTGGCACCTGGCGCGCAAGCCTGGCTGATCCGCGTCGCTGAAGTATTGCTACTCTTGTCGGTTCAAGTCTCCCCGGCCACGTCTCTGACCAACTCTCTCTACTCAAGTCGCTCTGACCGGGTGTTCCAGCTCACTCGGCACACTGCGCAAGGCAAAAGGCGGCCAGCCGTTGCCCTCGCGCTGTGCCTGAACCATCACTTTCTGCGCGCGCGCAAAAATGATGTGACGCCAAGGTAGACAAACAGCACCAGCAGGCCGGCGGCGATAAGAAACTTCCAGTGGTCAGGGCCGTGGGCATAGCTTGCCCGCGTGTACCACATGGTTCGGGCAAAAACAAAGACAAACAGGAGGAAGAAGACCCCGGCCACCTCCAGCATCACCACCCGGCCCACCCGCGCAAACGGGCGCAGAAATCCGCCCACGGCGCGGCCCAGGCCTTTGGTTGCCCGCCCCGCAGCCTTCCCGGCCGCGCGGGTTGCCGGTTGGCCTCCGCTTGCCGGCTGCTGGCTGCCGCCGCTCAGGCGTTCGCCGGCCATGCGTCCCGCCACGCGCATTCCGGCGCCGAGCACCCTGCCAATGGTCTCTGGTTTCACTTCGATATGATGGTACCAGTGACGCTCGGAACCCCGCACAGCCGCCACGCGGGGTGATTCCATTTGCTCTTGTCCTGTTGCGGCAGTAAGGTAAATAAAATTCATGGCGCCTCAGCGTATGACTTCTGCGCCGGCCGCCTCCGGAGGTTCATGTGACATCCCGCCTGCGCGAACTCATTCAACAGCTCGGAGAAGCGATCCATGAATCGGTCATCGAGAGTGAACAGATCGCCGG
>DASSHM010000053.1:0-3210 GCA_035692885.1 Occallatibacter sp.
GGAATACCTGTGGCAGTGGAGCGCGGACCACACGCTCGGGGCCATGGCCCGCAATTTTCTTATTCGCTCCTGGCCCGCGGAACACAACCGTCTGGAACGACGCCTGTACAAGACGCCGGAGTACTGTGCTGCATGCCATAAACAATTTATCGATGCGGAAATCAACCGCGTCGGCTGGGTCCAGTTGCAGAATCAGTACGACAACTGGGCCGCGAGCCACTGGAATCACAAGGGTGATCCGCGCACCACAATCGAGTGCCGGGAGTGTCACATGCCGCTGGTTGCCTCGACTGACCCATCCGCCGGTGATTCGATGGACTATAACCGCAGCGCCAACGATCACAAGCATCGCAGCCATCGCTTTCTCGCCGCCAACAATTTCGTACCTGCCCTGCTGCGCCTGGACGGGGCCGATGAACAGGTGCGAATGACCAATGAATGGCTTCAGGGCCGCATCGACATTCCAGAGATAAAGAGCAAGTGGGCACAGGGCCCAATCGTGAAAATCCGGATTGACGCGCCAACCACTGCCGAGCCCGGCAGGCCGGTGCCGATTCGTGTGGTATTGACCTCGAACAAGGTTGGCCACGACTATCCAACCGGCCCGCTTGACATGATTCAGAGCTGGGTCGAGATACGGGCCACGGATGACAATGGCAACATTGTCTACACTTCGGGAAAGAGGAACCAGAAAAACTTCCTTGAGCCCGGCACATTCCTTTTCAAGGTGGAGCCGGTTGACCAATACGGCAATCTGATAGACCGTCACAATCTGTGGGAGATGGTTGGCGTGCGGTACCGGCGTTCGCTGTTTCCCGGATACTCCGACACGGTGCAGTATCAGATTCCCGCAACCGCGGCGACGCAAAGGCATGCCCCGAATGCAGCCGTCCGGCAGTTCTCCATTCCAGCCCGTCATCTAGCGGGAACACTTCGCGTCGATGCGGTTCTGCACTATCGCAAGATAGATCAGTTCCTTCTCAATTACCTGCTGGGGGCAAAATCAGGTCAGACCGCGCCAGTGGTGGATGTCGCCCACGCAACGGCAACCGTCTGCATCGCCTCCGATCGGGGATCGGCTATATGCCGCTAGCCACCTTCCCCAATCGGCCGCATCGCAGATCGATGCGCCTTCGGCGTATCAGTTGGACCGCGGCGGCGCTCATGGTGCTGGTTGCGATCACTGTTATCGTGACCTGGCGTGTCCGCCGGGAGAGGCAACCGAACGAGTACATTCCGGGCGAATCATCCCGCGACGTTACCAACACCGCTGCTGAGCGTGGTTCAATCACATCCGGAACCGCGACCCAGGCCGTCGCTCGGCCCATCAGCTCTCGATCCGTAGATCGCCTGCTCGACCCGGGCCGGCCTTTACCCTCGGGAGCGCCTGCGCCACTCTTCACCGACGTAACGAAAGAGGCGGGCCTGGACTCATTTCGCCAGTTTGCGGGAGCACGTACCTCGCAACTACCTGAAGATATGGGCTCCGGGGTCGCCTGGGGTGATTTCGATAACGATGGTCTGGAGGACGTGTTTGTCGTGAGCGGCGGAGGCCCGCTTGGCGCGCCGTCCTCGCAGCTTGCTCCCTCAGTTCTCTATCACAACCTGGGCAACGGACACTTTGAGAAGGCGCAGGGATTTCCGGACCTGCGTATCCACGGCATGGCCGCCAGTTGGGGAGACTATGACAACGATGGCCGGCTCGACCTTGCAGTGACAAGCACTGATCGCATCTACCTCTTTCGCAACATGGGCAATGGCGTATTCACTGACGTCAGCCGCCAGGCAGGGCTTGACCGGTACCGGGGCTTTTGGGCCGGAGTCGCCTGGGGCGATTACAACCGCGATGGATATCTCGACCTCTACGTGTGCGGCTACGTGAAGTACAAGTACGACGCGGGGAAAAATGCAACGACGTCGGATCAGTTTGGCATGGATGTTCCGTACTCACTGAACCCCGCATCCTTTGATCCAGAACGCAATCTGCTGTTTCGCAACAGCGGTAAGGGTACATTCACTGAAGTCGGCAAGCAGCTCGGAGTCTCAAATCCTGACGGTCGCAGCCTGGTGGCGCTTTGGCACGACTTCAACAATGATGGCTGGCCAGATCTGTATGTGGCGAACGACATCTCAGAAAACAAACTCTATATCAATCATCATGGCAGGTTCATTGATGCTGGCAAAGAGGCCTGGGTGGAGGAATACCGCGGCTCAATGGGATTGGCGGCTGGAGACTTCGATCGCGATGGAGACGACGACCTGTTCATATCGCATTGGATCGCACAGGGCTTCGCCCTCTATCAGAACCTGCTTGAGGAACAGCGCGACAAAAACGGAAAAGCAGAGCTTCATTTCAGCGATGTAGCCGCAACCAGCGGCATCGGGCAGACCTCAATGCAGCGTATCGGCTGGGGCGCAAGCTTTGTTGACTTCAACTCCGACGGCTGGCTCGATCTGATCGTCGCCAACGGCAGCACATTTGAGCAGAAAGGAAGCTCGCCTCGCCGCCTGGCTCCAATGCCTTCGTTTCTCTTCTGGAGCGCACAGGGTGACTTTTTCCATGATCTGGCCGCATGGAATCGCAGCTTTGGGCAGCCGCACGTAAGCCGAGGGCTTGCGGTTGCCGATTTTAACAACGACGGCGCGATGGATGTGGCGATTGTGGATCATGGTGAGGGCGTCAGGCTCCTGCGGAATGACATTGCCCAGGCGCACTGGGCAGAGATCCGCTTGCACAGCCTGGTCCCTCCTTCCAACGCCCCCCTTGGTTTTGGCGATGACGCAACTGTCATTGCATGGGTAAGGGGCGTGCCGTTGCGCCGGACCGTATCGAGCTCCTCCTATCTTTCACAGGACAGCCATCGCATCCATTTGGGACTTGGTGGCGCAACGAAGATAGATCGTCTCGAAGTCCACTGGCTTCGCGGCGCATCAGAAACCTGGACTAATCTTCAAGCGGACCAGATCTGGGACATCACTCAAGGTCAGCCGGTCGCTCAGCCATTCATGCCCTCCGCGACTGCCGCCGGCCAGGTTCGCGCCGGTGGCGCGCGCTCGCCGGACAATACCGTCAAGGAACAGTTCTGGGCAAAGCAGCATGCTGCCATGGATGCGATGAAGCGCGATCTCGACTATCCAAGAGCCGCATCACTGTTTCGTGAGGCTCTTGCCATCAATCCAAATCACGAGGACTCACGCTACTACCTTGCG
>DASSHM010000054.1:0-8354 GCA_035692885.1 Occallatibacter sp.
GTTCGCCATGCGCCACATGCCGCTCATCCCGGCACGTGAAGGCGAACCACACCGCCAGCTCCGGCCAATCTTCCAGCGCCTCGCCAATCGCGTGCGTCTCTTCAAGCGACGGCAGCGTCTCAAACGCCAGCACATCGGGCCCCTGCCCGCCGCGCGCGGCCGCCAGCACCTCAATGCGTTCGCGATGAAATGCCGTCAGCTCCGCAAAGCTGCATGCGTAGTTCCCGTGATACTCCGCTCCGTTGTGCAGCATAGCGCCATAGGGCCCCAGGGACGCAGCAACGACAACCCGCCGTCCGGCAAACTCCCCCGCCGCCCCGCGAGCCAGTTCCACCGCGCGCAACAGAGCCGCATCCGCGCGTTCCGGCGCAAGTCCCACCTCGCCATATCCCATGCGGGACACCTGGTAGCTCGCCGTCAAAATACAGTCCGCGCCGGCTTCAAGGTATGCGCGATGCACCGCGGCAATCTTCTCGGGAGCATCCTCCAGCACATGCGCCGACCACAGCGGCCCGCTGATGTCTGCGCCCCGGCGCTCCAGCTCGGATGCAAATCCGCCGTCGAGCACCCGAACCCCGCGCAGAATCTCGTCCGCCGCCCTGTTCCTCGTACTCAATTCGCCATCTCCATCACCCGTCGAATCAAGACCTTCACTGAACAACCCAGCCGCACCCGCGCTCACAATGCCACAACCGGCGCGGCCGCTTCGGCAATATACGTCTAACGCTGAATTCGGAATCTGTCAGGCATGTGCAGGGGAGATTGCAATCCGGCCTTGCTAAACCTTTTGCGTGCGCAGCACGTCGCGCACGCCGTTCACGCGCCGCAGCCCCAGCACCATCCGGTTCAGGTGGCGTACGTCTTCCGCTTCCACGATGAACTCGATGATGACCTCGCCATTTTCTTCCCGGCGAATGTCCACTCCACGGATGTTGGTGTCATCATCGGAGATGACGGCGGTCAGCTCCTTCAGCATCCCGGTGCGATCATCGCAGTACACTGAGATCTTCACTGGATAGCGCTGCGATTGCCCCGCGGCATTGTCACCCACCCGCGCCCACTCCACGGCGATGCGCCGGTCGCTCTCATACAGCAGATTCTGCACGTTCGGGCAGCTCCGCGCATGCACGGCCACGCCCTTGCCCCGCGTCACATAGCCCACAATCTCCTCGCCGCGGATGGGATTGCAACATCGCGCGCGATACACCAGCAGGTCGTTCTGGCCCTCCACCTGCAGCGACTCCGAGCCCCGCAGGTGCAGCTTGCGCACTGCGTCCGACATCCCCGCTTCGCCCGGCTTCGCCTCGGCGCCTGCCTCCTGATCCACCGCCGCCGCCAAGCCGGGGGAGAGCTTGCTCAGCACCTGGTGTGCGGAGTGCTTGCCCTGCCCCATCGCCGCCAGCAGGTCAGCCGCCGTCGCCACTCCGTATTCGCCCGCGATGCGCCCCAGGTCCTGGTCGTCAATCTGATTCATCGGCACCTTGAACTTGCGCGCCTCGCGCTCCAGCAGCTTGCGCCCAATCTCCACCGCGCGGCGGCGCTGGTCTTCGTTCAGCCAGTGCTTGATCTTGTTGCGCGCGCGCGGGCTCTTCACAAACATCAGCCAGTCGCGGCTGGGCTTGTGGTCCTTCTGCGTCACAATCTCTACAATGTCGCCGGTGCGCAGCCTGGTGCGCAGCGGCACCATTCGCCCGTTCACCTTGGCGCCCACGCACATATGCCCCACATCGGTGTGAATCGTGTAGGCAAAATCCACCGGCGTGCCGTCGGCCGGAATCACCACCACCTTCCCCTTGGGCGTGAAGGTGTAGACCTCGTCGGGATACAGGTCCATCTTCAGGCTGCTCAGGAACTCGTTGGGGTCGGTCATCTCCTTCTGCCACTCGACCAGTTGGCGAATCCAGTTCAGCCGCTCCTCGTCCCGCGCCGTCACCATGCCCTCGCCCGCCTTGTACTTCCAGTGCGCGGCGATGCCTTCCTCGGCGATGCGATGCATCTCCTCCGTGCGGATCTGCACCTCAAACTGGTGTCCGCCCTCGCCAATTACCGTAGTGTGCAGCGACTGGTACCGGTTGGCCCGTGGAATGGCGATAAAGTCCTTGATGCGCCCCGGCACCGGACGCCAGATGGTGTGGATCAGCCCGAACACCGCATAGCACGAGGCCACGTCCTCCGTAATCACGCGCACCGCCAGCAGATCATACAACTGGTCAAAGCTGGCCTTGGTTCGCTGCAGCTTCTGGAAGATGGAGTAGAGCCGCTTGATACGCCACTCCACGCGGGCGTGGATGTTGTTTTCGCGAAGCTGCTCGATCAGCGTCTCCTCCACGCCGCGCAGGAACTGCTCGCCCTCGACCCGCCGCGCCTCCACCGCCGCCGAGATGCGCTCAAAGCTCACCGGGTCGGTATAGCGAAAGGCCAGGTCCTCCAGCTCCCCGCGCACTTTGCCCATGCCCAGCCGGTGTGCCAGCGGAGCGTAAATGTCCTGGGTCTCGCGCGCAATCGCCTCCTGCCGGTCCGGTTTCAGGTGCTCCAGGGTGCGCATGTTGTGCAACCGGTCCGCCAGCTTGATCAGCACCACCCGCACGTCAGTCACCATGGCGAGCAGCATTTTGCGCACATTCTCGGCCTGCCGGTCCTCGCGGTTGGCAAACTGGATCTTGTCAATCTTCGTCACGCCGTCCACAATGTGCGCCACCTGGTCGCCAAATCCCGCCTCGATCTCCGCATTGGTGGCTGGCGTGTCCTCGACGGCGTCGTGCAACAGCGCGGCGGCAATCGCCGTCGCATCCAGCTTCATCTCCGCCAGCACTTCGGCAACCTCAAGTGGATGAATCACATATGGCTCGCCCGAGGCGCGCACCTGGCCCTGGTGATGCTGCACGCAAAAATCCCACGCCCGGCGGATGAGGCCTACATCATCGCTGGGGCGGTTCTCTTTAACCTGGCGCAGAAGGGATTCAAATCGCGCGTCGATGGCGTTCTGGTCGTGCGCGCGCGGGTCCGGCGCGGTATGCTCCATGCCGGGTGCAGCGACACCGGAAACACCTGAATCGACAGTGTGGCGAACGGTCGCCATAATTCATTATAGGCCCGTCTTCGAGCAACCGCTCCGCCGGCCCGCCTGAAGCTGCTCACGCAAGGTCACTGCTCCCCAGCCGCGTGCCGCCCCACGGGCCTGTCCTTGGTACCATGAACGGGGGCCGTAACCCGGCCGCAACGGTCCACATAGACAGCCAGCCCACGGGCACGAGGACCGCCGCGCAAATCAGCAGGAGAGTCAGGCGGGCTCGCTTTGGCCCGGCCTCCTTTACCCCGGCAAACCAATGAGCACACCGCGCAAACCCAGCCCGGCATCCACCCGGAAGGCAGCCGGCCGCCCCCACCCGCCAGCGTCTCAACGCCGGAACGGGGACGCGCCCCTGATGCCGCCGCACCCAGACTCCCCAGGCT
Source organism: Occallatibacter sp. (assembly GCA_035692885.1). Classification (GTDB taxonomy): domain Bacteria; phylum Acidobacteriota; class Terriglobia; order Terriglobales; family Acidobacteriaceae; genus Telmatobacter. The sequence goes on from DASSHM010000054.1 coordinate 3,454, forward strand.
CGAAGGGCAATCTCGAGTCCGCGCCCGTTTCGCTCGCGCACCAGCCGCCCAGCGCTCGCGTCTCGCGTCGCGCGGCGGATCGCCTCCGCTCGGGCCATCTGTGGGTGTACGCCTCAGACGTTGAGGCGCTCGACATCGGCTCCGGAGCGCCGCCCGCCCTGCTGCCCGTGGCAGACAGCCGAGGCATTCTGCTGGGCACGGCGCTCTACAGCCCATCCTCCCAGATTGCCCTTCGTCTCGTGGCACGCGAGGCCATCGATCAGCCGGCGTGGATCAATCTGCTTCAATCCCGCCTCCGCGCCGCCATCGCCCGCCGTCTCACTCTGCTGGACGAGTCAACTGACTCCTGCCGTCTCTGCTTCAGCGAGGCTGACGGTCTCCCCGGACTCGTGGCCGACAAGTACGGCCCCCTCGTTGTGCTCCAACTGCTCGTCAAGGGCCTTGATTCCACTGCCGTGCGGGATGCCTGCGTGAGCGTGTTGCGCGGGGAGCTTCAGCCTGCGTCGATCCTCGAGCGCCCTGACCCGCGGATGCGCGAGCTGGAAGGCCTGGCCGCTCCTGATCTCGCTCCGCTCTGGGCCGCCAACCCCGCCGCGCCAGCCACCACCGCGGCGTTCCGGCTCAACGGCCTGCTCTTCCACTTCGACGCCAATGCCGGCCAGAAGACCGGCGCATTTCTTGACCAGCGCGCCAACTACGCTGCGGCCCGCCAATGGGCGCAATCACTCGGCGTCACCGGCCGCGGCCTGGATGTGTGCTGTTACCAGGGCGGCTTTGCGCTCCATCTCGCCGAAATCTGCAGCCGGGTTACCGGCGTGGACGCTTCGCGCGCCTCGCTCGAAGTGGCTGAACGCAACCTCGCGGCCAACCGCTCCCATCTGGCTGCCGAGGTGGATTGGATTGAGGCTGATGCCTTCCAGCTCCTGCGCGACTGGTCCACCGCCGGCGAGCAGTTCGACGCCATCGTGCTTGACCCGCCCGCCTTTGCCAAAACCAGACGCGCGGTTGAAGGCGCCCTGCGCGGATACAGGGAGTTGAACCTGCGTGCCCTGCGCATGCTGCGGCCCGGCGGCCTGCTCATTACATGCTCTTGCAGCCACCACGTGCGCTGGAGTGATCTCGAGTCCACCGTCGCCGCCGCCGCGGCCGATGCCCAGCGCCGCGTTCGCCTGCTTGAGCGGCGTGGCGCAGCTCCCGATCACCCTGTCATCCTCAACCTGCCGGAGACCGAGTATCTGAAGTGCCTCGTTCTCCAGGCCGACTGACCACGCCGCCGCCTCGCTACTTGCCCGCCGCCACCGGTCCCGTCTCCGTCCAAAGAAAGGTAAGCTGGTCCGCGTCGTCCTGCACCTTCTGGTCAACGCTCACGCCTGCTGAGTGCCCGCCTGACACGCTGTAGTGCAGCAGAACCGGCCGGCCGCTGCCCGACTCCGCCTGCATCAGCGCGGTCATCTTTCGCGCGTGCAGCGGGTCAACCCGGGTATCGCTCTCTCCGGTAAAAAACATGATTGCCGGATACCTGGTTCCCGCGTGAACGTTCTGATACGGCGAGTACTTCAGCAGGTAGTCAAACTGCTTCCCGTTGTCCGACGATCCATACTCGGTCATCCAGTGCGGCCCTTGCTCGAATTTCTGGTAGCGCAGCATGTCCAGCAGCGGATAGCCGCACAGCACGGCTGAAAAAAGCTGCGGCTGCTGCGTCATCGCCGCGCCCATCAGCAGGCCGCCGTTCGACCGCCCGGTGATGGCAAAGTGCCGCGGCGACGTGTACTTGTTCTCAATCAGATATCGCGCCGCGGCGTAAAAGTCGTCAAAGACGTTCTGCTTCTTCCCAAACATTCCCTGCTCGTGCCACTGTTCGCCATACTCCCCGCCCCCGCGCAGATTGGGCATCGCGAACCACCCGCCCTGCTGCATCCACCACGCGTACTGCGGATTCCACACCGGCGTCATGCTCACATTGAATCCGCCATAGCCCGTCATCAGCAGCCGCTCCGTGCCATCCCGCTTCATGCCCTTCTTTCCGGCGACAAACATCGGCACCCGCGTGCCATCCTTCGACGTGGTTAACACCTGCTTCAGCTCATACTGGCCGGGGTCGAACGGCACCTTCGGCGCGGCAAACACCTCGCGCGCGCCCGTCACCGTGTCCAGCCGGTAGAGCGTGGGGGGTTGAATGAACGACTGAAAGCTGAAGAATCCATACCTGTCCGTCGTCTTCCCATACACGTCTGATGCCGTTCCGATGCGGTCGTAGGCAACCGTTCCCTCCGGCTTGCCGTCCAGCCCGTAGACCTCGGTCTCCGTCTTTGCATCCACCAGCCTGTTGACGTACACCTTGCCGCCCACAATCGAAAACCCCTCAATCACGTTCTTTGACTCCGGTACAATCGTTTTCCATGCCTCCGCGGCCACGCCAGGAATCATCTGCACGATCCGTCCCAGCGGAGCTTTGAAATCCGTCTTCACATACCACGCGCCCTTTGCATATATTGCCGAGAAGCGTGAGTCCATCGCCCACACCAGCACCTCAAACGGTGAATCGGGCTTGGTCAGGTCGCGAAACACAATGTCCACCCGCGTGGGCGGCACACCGCGAAAAATTGTCACTACCAGGTAGCGCCCGTCGTCGGTCACATCCGCGGTAAACAGATCATTGCCGCCCAGCGGCTCGTCATAGAATTGGTGGCCGAACAGCAGCTTGTCCTCGAAATTCCGCGTGCCCAGCATGTGCTCAAACAGCAGCGAGCCCTTGCGGTCGGTGCGCGTATAAAAGATGCCCTTGCCGTCCGGCATAAAGTTCACTGACCAGTACAGCCCGCCCGGCAGCGCATCCCCCAGCGTCTTATGCTGCTTCACGTCGTAGACATGAATCGTCGTCTCGTCCGCGCCGCCCTCGCGCACCCCATACGCCACCAGCGATCCGTCGCGCGAAACATCCTCCAGTTCGATTGACATGTTCGGGTCGCGGCTCAGTGCCGCCGGATCGACCAACCGCTCATCCCGGCCCTTCCACCCCTTGCGCATGTAGATGGAGGCCTGCTGCTCGCCCGCAATCCGCTTCATGAAGAAGTAGCTCCCGTTGCGCTCCACGGGCAGCGACCAGCTCGACACCTGCTCCAGCGCCTCCAGCTCGTCTACCACCTGCGGCCGGATGCGCGCCTGCTTCAGATAGCGCGTCGTGTAGGCGTTCTCGGCGGTGATGAATGCGCGCGTCTCAGGGCTCTTCGCGTCCTCCAGCCAGCGATAGTCGTCCGTGACCTTGGTCCCGAAGTAGTCATCCGTCACCGGCTGCTTTGCCGCCGCCGGCGGCGCCGGCAGCACAATCCCGCTTCGCCCATGAATCCCCTGCGCCAGTGCGACCGTACCCAGCCACAATATGAGCCATGCATAGGCAACACCCCTCATTGCACCCCCCTGGGGAAAAGCATACGCTCGCCCGGAAGCGGCTTAGTTCAAAGCCCCTGCGGATGCAGCCTCTGCCTCATTTTTTCGGGCGTCTGCAAGTACTGCACTCCTGGCCGTAATCCTGTGCCCAAAGCGATTGCAGGGCCGCTCAATCAGGTAATAACTCGCAATCGCAAACAGCGGCATTGCTACAAACAATGCCCACACGCTCCTGTACTGCATGAAGAATTCCTGCCATACGTAGACACTGTATGAGACCGTACCCACCCATGCGAGAGACCTCGTTGAGATGAGCCTCACAGACCAGTGGCGCGGATTTGTGACTGCAAAGCCGATCATCGTCGCGATAGCGGCCAACTCCGGTAAGGGTGACAAAGGATGAACTGTGAGGGCAAAGTAAAGAAACACCGCAAGCGCGGGCACAAAGGACCACCGCAGCAGTCGGGCGATCCTGTTCGCCTCCGGGCCGCTCAACAGGATCGCAAGCAAACATCCCCACAAGAGGGCGTCTGCTCTTACCTGGGTATGGGCCGATACACCGTTATAGTAGGTCCACGCAGATAGGCGAAGGGCTGCGATTACGATGACTCCGGCGATAACCAGCCACTTGGCGCGCTTCACGCCCGCCAGCAGGAGCACACCAGGCCATATGAGATAAAACTGCTCTTCAATCGAAAGCGACCAGAAGTGGCCGCTGAGATCTAGCGGCAGCGGCAGAAAGTTTCTGTAAAAAAAGAGAGAACCGAGTAGACCCCTATCCGTTATAAACGGCCACCCAAGAAAGAATCCCATCAACATAAGAAACGCTAAATATGTCCAGGCCGTTGGCATCAGACGGAAGAATCTGCGCACATAAAACTTCTTCAGGTCGATCGTCCCTTTGAGCAAATTGGAAGTAATTAGGTAGCCGCTTAAGACAAAGAAGACGGTGACGCCGGCAATTCCCGTCTGCGTCCACGAGTAGGCATAGTGCCCAAGCAGGGAATCCTGAAAATGGTCGAAGACCACCAGCAGAATTGCGATCCCCCGCCATCCGTCCAGCGCCGCTATCCGCCGTGACGGTGATACCTGCCCCGTGCCCTTGTCCGCATCGCCCATCTGCCTTTACCAGTAACATCGAATGGACTCGCCGCACATCTGCCTTTCGTCACTTCGGTCCAGCCGCAACCGAATGGTAACTCTTCGAAAACTCGGATCACCGCTAAAATCAACTGGTGACTGTTCCGCCATCCGCCCCGCCCGGCAGCCCGTCCGCCTCGCCGTGGTCGCGCGCGCTCCGCCTCCTGCGCCCCACCCATGCGCACTCGGCATTCAGCGCCACCGTGGTGCTCATGGTCTCGGTGTTCTGCTCGCGCATCATCGGCCTTGTCCGCCTCAAATACATTGCGTGGCTCTTTGGCCGCGGCGTGCAGGCCGACGCACTTTACGCTGCCTTTGCCCTGCCCGACATGATCTCCTACTTCCTCGTCGGCGGCGCTGCCTCCATCACCTTC
>DASSHM010000055.1:0-26749 GCA_035692885.1 Occallatibacter sp.
GAGATGGTGATGCCGGGCGACAACGTGCAGTTGACGGTGGAGCTGATCACGCCGGTGGCCATGGAGAAGGGCCTGCGCTTCGCCATCCGCGAGGGCGGACGCACTGTCGGCGCCGGCACCATCTCGGAGATCATCAAGTAGGAAGTCAGGACGGCAATTTCAAGGGTCCGGTGTGGAGATCAATCCAGAGCCGGGCCGGTCAGGAACATGGAATGCGAGACATCGTGACATTGCAGTGTACCGTTTGCAAGGAGCGGAATTACTCAACGACGAAGAACAAAAAGACGACAACCGGCCGTCTTGAGTTGTCGAAGTTCTGTCCCCGCTGCCGGAAGCATCAGGCACACAAGGAGTCGAAGTAAGGTAATCGCAGGCGGGTGGCGATTGGTCGTCGGCGATTCGATGAAGGTTCGCCACCGCGGGCAGCCGGCACCAGGCAGATTTTAGGGGCGTAAGCTCAACGGTTAAACTGTCGGTCTCCAAAACCGAACTTGGGGGTTCGAATCCCTCCGCCCCTGCCAGATTGAGTAAGTATGCGGACGGCACAGACACCGGCCGCGAAGGACTTGGAGTATGGGAAGCAAGACAGCAATCGAAAAGGGCGAGCAGCGTTCCGCCAAACTGCAGGAACCAACCGCGATGCAGAACTTCTCAGGCGGGGCCATGGGAATGTGGAACAACCTGGTCAGCTTCCTGAGCGACGTGCGCGCGGAGATGCGCAAAGTGGTCGCACCCGGGCGCAAAGAAGTGCAGTCCACCACATCCGTGGTCATCGTCACGGTGTTCATCTTCGGGTTCTTCTTCTTTGTGGTGGACTTTTTCTGTAACAAGGTCATGCACGAAGTACTGACCAAGCTTGGCGCGCAATAGGCGCCGGCCGCGAATTGAGAACACAATGGCAGAAGAACTGGAACAACCCACCGCCGAACCGACGCAGCCGGAAGCAGAGCAGCAGCCTGACGTGCCGGAAGCACAGCCGCAGCCTAACGAGCGCTTCAAGTGGTACATCCTGCATGCCTACTCGGGGTTTGAGCGCAAGGTGCGGGAGTCCATTGAGAGCCGCGTGACCGCCTTTGGACTGCGGGACAAGGTGGGACGGGTGATGATCCCCACCGAGCCGGTTACAGAGATTGTGAACGGCAAGAAGCGCACCGTCGAGCGCGTCTTCCTGCCCGGCTACGTGCTGGTGGAGATGGAACTGGACAACAACCTGTGGCACGTTCTCAAGGACACGCCCAAGGTAACCGGCTTTCTGGGCACGGGCGACAAGCCAGTGGCGCTTAGTGAAGAGGAGGTCAGCTCCATCCTCTTCCGTACCGAGACTTCCAAGGACAAGCCCCGGCTCAAAATCAAGTTTGAGAAGAACGAGTCCGTCCGCATCACGGACGGGCCATTTGCCAACTTCAACGGCGTGGTGGATGAGATCAACGAGGATCGTGAGACGCTCAAGGTCATGGTGACCATCTTCGGGCGCTCCACCCCGGTCGAGCTGGAGTTTGGCAAGGTGGAAAAGATTGAGTAGTTGGTTTTGCCGCGGCAACTAGCTTTCAGCTTCTAGCCGGATAGCCCTCTGGCAGGTTCCGGTTGCAGGCGAACACCGCGGCGCCAGCTCCAAAATTCGCAGAACTGAATCGACCGGCACGCAGTTTCACGCCAGGGGCAGCGGCCGGTTACAGAGGAATCCATGGCACCTCCAAAGAAGGTATCCACTTACGTCAAGCTCCAGATTGAAGCCGGCAAGGCCACGCCCGCCCCGCCCGTGGGGCCCGCGCTGGGCCAGGCTCAGGTCAACATCATGGAGTTTTGCAAGCAGTTCAACGCGCGCACGCAGAACAAGGAGATGGCCGGGCTCATTATCCCCGTGGTCATCACCGTTTATGCCGACCGCAGCTTTGCCTTTATCACCAAGACGCCTCCGGCAGCAGTGCTGCTGAAAAAGGCGGCTGGTCTCGCCAAGGGTTCAGGCACGCCCAACAAGGACAAGGTGGGCAAGGTGACCGAGAAACAGGTACGTGAGATCGCCACGCAGAAAATGCCCGATTTGAATGCCGCTTCAATCGACGCGGCGGTCAAGAGCATCAAGGGCACGGCCCGTTCCATGGGCATCGAGGTCGTGGGCTGAGATTCCCTGGCTCATTCGCAAGGCTAAGGCCCTCTTGGGTGGAGGGCCTTTTGCAAGGCCGGAAAGTACAGCCTCGTGATTGCCGCCGGTCGCAGGCCAAGCGTTCCCGCGGCTCTATTTCTGAGGCGGCGGGGTGAACAGTTCGCGCTTGTGACCTGGCTCGGGTTTGGGCTTCGGCTTGGGAGCCTTCTTCGCTTCTTTTCTGCCTTTATCCTTGTTTCCCATGCGTCACAGAATGCCACAAATGCGGCCCGGCGAAAAGACCCGCCGTGCCGGATGACCACTCCCGCACCGGTCTATTTTTCCTCCCTCGGCAACTTCTCGTGCTTCAGGCGGTCATGGTTCATGATCGCATTGAACACCATTGCATAGGTTCCGACGGTCTCGCCGCGGTATATGGGGTTGTTGCCGAACAAAAGCACGTTGCCCTCGCCCAGATGCGCGTCCACCACCACGGCGCGCTCGGCAATCGGCTTTGCCTTGTCGAGCAGGCCGTCCAGCAGCATGTCCTTGGCGTCGGTGAAGCGCAAAATGACATCCGGCCTCAGATCCTCGGGGATTACGAGCGGATTGTTCCGTATTTCGTCCTCGTTCAGTTGCTTGGCCTCCCATGGTTCCTGCTTGTGCAAAGGCTCGGGTGCAATGATCTTTCTGCCCTGAGGAACGTCACTGTCGTCAACGCTCCCCCGGCCGGTCGGGCGTTCTTCGTAAGGGTCAATCAAGGTGCGCTCGTGTGGCTTTTGCACCGTTTCGCTCACGTTAAACACCATGCCCTTGGCGCTGATCACCGGTACGCCGGTTCCGTAACCGAACGCCACCGGGCTCTGGCGTTCGACGAAGACCGTGTTGAGCACGGTTCCGACCACGCGCGCGTCACCCGGGGCGGCCAGGCTCACGCCCGGGGCCAGGCCCTTGTCGATGGCGAACTTGGCGGTGTCCTCACAGGTGATCAAGAGTCCACCCTGCTCCACAAACTGCTTTAGGTGTTCAACGCCGTCAAAGCCCAGTCCTGGCCGCATGTCTGTTGTGCTGTCAAGGCGCCCCAGATTGGGCGTCAGAGCTGTCTTCTCCCACGGCATCGGGTTGTTCCAGCGGGGCAGCCCGTCGACGATCGAGAGCGTATCTCCGCGGCCGACTGGTGCGAAGATGATCACGTCATATCTGGCGTGCAGATCGCCTACCTTGGCCGCCGTCTGGGTGCTGATGTAGTCATACGGGATGCCCTCTTCATCCAACGCATAGCGCCACCAGCCCTCGGTCTGCGTTGAGAGCCAGGTATGCATCATGGCGATGCGCGGAGCGGCGAGGGCATGCGCAGGTACCATCGGCGTCACACTCAGCCGGGTGGCGTCGAGTGCCAGTTGGTGCAGCGCTTCGGTGAGCTTCTCCTCCGGCGCTCCCGTAATCAGGAGCGACCCGGCAGGAAAGTGCTGGTCTCCGGCGTCGAACGGCTTCTCAACCGCCTCAATCTTCGCGCCCTTCAGCCTGTACACCAGCGACAGCAGCGAGATCTGGCCGTGGTTTGCCACCGCCACCAGGCTCCCGTCTCCTGAAATCTTTCCGGTGAGCGTCGCTGGATCATCCAGCGGCTTCATTGCCGCCTTCAGAATCGACGTATCGGTGATGCGTACCACTTTTACGTTGAACAGGTGTGGAAACGACCAGCCGGTGTCATCATACGGGTGCTTCTGCGGGTCATCCGGAGCCCAGAACTGCCGGTCCAGCAGCGCATCGGCTGCCCGCGAGTACGGCTGGTCCATCCTGACCACGATGCTGCCCGCAGCAAAGGTCTCCTCGTGTGGCTTGTCGTCGCGCTTGGCTCCTGGAACCAGACACCGGGCCGCCGCGGTTAATTCCTGCATCTCCACATGTTGCCGCTTGAGCACTTTGAGCAGTTGCACTTCGCGGTTGGCGGTGGTTGCATCGGGCGAAAAGACATAGGCAGCCGGCCCCGCCAGCTCCGGCTTCTCCACCGACCGCTTGCTCTTGATGTAGTAATTCTCAAGAAAATGCTGCGTGTGGCGCGAGAAGTAGGAGAGCGTCGTCAGCAGCGCTGTCTCCTCGTAGTTGTTGTTGTCTCGCTGCGACCACGTCACCACCGGCCACGGCGGATTCTGCCGGTACCACGTTCGCGAGTACTCCTCCGGATCGAGGATGCGCTTCTCAGTATCGGCGCCGCCGTTGCCAAAGGTTTCATACAGGCGGCTGATGCCGTTGTGCATCGCGGCCAGAAACATCAGGTAGCCCGGGCTCCAGGTATCGAAGTCGCCGTGGGTAAATGCGCCGGGCATGCCGAAGCTCTGCATCTGGGCCACGTTGTTCCAGCCCAGTTCGGTCCACTCGTCCGCAAGGGTTGGGTCGACCCACGCGTTGTAAGGGCCGTCTCCGACGGTGTTGTCATAAAGAAAGGGCACCGACTCATGCAGGTCGTGCAGCACCTGCGCGTGCCAGCCGAGATAGGTATTGAGCACGTTCCGCGTCAGGTCCAGGGTCATGGCCATGGCATCGCGGTTGTTGTCATGCGCAACGTAGTGGCCCCAGTAGAGCAGGTGCGGCCACTTCTCGTCAGGGTGCGCGCGGTGCCACCGGTACAGGTCCACCATGCGGTCGCGGCCATCCACCTCCACCACCGGAGTAATGAGAACGATCATGTGCGAACGGATGTACTTGATATATGGTGCGTCGTCCACCGCCAGCCGATAGGCCAGTTCCATCAGCGCCGTGGGAGCACCCGTCTCAGGTGAATGGATTGTGCCCGTAATGTAGTAAACCGGCCAGGACGTGTTGATCAGTGATCTCGCCTTCGCATCGTCCATCCCGATCTGACGCGGGTCGGCCAGTTGGGCAAGCCGGGCGTCATTTTGCTTGGAAGCGGCCAGCAGCTCCGGGTCGGCTATGGCCGCTGCAATCATCTCCCGGCCCTCTTCGGTATGACCTATGGTGAATACCTTCACCCGCGGGCTTGCCGTCTCAAGCATGCGGAAGTACTTGTACACATCCTCGGCATAGGGCAGCATGTCGGGTGCGCCAGACACGTCGCCCAGCACTTTCTCGGGCGTTGGCACCGTCCTTGACGCCGGCAGGTAATCCACCAGCGGCGAAAGGAATGACTTGTCCGTCGTGTACTTGAGGATGTGTTCCGTATACGCCTGGTCAACCGGCTGCTTTGGGTCTCGCACATATCGGGTGTCAAGGGTTTGGGCAGACGCGTAGCGCGTCGTACAGCACACGACAAGCAGAATCGCGAAAATTAGAAGATATAAGCGTTGCATGGGCCTCTCTTCATTCGAATCCATCTGGATTGCGCAATGGTGACCGACGACGGGAATCCGGCAACACCTGGCGCACACCAGCGCACGTGGCAGAACACAGATGTGCCGGTATCAAAAAACTATACGTCCACACGCCCTCTCTTCAAGCCGATTCTCCCCGACAAGCTCTTTGCGCGGGATATTGTCGCTTGCTGCCCGCAATTTTTGCGATTTCGCCGATGGTTGCATCCTGTCGGATCGCAGTTCGCAGGCGGCAAAACTCTTGACATAGCAGCGTCTGGCTACCGGTTGAAGATATACTTTCGACAGGCGTGGGAGCGAATGTGCATACACCGCGTGCAGATGGCGCAGCCTGTACAGCTCCCTGCGGGTGAACCGTGCATGCCTGAGGGAGCAGATCGATGTCGGAAAAGAAAGTGATTGCCGTAGTAGGCGCAACCGGAGCACAGGGCGGCGGACTGGTTCGAGCCATACTCGACGATCCCAACGGCGGTTTTATTGCCCGCGTCCTTACCCGGGACGTAAATAGCGCCAAGGCGAAGGAACTGGTGCGCCTGGGCGCCGAGGTGGTGGCAGCGGACGTGGATGATGCCGAAAGTCTGAAAAAGGCCTTTGATCGGGCATACGGAGCCTACTGCGTCACTTTCTTCTGGGCGCATTTCTCGGTCGACAGGGAACTCGCTGAAGCGAAAGCCATGGCCGAAGCGGCAAAAGCCGCCGCGCTCAAGCACGTCATCTGGTCCACACTCGAAGACACCCGCAGGTGGGTCCCGCTCAGCGACGACCGCATGCCGACCCTGCAGGGCAAATACAAGGTGCCGCACTTTGACGGCAAGGGCGAGGCGGAGCACTTCTTCACCGATGCCGGGGTTCCGACCACATTTCTACTTACGTCCTTCTACTGGGACAACTTTATCCAATTCGGGATGAGCCCCCAGAAAGGTCCGGACGGGAGGCTGGCCATTACCCTCCCGATGGACGACAGGAAGCTGCCGGGCATCGCCGCAGAGGATATCGGCAGGTGCGCGTACGGGATTTTCAAAAAAGGCGCGGATTTGATTGGCAGGAAGGTGGGAATCGCGGGCGAGCATCTAACGGGGACGCAGATGGCCGCGGTTTTGACTCAGGTTCTGGGAAAGGAAGTCGTTTACAACAGCGTTTCTCCCGACGTATACCGCAGTTTCGGGTTTCCCGGAGCCGATGACCTGGGCAACATGTTCCAGTTCAAGCGCGATTTTGAAGAATATTTCTGCGGCGCCCGCAGTCCGGAATTTGCGCGCAGCCTCAACCCGTCTCTCAAGGACTTCAAGACCTGGGTAACAGCCAACAAAAATGCGATCCCGCTGCCCTAGTACCGGGCCGTGGCCAAACTCATGTTCGGGGAGCGCGCGCTTTTAATCCCCGGATGTCCGCCGCACATACACCTGCTGCGGCGCATACACCTTTGCCGCGGGTCCACCCACCTTCAGTGACATAAATTGGATCTCGGAGCTGCCCTTGAGGCTGGAATCAAAGCTGAGCCTGTACTGGTTCTGCAGGCGCCAGCTTAGATCATTGAGGAAGGGCCGCAGCGACACAGGGTTGCTGGTGCCCTGCCAGTAGGCTGTTCCTCCAGTTGCCTCGGTCACCTGCAAAAGGTAATTCTGGCCCGCGTTGCCCAGGGAATCATGATGAGGTCCCCCTCCACGATTGCGCCAGTAGATGGAGTAGATCACCAGTCCCGATCGCACGGAATCCTTGATGGAGCTCTGGACATAAATGTTGGTCGGGTCAAATCGCGGTTCATAGTAGTCCACGCCGCTGGTAATCATCAAAACCTCACGCCGGGCATCCGGGTCGCTCCCTGGCCAGTGTTTCGCCAGGTCCGAGAGGCAGAAATATGGACTTCCACTTGAAGCAGGCAGTCCCGCGGGAATCCGCAGCGTGCGAATGGCCAATTCGTGATCGGCTGATAGCGGTCCGGTCAGTCCCGCTTGCCCGTGATTCATGTAGCCCACAGCCACCTTCGCGGTCGCTGGCAGGCTCCGGATGAAGTCACCGATATAGCTCAATTGCTGACCGAGGGTCGGCTGTGATCCGTCGTCAATCAGGATGACCAGTTCCAGATCGTCATTTCCGCCTCGCAACGGCACCAGGCCAGTCGCGGTTGATTCGCGGTTCTTCAGCTTTAACTGAATGTCCCGCAGAGTGATATTTGCCGGTACCTCCCGGTTCCCGGCGGGGAGCACCGTAATCACGGCCTGACCCTGCCCGGCCAGGGCAGTGGGCTCGGCCAGCGCCGGCCAGGCCATCAGGGCCGCTCCCACGGCAAAACAGACGGCTTTTTGAACCATGTTCATGCGTGTGGCTCCCTTCAGGGTGCGGCACCGGTATTCCGGACGGCACCCTGTAGGCTTAGATGATGAACAGAGGAATTTTGCCGTTTCAGGGACTTGGCTTATCGGATGGTGCCTGCTCAGGTCCCGGACGACAACACCTGCACGAAGAGGCATATTCCGTTGTCCGGGCCATTTCCGCGGGCGCACGAACTCTCCGGCCGCATTATGCACAGCCGTGATTTTCAGACGCATGGGGATTGGTGATATTTTCACGATAATCGCGTTTGCATGGCTGACGCGGGAGGATTCATCGATTCATGAGCCGGTTACAGGCTAATCCAGATTGCTGCTTCTTGGGACGACTTCTCCTTGGTTTCATCGCCCGGGAGTGGCTCACATGTCGATACGCACTTCTACAACCAAATTTTTCTCATTGCATGCGAAGGAATCCGTATGACCCAGCCCTGTGAGACAGCGGGCGCCAGTCTTGTTCTGACCCTGGAGGAGATCACAAACCTCACCCGGGAGGAGGGCAAGCCTGCGGATACCCTGATGAATGTGGTGGCGCTGATCGCCGCAAGGTTCAGGACGGACGCATGCTCGGCATATCTGCTTGAATCCGATCGGGCCCATCTCGTCCTGGCCGCATCGCTGGGGCTTGATCCGCGATGTATCGGGACCCTGCGCATGCCCGTCAAAGAGGGTCTCACGGGTCTGGTGGCGGAGCGCGTTCAACCGGTTGCCGTGGCGGATGCCAGCCAGCATCCGCGCTTCAAATACTTCAAGGAATCAGGCGAAGACGAGTACCGGTCCTTCCTGGGCGTCCCGCTCATTGATCGCGGCATTCTGCAGGGCGTGCTCGTGGTGCAGACCAAAGAGGCGCGCGTCTTCCACGACGAGGAGATTCGCATGCTTACCGACGCAGCCGCTCAGGTGGCGCCGGTGGTCAGCGAAGCGCGCACACTTGACCGCTTCATCGCGCCCGTCCAGGAGCGGCTGTGGTCCCTGGCGCGCAACCTGTGGTGGTGCTGGGACCACGAATGCGTCAGTATCTTCCGCGACCTTGATCCGGTCCGCTGGCGCCACCTCAACCAGAATCCCATTGCGCTGCTCAACGAGATGCCCCTGGGCGATATCGACCAGCGAGCCACCGAGCTGGCCCTGCACAGCCGCATCAACTATGCCTACCGCCGCCAGCAGGAATATCTGCGCGCGGACCATACCTGGGGCGCGGAGCATGCGGGCATCCTGCGACCCCGTCCCGTCGCCTATTTCTCCGCCGAGTTCGGCCTGCACGAGTCGCTCCCCATCTACTCAGGCGGCCTCGGCGTGCTGGCCGGCGACCACATCAAGAGCGCGTCCGATCTCGACATCCCTCTCATCGGAATCGGCCTGTTCTACGGCCAGGGTTACTTTCTGCAGCGGCTGGACCGGAATGGCTGGCAATGCGAGGAGTACGTTCACACCAATGTGAACCGGTGCCCCATGCAGCCGGCCATCGGACAGAATGGCGAACCGGTGGTGATTGCCATCGAAACCCGCAGCGGCTCTATCCGCGCCAAGGTGTGGAAGGTGAAAGTCGGCCGCTGTGATCTGCTGCTTCTGGACTCGAACGTGGAAGGCAACGCGCCCGAAGACCGCGAGCTTACCTCCCGTCTCTACGGCGGAGACGGCCGCACGCGCATTCGCCAGGAGCTGCTGCTCGGCGTTGGCGGCTACCGCGCTCTCAAGTCCATGGGCATCACGCCCGGCGTGCTTCACCTGAATGAGGGGCACAGCGTTTTTGTCGTCCTTGAGGCCATCCGCACTCGCATGCAGGAGGAGGGCGTCAGTTTCCAGACCGCGGCGAGCCACATTCCGCGCGAGGTTGTTTTCACCACGCACACGCCCGTTCCAGCCGGGCACGACCGCTTCAGCCCCGGCCTGGTTGAGGAGCATCTTGGCCCCCTGCGCGATCAGCTCGGTCTCTCACATGAGAATCTGATGGGCTTCGGACGGGTTTACTCCACGGATGAGCAGGAGCCATTCTGCATGACGGTGCTGGGGCTCAAGCTTTCGCGCCGTGCCAACGCGGTTTCGTCGTTGCACGGCGAGGTTTCGCGTGAGATGTGGTGGCGCCTGCATCCTGACAAGCCGGTGGATGCGGTGCCGATTGGCCACATCACCAACGGCGTCCACGTGCCCTCCTGGCTGGCACCGCAGATGTTCCGCCTCTATGACCGGCATCTGGGGGTGGGCTGGCAGAACCGGAGCGGATCGGCCCGCACCTGGGAGGGAATTGAAAGCGTGGATGACGGCGAACTGTGGGAGACGCACCTGGCGCTCAAGGCGCGCCTGATCGAGTTTGCGCGCCGCCGTGTCTGCGAGCAGGCAGAGCGCCGCGGCGAGCAGAAGCAGGCCATCCAGCGTCTCAGCCGAGTGCTGTCGCCGGATGCCCTCACCATCGGTTTTGCGCGCCGTTTTGCCACCTACAAGCGCGCCAACCTCGTTCTCCATGACATGGAGCGCCTTGCCTCCATGGTCAATGATCCCAATCGCCCAGTGCAGTTTCTCTTTGCCGGCAAGGCTCACCCGCACGACGAGCCCGGCAAGCGGGTCCTGCAGCAGGTGGCTGAGATGATGCGAGATTCCGCCTTCTCCAACCAGTTCGTCTTCATCGAGGACTATGACATCAACGTCGGCCGCTATCTGGTGCAGGGCGTGGATGCGTGGCTCAACAATCCGCGCCGCCCGCTGGAGGCCTCCGGCACCAGCGGCCAGAAGGTGGTGCTCAACGGCGGACTGAACCTCTCCGTGCTGGATGGATGGTGGGCAGAGGCGTATGACGGGCTCAACGGCTTTGCTATCGGCTCCGGACGCACCCACTCCAGCATGGACGTCCACGACCAGCGCGACAGCGAGGACCTATACCGGACCCTGCGGGATGAGGTGATTCCGCTCTACTATCAACGCGACCATGACGGCCTGCCGCGCGGTTGGATCCGGCGCATGAAGCGCACGATCCGCACCCTGGGCTGGCGTTATAACGCCGATCGCATGGTCATGGACTATACGAGCAAGTGCTATATTCCGGCCGCCGGCGGAACGTCCAGTGAGATTCGGCAGCCGTGCTGACCCCGGCCTGGCTGCAATGTCGTCTGCCGGCTCCCCGTGGCTGCAAGTGCCACCGTTCGCTGCGGTTTGCCTCCCCGTGGAATCCTGGCCAGCCAGTCTTGAGGGGCGATCAGGGTTGGTGGAATTGGGCGGCATCCTGACGCTAGCCGGGATTGCAATTCGGATGCCGATTCAGTAAAATTCAAATATGCGCCCGAAGATGCTGTTCGGGCCGTCAAATGCACCACGGTTCCTGGACCCGTTCGAGGGTGCCGCCGCTCTGGCGGACGCTCCGGGTTCCCTGTAAGGCGGGGCTGGCAGGGGCGGTGGGAGACGAGGAATATATGGCAGGGAAAGCAAGCAGGAACATTGATAAGGCGCGTGCGGCTGTCACGAAGCCGGCCTATGCGCTGCCGGACGCCGTCGATCTGCTCAAGCAGGTCAAGTATGCAAAGTTTGATGAGACCGTGGATCTGACGATGCGCCTGGGCGTTGACACCCGCCACGCAGACCAGATGGTACGTGGCACCGTCGTGTTGCCGCACGGTCTGGGCAAGACCAAGGTGGTGGCCGTGATTGCGACTGGCGACCGCCAGAAGGAAGCGCAGGAGGCAGGCGCGGATTTTGTGGGCGGCGAGGATCTGGTTGAGAAGATTCAGAAGGAGAGCTGGACCGCCTTTGACGCGCTAATTGCCACCCCGGACATGATGAAGTCGGTCGGCCGCCTGGGCAAGGTGCTGGGTCCCAAGGGCCTGATGCCGAATCCGAAGACCGGGACTGTGACCATGGATGTGGCCGCGGCGGTCAAGGAGATCAAAGCCGGCAAAATTGAGTTTCGCGCAGACAAGACCAGCCTGGTGCATGTGCCGGTGGGCAAGCTGAGCTTTTCGCAGGACAAGCTGGTGGACAATGCCTCAACCGTGATTGCTTCAATCGTGCGCGCAAAGCCTTCAGCGGCCAAGGGCAAGTACATCAAGAGCGTGACACTCAGCTCGACCATGGGTCCCGGGGTTCCGCTGGATGCGTCGATTGCCGAGGCGGCCGGCAAGCACTAGAGCGGGGGGCCGGCCACGGGGCGCGTTGTGCGCCTTGCCGGGAAGCACGGAAAAGGATTTGATGAGCGCCGCAAGCGGCGTCACCCGATGAGGGGAGCAGAAGATGGCGGTATCAAAAGGGAAAAAGTCCGAGAAGGTGAAGGCTCTGTCCCGGGAGCTGGAGAGCTCTTCGACAGCAATTATCGGCACGTTCAGCAAGCTGACTGTGGCCCAGGATTTTGAACTTCGCAAGGTGATTCGCGAGGCGGGCGGCAGGTATCGCGTGCTCAAGAACTCGTTGGCTGCGCTCTCTGCGAAGGGCACGCAGGTTGAGTCGGCATTGAAGGGCCTCAAGGGCGTCAATGCCGTGGCGTTTACGGCCGGCGATCCGGTGGCGCTTGCCAAGGGCTTCGCCAAGTGGGTGGGCGAGAACGCGGAGTTCCAGTTCAAGCTCGGCATTGTCGACGGCAAGCTGTTGACGGTGGAAGAAGTGAAGACGCTGGCCACCATGCCGGGCAGGGAAGAGGTCTTTTCCAGGCTTCTGTTCCTCATCAGCGCTCCGGCGCAGCGGCTGGCCACGGTCATCAATGCCGCAGGCCGCGACCTTGCAGTGGTGCTGGGCCAGGGCGTGGAGAAGGAAAAGTTTGCCGGGGCGGCATAGGGGCGCTTCGGGCACACCTGCGGCACGGGTTGCGGCAGGCGGCATTTCGACCGGGGAACAAACGGGAAGGGCGCGGGTCTGGCGCATCGGAAACTTCCAGTCTGGACGAACGGTCAGGTTAACCGGTTGAGAAACAAAGAATTTACACGGATTTGATTGGAGAACAAACATGGCGGATCTCGCACAGTTGGAAGAGCAGATTGTGGGCCTGAGCCTGCTGGAAGCGGCGGAGCTGGTCAAGAAGCTGGAAGAGCGGCTTGGCGTTTCAGCCGCGGCTGCGGCCCCCGTGGTCGTAGCCGGTGGCGCTGCAGGCGCGGCGGCTCCGGCGGCCGAGGAGAAGACCGAGTTCCAGGTCATCCTCAAGGATGCCGGTGCAAACAAAATCAATACCATCAAGGCCGTACGAGAAATCACCTCGCTCGGCCTGAAGGAAGCGAAGGATCTGGTCGATGGCGCACCCAAGACCTTGAAGGAGAGTGCGACCAAGGATGAGGCGGAGGCCATCAAGAAGAAGTTTGAGGGCGTCGCCACCATCGAAATCAAGTAGGAACAGTACTTGCAAGACCCGCCGGGACGCGCTACGATAATCGTTGCGCGTCTTTTCGGTCCCTTCCTGCATCTCTAGGAATGTGCCGAGGTTGAATGGCGCGTCTTGAGAGAGCGGCAGGGCACGCAAGCGTCCGCTGGATGGTGCAAAGCCAAGCACGCCATCGGCGGGCACCGCGCAAGGTTGAAGTGCCTTAGGGTCAAGGGGTTGGTCTGGTATCCCGTTGACGAGTGGCGAGTGGCTGGCGGGTCGCGGCAGAAGCGAGCTTTGGGATCGGCGAGAGCAGGGTTGAGAATTCGGATTTGGGCACAGGCATGAAGCCGCGCTCGTGAGGGGTTGTGCGCTCACGAGCCTTTCGTGTCTCTCTGTCCGGGTGGATTCAGTGATGAAATAGCATCCACCCAACTACGCAGACAGTTGGTTACGGTATTTTCTGCGTCCCCGGCCTCACGATTGTGCGCAATCTGGCGCACCGACCCCCAAAGCGGCAGCGCCTGCGATCCGGCCTATCCGGCCCCGCTCTCAAGTACATGGGCTTGGCATGGATTCGTCCGGCGCGCCCGAGGGTCTGTTCAGGATCTTCCGGCGCGAGCGGATGGGGTTGGTCCGGCGTGGCGGGCTGGTCCCATGTGGTTTGACTTCTTATCCGCATTCAGCCGGCGCCGCGGGGCTTGAGCGCCGGTACAGCACGGCCCAGAGCGGTGCTGGAGCGATGAGCCTCAGGAGTGAAGCATGCCCAACGAGAAGCGCGCGATTCGCAGCCGGCTCGATTTTTCAAAGATTCCAACCGCAACCCAGATTCCCAACCTGATCGAGGTCCAGCGCCGCTCCTACGAGCGCTTCCTCCAGATGGACAAGCTGCCCAACGAGCGCAATGACTCGGGGCTGCAGTCGGTCTTCGTCTCGGTCTTCCCCATCACGGATTTCCGCGGCATCTCCCAGCTTGACTTCGTCGATTTCGCCATCGGCAACTGGGAGTGCAAGTGCGGCCACCTGAAAGGGCTGCACCACCTGCGCACTGCCTGCGTCCACTGCGGCGCCATGGTCATTACCGACCCGTTCCATCCCGGAGACGTGCTCTGCCACAAGTGCGGCACCTACAACAAGAACACTCCCGATTTCTGCAACAAGTGCGGCGACCCGGTGGGCTTGCAGCTCAAGTATGACCAGCAGGAGTGCGAAGAGCGCGGCATGACCTTCTCCGCTCCATTGAAGGTCACAGTCCGGCTGACCATCTTTGACAAGGACCCCGAGACCGGCAACAAGACCATCCGCGACATCAAGGAGCAGGAGGTGTTCTTCGGCGACATTCCGCTGATGACGCCCAACGGCACCTTCATCGTGAACGGAACCGAGCGCGTGATTGTCTCGCAACTGCACCGTTCTCCCGGCGTCTTTTTTGAGACAGCCAACAACCGTACCTACTTTCTGGGCAAAATCATCCCCTACCGCGGATCGTGGGTGGAGTTTGAGTACGATCATAAGAACACGCTGTACGTGCGCATTGACCGCAAGCGAAAGTTCCTAGGCACCATTTTTCTGCGCGCGCTGGGACTTCGCTCCGACGAGGAGATTCTCAAGACCTTCTATACGGTTGACAGGCTGCATATCGCTGATGGAAAGCTCTTCTGGGAGGTGCCGCAGGGTGCGCAGGTCCACACCAACCTGCTGGGCACCAAGCCGGCGCGCGGCGTTATCCACAAAGGCGAGGAGGCCGCGCACGCAGGCCGCAAGATCACCCCGCACGCGCTCAAGACCATTCGTGCCGCCGGCATCGAAAAAATCGAGGTCGAAACCGCCGAGCTTGATGGCGCGCTGACCGCGGCCGACGTGGTCGACCGGGCCACCGGCGAAGTGCTGGTTGAGGCCAATGTGGAGCTTACCGCCGACCGCCTGCACAAGGTGCTCTCCAGCGGGACATCCAGCTTCGAAGTGTTCTTCCCCGAGCGGGATGACGTGGGCAACATCATCACCAACACGCTCAAGCGCGACTCCGTGCACAAGCCGGAAGAGGCGCTTATCGAGATCTATCGCAAGCTGCGTCCCGGCGACCCGCCAACGCTTGACACCGCCACGGCGCTCTTCGAGGGCATGTTCTTTGACTCGCGGAAGTACGACTTTTCGCGCGTGGGCAGGCTCAAATTCAACATCAAGCTGTATGAGAACCAGGATGCGACGCAGCTTGACCACCGCACACTGACGCCAGAGGACTTCTACGCCACCATCCGTTACCTTCTCAAGCTGCGCAAGAATATCGGCGTGGTTGACGACATCGACCACCTGGGTAACCGCCGCGTGCGTGCGGTGGGCGAGTTGATGGAAAACCAGTTTCGCATCGGTCTGGTCCGCATGGAGCGCGCCATCAAGGAAAAGATGAGCGTCTACCAGGAGCTGACCACGGCCATGCCGCACGACCTGATCAATGCCAAGCCGGTGATGGCGGCCATCCGCGAGTTCTTCGGCTCCTCGCAGCTCTCTCAGTTCATGGACCAGACCAACCCGCTCTCGGAGATCACCAACAAGCGGCGTCTCTCGGCCCTCGGGCCGGGCGGACTGTCGCGCGAGCGCGCCGGGTTCGAGGTTCGCGACGTTCACCCCACCCACTACGGCCGCATCTGCCCCATCGAGACTCCGGAAGGCCCGAACATCGGCCTTATCAGTTCACTCAGCTGCTTCGCGCGCATCAATGAGTACGGCTTCATCGAGTCGCCGTACCGCAAGGTGAAGGACGCGCGCATCCTCGACTACGTGGAGGTGACCAACGCCGGCGAAAGCGGCCTGCGCGTGGGTGATCACATCGAGAAGGAGGAAGTGATCAAACTGAATGCCCAGCTCAAGAAGGCGGGCAAACGGATCATTGAGCACATCCCGTACAGCTTTTACCTGTCGGCCTGGGAAGAGGACAAGCACACCATCGCGCAGGCCAACATCGAGTTTGATGAGAACGGCCAGATCACCGAGGAACTGGTGAATGCGCGCCGTCTGGGCAACTTCGTTCTGGTCAACCGCTCCGAGGTGGACTACATCGATGTCAGCCCCAAGCAACTGGTTTCGGTGGCTGCATCGCTGGTGCCTTTTCTGGAGCACGACGACGCCAATCGCGCGCTGATGGGCGCCAATATGCAACGCCAGTCGGTTCCGCTGCTGGTGGCCGAGGCGCCGCTGGTGGGCACGGGCATGGAGGGCGTCACCGCGCGCGACTCGGGCGCCGTCATCCTTGCCAAGCGCAATGGCATCGTGGATTCGGTTGACTCCGAGCGCATCATCGTGCGCGTCGAGGGCGAGCATCATCCCACGCAGCTCTCGCGCGAGGTTGGCTCGGACATCTATCAGCTCATCAAGTTCAAGCGTTCCAACCAGAACACCTGCATCAACCAGAAGCCGGTGGTGCGCGAGGGTGAGCGCGTGGTCAAGGGGCAGGTCATCGCCGACGGCCCGTGCACGGAACAGGGCGAACTGGCTCTGGGCCGCAACGTGCTGGTGGCCTTTATGCCCTGGCGCGGCTACAACTTCGAGGACGCCATCCTCATCAGCGAGAAGCTGGTGCGCGAGGACTATTACACCTCGGTACACATTGAGGAGTTCGAGATTGAGGCCCGTGACACCAAGCTGGGCCCCGAGGAGATCACCCGAGATATTCCCAACGTCAGCGAGCACGCACTGCGCGACCTGGACGAGAGCGGCGTCATCCGCATCGGAGCCAAGATCGGCCACGGCGACATCCTGGTGGGCAAGGTGACGCCCAAGGGCGAAACCCAGCTCACTCCAGAGGAGAAGCTGCTGCGGGCCATCTTCGGCGAGAAGGCGGGCGATGTGCGCGACGCCTCGCTCACCTGTCCTCCGGGCATTGAGGGCACGGTGGTCGATGTACGCATCTTCAGCCGCAAGGGCCAGGAGAAGGACGAGCGCGCCAAGCAGATCGAGGCCGAGTATGTGGCCCAGCTTGAGAAGAACCTCGGCGACGAGATCCGCATTCTCACCGACGAGCGTCTCAAGCGCCTGGAATCCATTCTGGGCGGCAAGGAAGTTCAGGCCGACCTGCATGATGAACGCACCAACAAGCGCCTGATTACCAAGGGCGCCATTCTGGACCGCGACACCATCGAGCGCATCTCCACCAAGAATCTCAAGCGTATCCGCTACGCTGACAAGGACCCCCGCGTCAACGAGCAGATCGATGAGATTGAGGAGATGACCTCACGCCAGATCGAGGTGCTGCGCAAGATTACGAACGAGAAGGTTGCCAAGCTGCAAAAGGGGGATGAGCTGCCTCCGGGCGTCATCAAGCTGGTGAAGGTCTATGTCGCCATGAAGCGCAAGCTCTCGGTGGGCGACAAGATGGCCGGCCGCCACGGCAACAAGGGAGTCATCTCGCGCATTTTGCCCGAGGAGGACATGCCTTATCTGCCTGATGGAACTCCGGTCGAGATCGTGCTCAATCCGCTGGGCGTGCCTTCGCGCATGAACGTAGGCCAGATTCTTGAAACCCACCTGGGCTGGGCCGCGCACGGCCTGGGC
Organism: Occallatibacter sp.; assembly: GCA_035692885.1. GTDB lineage: Bacteria > Acidobacteriota > Terriglobia > Terriglobales > Acidobacteriaceae > Telmatobacter. Next base: position 17,566 of record DASSHM010000055.1, read on the forward strand.
AGGAAGGTGGCCGCGCTGGCCGATGCCTGCACCGGCGCAAACGCGGTGCGCGAGATGCTCAAGAAGGAGTTTGCCGGAACCGCCACTCTGCGCCAGTTGCTCGATCTGGACGACGAGATGCTGATGCGGGTGGTTGCCGGAATGGATCGCGGCATCTGGTTTGGCACCGCGGTCTTCGACGGGGCCAAGGAGGAGGAGATCAAGGCGCTGCTCGGTTCGGCCGGTCTGCCTTCCTCGGGCAAGTCAGAACTCTATGACGGCATGACCGGCGAGAGATTTGAGCAGCCGGTTACGGTCGGCTACATCTACATGCTCAAACTGTCGCATCTGGTGGACGACAAGATCCATGCGCGCTCCATCGGGCCGTACTCGCTGATCACCCAGCAGCCGCTGGGCGGCAAGGCCCAGTTCGGCGGCCAGCGCTTTGGCGAAATGGAGGTGTGGGCGCTTGAAGCCTATGGAGCGGCCTACATCCTGCAGGAGCTGCTCACCGCCAAGTCGGACGATGTCTATGGCCGCACCAAGATTTACGAGGCCATCGTCAAGGGCGAAGCGGCCATTGAACCCGGCGTGCCGGAGTCGTTCAATGTGCTCATTCGCGAGCTGCAGTCGTTGTGTCTCGACGTGGAATTGATCAAGCGCGCGGACCTTGTACGCAAGGCGCCCGCGCCGGAAGTTGCGGCCGTGGCAGATTAAGCCACTGCCGATGGATTGATCCGGCCTGACGCTGGTCAGACGAGAGTACAGGCCGGACGCAGGTACGTCAGGGTCCTTCTTGAAAGCGGTAACCGCCGCTTCCCGGGAAGGAGGGACTCTTCAGCAATCCCGGGGATAAGCCGCGGCCGGCGCCGAAAAGCCCGCCAAGGAGGGTCGCCTTGTTCCGTTCAAATCCGTTTGAACTCACCAGCCCGATTACAGACTTTGACGCCATCCGCATCATGCTGGCCTCGCCGGAGAAGATCCGCAGCTGGTCGCACGGTGAGGTCACCAAGCCTGAGACCATCAACTACCGCACCTTCAAGCCGGAGCGCGATGGCCTCTTCTGCGCCCGCATCTTCGGCCCGGTGACGGACTGGGAGTGCCTCTGCGGCAAGTACAAGCGCATGAAGCACCGCGGCGTCATCTGCGACAAGTGCGGCGTCGAAGTTACGGTTAGCAAGGTGCGCCGTGAGCGCATGGGGCACATCGAGCTGGCTTCTCCCTGCTCGCATGTCTGGTTCTTCAAGGGGCTGCCCTCGCGCATCGGTCATCTGCTCGACATCTCACTGCGCGATCTGGAGAGCATTCTCTACTTTGAGTCGTACGTCGTGGTCGATCCCGGCGACGCGCCGGTTCGCGAGCGCGAGATTATCAAAGACGAAGGCAAGTACCGCGAGCTCGACCAGCAGTTCCGCCCCTCCGGCTTCAAGGCCATGATGGGAGCCGAGGCCATCAAGGAGCTTCTCAAGCGCGTCCAGGTGGACGACCTGGCCAATGAATTGCGCGAGAAGATGAAGGCTGAGAGCTCCTCGCAGAAGAAGCTCAAGTACGCCAAGCGGCTCAAGGTCGTCGAGGCCTTCCGCAAGAGCAGCAACAAGCCTCACTGGATGATTCTCGACGTTCTGCCGGTCATTCCGCCGGAGCTGCGTCCGTTGGTCCCCCTGGATGGCGGCCGCTTTGCCACCTCTGACCTGAACGATCTGTACCGTCGCGTCATCAACCGCAACAACCGGTTGAAGAAGCTGATGGACCTGCATGCCCCCGAAGTGATCGTGCGCAACGAAAAGCGCATGCTGCAGGAGGCCGTGGATGCGCTGTTTGACAACGGCCGCCGCGGACGCGTGCTGCGCGGCGCCAACAATCGCCCGCTCAAGTCGCTCTCCGACACTCTGAAAGGCAAGCAGGGGCGCTTCCGCCAGAACCTGCTGGGCAAGCGCGTTGACTATTCGGGCCGTTCGGTGATCGTGGTGGGGCCGGAGCTCAAGCTGCACCAGTGCGGCCTGCCCAAAAAAATGGCGCTCGAGCTGTTCAAGCCCTTCATTTATCACCGGCTCGAGCAGACCGGCAACTGCACCACCATCAAGCAGGCAAAGGAGATGGTGGAGATGCAGGAGCCCGTGGTGTGGGACATCCTCGAGGAGGTCATCAAGGACCATCCCGTGCTGCTGAACCGCGCCCCAACCCTGCATCGGCTGGGCATCCAGGCTTTTGAGCCGGTGCTGGTTGAAGGCAAGGCCATCAAGATTCACCCGCTGGTCTGCACCGCGTTCAATGCGGACTTTGACGGCGACCAGATGGCGGTGCACATTCCGCTCTCACCCGAGGCGCAGATTGAAGCCAGCGTCCTCATGCTGGCCTCGCACAACATTCTTTCGCCCGCATCCGGGCAGCCCATCACCGTGCCTACGCAGGACATGGTGCTTGGCCTTTACTACCTCACCAAGGCCAAGAAGGGCACCAGGGGCGAGGGCCGCGTCTTCGCCAACACCGAGGAGATCCTGATGGCGCTCGAGACCGGCGAGGTCGAAACGCTGACGCCCATCCGTCTGCGCTACACGGGCAAGGTTCTCGACATGGCCACGGCGTATGACGATCAGGATTTGACCCACACCGAAGTGGTGGAATTCAACAAGCAATACCTCTCCACCACCGTCGGCCGCGTCATCCTCAACGATGCTCTTCCGCCCGGCATGCCCTACATCAATGGACTGCTCAAGAAGAAGGGAATCGGCCAACTGGTGAACTACTGCAACCAGAACCTCGGCCTTGAGGTGACGGTGGGCATGCTTGACCGCATCAAGTCGCTGGGCTTCCAGTTTGCCACCCGTTCGGGCCTCTCCGTCGGGCTGGACGACATGGTGATTCCGGCCAGCAAATATTCAGTGGTCCACGACGCCGACAAGAAGGTCATTGAGGTCCAGAAGCAGTACATGGACGGCGCCATCACCAATGGCGAGCGCTCCAACAAGGTCATCCAGATGTGGTCTGCGGTGACTGATCAGGTGGCCGATGAGATGTTCGGCAACATGAAGAAGGCGGACGACGAAGGGGCGATGAACCCGATCTACATCATGGCCGATTCCGGCGCCCGCGGCTCCAAGCAGCAGATTCGCCAGCTCTCGGGCATGCGCGGACTGATGGCCAAGCCCTCCGGCGAGGTGATCGAGACGCCCATTACCGCAAACTTCCGCGAGGGCCTGACCGTGCTGGAGTACTTCATCTCGACCCACGGCGCGCGCAAGGGCCTTGCTGATACAGCGCTCAAGACCGCCGACTCAGGCTACCTCACTCGCCGTCTGGTGGATGTGGCCCAGGATGTCATCGTGACCGAGAACGATTGCGGCACATCCGAGGGCATCTATGTCGGCTCGATTGTCGAGTCGGGCGAGATCATCGAGCCCATGCGCGACCGTATCATCGGCCGCGTCTCGCTGGAGCGCATCAAGGACTACGACGGCAACGTAGTGGTCGATGTGAACCAGCCCATTGACGAGGACATTGCCTCGGCCATCCAGGGTGCGGGCGTCGAGAAGGTGAAGATACGCTCCGTGCTGACCTGCGAATCGCGCCGCGGGGTGTGCGCGCTGTGCTACGGCCGCAACCTCGGCTCGGGCCGCATGGTGGAGCTGGGCGAGACCGTCGGCGTCATCGCCGCGCAGTCCATCGGCGAGCCGGGCACGCAGCTTACCATGCGCACCTTCCACGTGGGTGGCACCGCCAGCCGCGTGGCTGACCGCTCACGCCTTGAGGCCAAGAACAACGGCTTCGTGCGATTCATCAACCTGCACACGGTGCAAAGCAAGGACGGCACGCAGGTGGCCATGAACCGCTCCGGCTCAGTGTCCATCGTGGATGAGCGCGGGCGGGAGAAGGAGCGCTATCAGGTTGTCTACGGAGCGCGCCTGCGCGTCAAGGACGGCGCGTCGGTCAAGCTCGGCGACCTGCTGGCGGAGTGGGACCCCTACACCTATGCCATTCTCACCGAGATTGGCGGTTCGGTGCAGTTCAAGGACCTGCAGGAGGGCATCACCCTCAACGAGGAAGTGGACGAAGTCACTGGTCTCTCGCGCTGGGTGGTTGCAGATGCGCCCGACGAGAAGCGGCAGCCGGCCTTTGTCATCAAGGGCTCCAAGACCCACAAACGCTACCTGCTGCCCCGGGGCGCGCACCTCATGGTGCAGGAGGGCGACGAGGTTGGTCCGGGCGACGTGCTGGCCAAGATTCCCAAGGAGAGCACGCGCACCAAGGACATTACCGGCGGTCTGCCCCGCGTGGTTGAGCTGTTTGAGGCCCGCAAGCCGCGCGAAACCGCCATTATCAGCGAGATCGATGGCGTGGTTCGCTTTGGCGAGGTCAGCAAGGGCCAGCGCAAGATTTACGTTACCGCAGACAACGGCGACGAAAAGGAATACTCGGTGCCGCGAGGCGTGCACGTGAATGTGCAGGAGGGTGAACGCCTGCGCGCCGGTGACCCGCTCATGGATGGTCCCCTGAACCCGCACGACATTCTCGCCGTGCTAGGCGAAAAGGAACTGCAGGCCTACCTGGTGAACGAAATTCAGGAGGTCTACCGCCTGCAGGGTGTCGCCATCAGCGACAAGCATATCGAGGTCATCGTGCGGCAGATGCTGCGCTGGGTGCGGATTGACGAGGTTGGCGATACCAACTTCCTGCTCGAGCAGCAGGTTGACCGGTTCCGGTTCCGCGCTGAAAACGAACGGGTGCTCGCCGAGGGCGGACGTCCAGCGATTGGCCGCCCCCTGCTGCTGGGCATCACCAAGGCCTCGCTCTCGACCGACAGCTTTATCTCTGCGGCCAGCTTCCAGGAGACGACGCGCGTGCTCACCGAGGCCAGCATCAATGGCGCAATCGACGGCCTGCGCGGCCTCAAGGAGAATGTGATCGTCGGGCGTCTCATCCCCGCCGGCACCGGCCTTGAGTACTATCGCAACGTTCAGCTCTCGCCGGAGCTGGAGGAGGCGGCAGCCCGCGTCCAGGAGGAGGTTTCGGCTGAGATTGAAGCCGCCGAGCGCGAACTCGAACTCATGCGCCAGGAGGGCGAAGCCGAGGAGATGGCGGCCGAATAGCTACCAACTTTTCGCTGGCTACGCGCCCCGCATTCACACTTCAACACCGGGCCCGGCACTGTGCCGGGCCTTTTTCCTGCCAGGTCAAGTTCATGCGATCATACCTGCCCGGCTGAGGAACCGGACTGAGACACTCATAAGATATTTAGATACAACAGCATCCGTGAAAATCTCTGCCGGGGCTGCTGCTGCCTGGCAACGCCGATCAAGCCAAATCTGGTCTAATAGCCATCTTGGTGCGGCAGTGCGTTCGATTGCACCAGACAATGGATTTTCCGAGCCGAAGCGGGCAGGCATGCCGATGCGGGCAGGGAGGAGCGAAACGATGTCAAGCGAGACCGGGCAGACCGCCGCCGCGCGCGGACACTCCGGCACGCAAGCCAGACCCACCCGTGAAATCCGTGTGATCGGGGTCCCGCTGGATATGGGGGCCAGCCGCCGCGGAGTTGACATGGGGCCATCCGCGATTCGTGTAGCCGGCCTTGAGGCGCGACTTGAGGCGCTCGGCCATCACGTTGCCGATGGTGGAAACATCATTGTTGAAATCGCCGAGACCCAGCTCTACGGCAGCCATAATGCCCGCTACCTCAGGCAGATTGCCGACACCTGCGCGCGCACCGCCGAGGCCGTGGTCAAAATCCTTGAACAGGGCATGACTCCACTCGTTCTGGGCGGAGACCACTCCATCGCTGTCGGCTCGGTCTCCGGGGTGTCGGAGTTTCATCGCCGTCGCGGTGAAAAGATCGGGGTACTCTGGATCGACGCCCACTCCGACATCAACACGCCCGAAACCTCACCTTCAGGCAACGTGCACGGAATGCCGCTGGCCGCTCTGCTGGGCCTCGGGGCGCAGGAGCTGACCGGCATCTTTGGATACGCGCCGAAGATTGCACCGCAAAACACGGTGCTTATCGGTGTGCGCGACATCGACGCCACGGAGCGCGACAACATCCGCCGCGCGGGCCTGGCCGAGGTTTATACCATGCGCGATATCGATGAGCGCGGTATGCGCGCCGTGATGGAGGAGGCCCTTGAAGCCGCCAGCCGCGGCACCGCAGGCTACCACGTCTCGCTCGACATGGACTGGATTGATCCCGAGGACGCGCCCGGCGTGGGCACTCCCGTACGCGGCGGCGCCACCTACCGCGAGGCACACCTCGCCATGGAGATCATCGCCGACCACGGCCGTATGGTCAGCTTCGAAATGGTCGAGGTCAATCCGGTCATCGATGAGCACAACCGTACCGCTGATCTCGCCGTTGAGCTGGCATGTTCGGCATTCGGGAAGAAGATCCTCTAATCTACACTGGATCAGAGACGATCTTTACGCGGTGACGAAGAACAGTATGGTTAAGAAACCACGAGTTGGTGTCCTGTTTGGCGGGCGCAGCGGCGAACATGAGGTATCGCTGCTCTCCGCAGCCTCCATCCTCAACGCAATTGACCGCAGCAGATTTGATGTGGTGCCCATCGGCATCACCCGGCAGGGCCGCTGGCTGGCGGCCGCGGACGCTCATCACCTGCTCGAAGGCAATCAGAGCGCGGCGGCGCGTCGTCTGCGCGCGGGCGATCCCGAGGCAACACCCGGGGCAAAACTGCTGCACGAAGGCATTCCAACTCTTCTCGCTCCTGAACCGGCAGCCGACGGTTCGTCTGTCTCCGGTGGCGGGGCTCTCGACGTGGTCTTCCCGGTCCTGCACGGCACCTTTGGCGAGGATGGCACCATCCAAGGGCTTTTTGAGCTGGCGGGCATCCCCTACGTCGGTTCCGGCGTGCTGGGCTCGGCAGCGGGCATGGACAAGGACGTCATGAAGCGCCTCTTTGCTCAGGCTGGCCTGCCCATCGTCCGCCACGTCACGCTGCTCCGGTCTGAATGGGAGAACTCGCCCCGCAAGACGATTTTCCGCGTTGAGGCAGCGCTTAAGTATCCAGTCTTCGTCAAGCCCGCGAATCTGGGCTCGTCGGTGGGCATCACCAAAGCCCACAATCGCCGGGAACTTGGACCGGCACTTACGCTGGCCGCACGCTATGACCGCAAGCTCATTGTGGAGGCGGGTGTCGGCGGCATACGGGCAAAAGCTCGTGAATTCGAGGTAGCCGTGCTGGGCAACGACAATCCAAAGGCCAGCGTCGTGGGCGAGATCATTCCCGGCAAGGAGTTCTATGACTACGAGGCCAAGTATCTCGCTGAGGGTTCGGTTCCCGTTATTCCGGCACGGCTCAGCCGCGCTGAAAGCAGACGCATCCGCGAGATGGCCCTCGCCGCGTTCCGAGCCTGCGGCCTGTCAGGGCTCGCGCGCGTGGACTTTCTGATGGAGCCAGGAGCCCGGCGGCGCATCTTTATCAATGAAGTGAACACCATGCCCGGCTTTACCCGGATCAGCATGTACCCGAAGCTCTGGGAGGCCTCCGGTATCGCTTATCCGGACCTGATTACACGGCTCATCGAACTTGCGCTGGAGCGGCAGAAGGAGAAGGACCGGACCACGTACAGCCGCGAGGATGAGCAATGAAGATAGGAGCACGATGCGGACATCGGTGACAAGCGGGACTCGGCAGTGCACCTTCAGTGCCGCCACATCCGCGCCGATCAGTGGCGTATCCTAACCATGTAAGGACCAATGCGATGACCCTGCTCGATGCCCCTGCCTATGATGCCGCCCGTGCGCACCGCCGCCGTGTGATGATCTGGAGCGGCTTCACGCTGCTGGTGGTGCTTTTTGTTGCCGACTGGCTGGTGTCGGGCATGCCGGTGGACTGGCCGTGGAACTGGTGGATTCATTTGCAGGGCCGTATCACCGTGAACCATTTTCTGGATGCCATTGAACACAATGACCTGCAAAAGGCCTACGGCATCTGGGTTCATAATCCGGATTGGCAAAGGCACCCTGATACCACCGGCCCCTATCCCTTCTCCCGATTCGAGAACGACTGGAGTCCCTCAAGCCCCAATAACGATTACGGGGCAATCCGCAGCCACAAGATTGCCGTGGCGCGGATCGTGGGCAATGTGCTCATTGTGGGAATTCGCATCAACGGGCTCAAGAGCAACGCGCTTTTCCTGGACTATGACCCGCACACGCACTCGCTCGGTTTTGCGCCCGTTCAGCTCTATCTGGGGCCTTAGCAAATCGTACAGGCATTCTACGGCAGCGTGGATTCAAAGGCCTGCCAGGGTCTTCTCAAGGCTGGAAGCGTCTTCGACATTGAGTGCATTCTGTTCCGAATCAATTTGCCGCAGCAGCCCGCAGAGCACCTTGCCGGGACCCACCTCCACGAACGTCGTGGCTCCTGCCTCCACCAGTGACCGCACGCACGCCATCCAGCGCACGGCGCCTGTCACCTGGCGAATCAGCGCGTCGCGCGCGCCGGCAGCGGTTGTTACCAGCCCGCCCGTCACATTGGCCGCCACGGGAATGCGCGGCTCGGCCATTCTCAGGGTGCCCAGCACGCGCGCCACCTCCTCCTGCGCAGGTTGCATCAGCGCGCAATGGAATGGCGCACTTACCGGTAGCATCACGGCACGGCGCGCGCCTCTGGCTTTTGCCAGCGTCGCCGCCCTTTCCACCGCCGCCAGCGCACCTGAAATTACGGTCTGACCGGGCGAGTTCAGATTTGCCGCGGCGACCGTGAGTCCCGTCTCTACCTCCGCTTCGGCGCAGGCGGCCGAAATGTCCTCTGCGCTGAGCGCAAGTACGGCGGCCATGCCGCCCTGGCCTGCAGGAACGGCCTGCTGCATCGCCCGTCCGCGCGCCTTGACCGCCCGCACCGCATCGGCGAAGCTCAGCGTGCCGGCAGCCACGTGCGCCGACCACTCGCCCAGTGAGTGACCCGCGGCCAGGTCCGGTTCAATTCCGTTTTCGGCCAGAACGCGCAGAGCCGCAACGCTGACGGTCAGTATTGCAGGCTGCGTATTCTCGGTGAGTTTCAACTCCGCGTCAGGCCCTTCAAAGCACAGACGCGAGAGCGCAAATCCACAGGCATCATCCGCCTCTGTGAAGGTTTGAGCCGCCACAGGGAAGCGCTCGGCAAGCTCACGGCCCATGCCAACCGATTGAGAACCCTGCCCGGGAAAGAGAAACGCAATTTTTCTGGTCATTTCATGGAGGATTGTATCT